>NZ_JBSFFI010000118.1:0-1001 GCF_053596035.1 Streptomyces sp. NPDC001781 | reverse complement strand
CCAGGAGCATCGACGCCGTGATGACCTTCATCGTGGAGCCGGGCGCGAGGGAGCCCTGGAACGCCGTGTTGAACCCGGGGTTCGAGTTCGCCACCGCGAGGATCTCGCCGGTCGACGGCTTCACGAGCACGACCGAGGCCTTCTTGCGGGACTTCACCTGGTCCTCGGCGGCGGCCTGCAGCGTCGGGTCGAGCGTCGTCTTCACGGTGCCCGGCGTGCCCTTGGAGAGCGTGAGCAGCGTCTTGTCGGGCAGCGCGTTCTTGTCGTCCGACTTCTTCTCGGACGTGGCCCGCACCACGCGCAGTTCGACGCCTGCGGTGCCGCCCGCCTTCTTCCCGTACTTCTCGCGCAGTCCGTCGACGATGGTGCCGATCGAGGGGTACTTCTTCGCGTCCAGCTCGTTCCCGGCCCGGTCGACGGCCTTGACCGGCGGATCGCCGGCCTCGCCGGTCTCCAGGTGGTCGCCCTCCTTGAGGTCCGGGTGGACGACGGAGGGCTGCCAGTCGACGAGGACCTTGCCGTCGCTCTTGCGGCGCTCGGCGGTCAGCGAGGAGTCGTACGCGAGGGGCTTGCTCAGCTTCTTGTACTCGACCGTGGACGTGACGTGGAAGGGGACCTCGGCGCTCTCGCGGGTGCCGGGAGCGAGCTTCAGGTCGGTGAGGTGGGCGTCCTTGGCGAGGGCGGCGAGCGCCTTCTTCGCGGCGGCCGGGTCGTTCGTGTAGCCGGCCGCCTTCGCGGCGTCCCCGTGCTGCCAGGCGGTGAGGAAACCGTCGGCGACGGCCCGTACCTCCTTGGCCGTCGGCGGGCCCTTCGGGATCTCGGGCTTGTCGTCGGCGGCGGAGGCCGAGGTGCTGCCCGCCTGCCGGGAGCTCGGCATCGGCTTCGTGCCGTACTCGCCGCTCGGCCGCGGCTTCCTCGCGGGCCGCTTCAGCTCCCCCGACGAGCTGGACGAGAACGACTTCCGCCGCAACAACCCCCGCTTCACCGACACCAACCTGGAC
>NZ_JBSFFI010000117.1:0-1002 GCF_053596035.1 Streptomyces sp. NPDC001781 | reverse complement strand
GCGAGCAGTGCAACACCGACACCCACCGGTGCCCCGGCTGCGGCGAGGACGTCCCCCACGGCGCCGTCGCCTGCACCCCGTGCGACCGGCGCGTGACGGCGAACAAGATCCCGCCCGGCCAGACCGAAGACGGCCGGACGTGCTCCCACGACGACGCCGTGTTCGGCGTAGAGAACGACCGGATGGTGTGCGCCGCCTGCGGCACCCCGTGCACGCACCCCGACGGGTTCACCGAGAACGACCCCGTGGAGGACGACGGGGAGGGCCTGGTCGTCCGGTGCGCGCTCTGCGGCGCCGTCGACTCAGAGGACGAAGAGGCGCACGTCGTCACCGATGACAGTGACGACCCGGAGCACGCGGACGACTGCCCTGGCTGCCCAGACGATGCTGCGCAGGGCCTCCAGGCGACCCTCGGTGAACTGGACCGGCAGCAGGCGGAAGCCGACGCGTGGCGCACCCCTGCGGACCTGCTGGCCAAGATGCCCGAGAACGTCCGGGGCCTGGACACGCTGCGGCTCAACTGCGCCGACTGCGGCCACCCGGTGACCCCGCTGGTGGACTACTTCGGCGTGGACGGCAAGGCCAAGGCCGTGACGTGGGCCTGCGAGCCGCGCGTCATGAGCATGGGCCCGAAGGACCCGTGCCGGGACCACGAGTGCAAGCCCGACCGCCTGGCCCGGCTCGGCGACCTGGACGAGGCCGACTGCTTCCTCCGGAACGGCACGCTCATGCGCCTGACCGAACGCGAGTCGGCTACGTCGGTGCTGGCGGAGGTGCTGGACGGCCCGCACAAGGGCCGCACCGGCGCGCTGAAGAACCCGGACGAGGTGGTGGAGCGAGCACCGTCACCGGCGGCAACGGGACCGGTCCGCGTCGGCGAGCTGGGGCACGGCGACGTCTTCATGCGGCGCGGCACAGCCATGCGCGTGACGAGCGCGGGATACGGCCTGGTGGAGGCCATCGTCGTGGACAACGGGCCGTATGCGGGACGCACCGGTGAGC
>NZ_JBSFFI010000116.1:0-1010 GCF_053596035.1 Streptomyces sp. NPDC001781 | reverse complement strand
GAAGATCGGCACGTGGTCGTCGTACGCGATCTTCCGGGTGCGTACCGCTCCGGTCCGCTCGACCCAGCCGCGCTGGATCATCGCGCGCATGCCCTTGAGCATGTCCCGCAGTACCGAGTTGCCGGACAGTTCGGCGAGGGCCGCGTGAAAAGCCGTGTCGGCCTCGGCGAACTCCTCGTCGGGGCATTCGTGCATCGCCTTGAGTCGGGCGCGCAGCAGTGCCACCCCCGACTCGTCGCGCGCCTCGGCGGCGAGTCCCGCGACGACGACCTCCAGCTCGGTGCGCGCCTGGAGCATGTCCTTCGCGCCGCGCTCGCCGAGGACGAGGCCGAGCTCGAAGAGCCGGTACAGCACGTCGGAGTCGGTGCCCCGGAAGTACGTCCCGCTGGACTGCCGGATCTCCAGCAGGCCCAGGAAGCCGAGGGACTTGATGGCCTCCCGCACGGTGGGCCGGTTGACCCCGAGCATCTCGGTCAGCTGCCGCTCCGAGGGAATGCGGTCACCGGGCTGGACCTCCCCGGACATCAGGTAGTCGATCAGTCGCTGGGACACCTCGGCGGCCAGCGGCTCGCGCGGCTCGACCGTGATTCTGGAGAGTTCTGCCATGGATTTCCTCGTTTCGGCGGGGCGGGTCCGGCGTAGGCCGCCGAGGGTGCCCCAGGGGGCTTCGGAGGCGCATCGATCGAACGTGGCTATTGACGAATCAGCCAGGAGTCTAGTTACCTACCGGCCAACCGGTAAACCGGTCAGCCGCAACTGGTCGTGCCCCCGCGCCTCTTGAGCCGCAGCTTCAAGTCCGCCCTCTCGCACGTCCGGCCCTCAGCCCTGCGCGGGTGCGCGCCCGCACCCTGCCACCCGCCGCGCCCCGAGCGCCGCCCCAAGGAGCAACAATGCTCGCCGTACTCGGCTTCGCCACCCTGGGCAGCTTCATGCTGCTCGTGATGCGCAAGTACCTCTCCGCCTTCACCGCCATCATGATCACGCCGATCATCGCCGCCGTCATCGTCGGC
>NZ_JBSFFI010000115.1:0-1022 GCF_053596035.1 Streptomyces sp. NPDC001781 | reverse complement strand
AGCTGACGATGCTGTCGGTGCGGGCGGAGGTGCTGTCGCGGCGGGCCCGCGGCGAGCGCTGGGAGTCGGACTTCGACGAGCTGTCCGAGACGGCGCGGCGGGCCCATCTGCTGCTCAACGAGATCGTCGTGCGCCGCGGCAGCGGGGGCGGCACGCCGACCCCCGGCCTCGACGCGCTGCCCCGGCTCGCCGAGGAGAGCGCGGCGGCCGGCAACGAGGTCTCCGTCGACGTGGACGCCGCCGCCCGCGCCCAGTCCCCGCTGCGCCAGGCCGCGGTCTACCGCGTCGTCCAGGAGTGCCTGACGAACGCCGCGAAGCACGCCCCGGGCCGCCCGGTGACCGTCACGGTCGCGGTCGCGGCCAACCGCCTCCACGTCACGGTCGCCAACCCGCTGCCGACGGACGCCCCGACGACCGCCCCGGTCTCCGCGGGCACCGGCACGGCCGGCATGGCGGAACGCGTCCTGTCCCTGGGCGGCACGTTCGAAGCGGGCCCGACGGACCACGCCACGTACGAGGTGGCGGCGGCCTTCCCGGCAAGGACGTAGACGCAGGCCTACGCCGCGAGCATCCGCTGCAACCCGTCGAAGTCGTCGACGCACTTCCCGCAGCCCAGCGCCACGCTGTCCAGCGGGTCGTCCGCGACGAACACCGGGATCCCCGTGCCGGAGGCGATCCGCAGATCGAGCCCCGGCAGCAGCGCGCCCCCGCCGGTCAGGACGATCCCGTGCTCCATCACGTCCCCCGACAGCTCCGGAGGACACTCCTCCAGCGTCGCCTTCACCGCGGCGATGACCGCCTCCACGGGCTCGTCGAGCGCGGCCCGCACCTCGCGCACCGTCAGCTCGACCGTCTTCGGCAGGCCCGCCACCTTCTCGCGCCCCCGCACGGTGAACGCCCGCATCTCGAACGCCTCCTCACCGGGCACCGGCCACGCCGAGCCGATCGCGACCTTGATGTCCTCGGCCGTGCGCTCGCCGATCAGCAGCCCGTGCTCCTTGCGCACGTAGTCCGTGATCGCC
>NZ_JBSFFI010000114.1:0-1027 GCF_053596035.1 Streptomyces sp. NPDC001781 | reverse complement strand
GGCCCGGCACCTCGGAGTCCCGCATCCGGGAGCTGCGCGCGGCCGGGCAGGTCTCGGGCGACTGGCGCCGCATCGGCGGATCGCTGCGCCTGGTCGGCCTGCTCGCCGTCAACGTCCCCGGTTTCCCGGTGCCGAAGCTCAAGACGCATCTGACCAGCGGGCAGCAGCTCGCCCTCGTCGCGGCCGGTATCCCGCAGCTCCACGACGGCTTGTCCGAGGACGAGCTGGACCAGTGGGCATACCGCCGCGTCCTGAAGTCCCTGTCCGCCCGAGTCCACGGAGAGGAGTGATCATCGTGTGCGGCTGTAACCAGACGCCTCCGCCCCCGCCGCCCCCGGCCCCCGAGCCGATCGGCGGCGAGCAGGGCTGACCTGCGCAGACGGCCGAATCGTCCGAAGTCCTTGTGACTTTTGGCGATTCGGCCGTTTGTCTGTACGGTCCGCCCCGACTTGATCTCACGGCCTGCCCACGGAGGTTTCAGTGCCGGATCCTGAGCTGTTCAGCGCACCTGACGACCTCTCCCTGGTGGGCGAGGCCGACCTGGGGGAGCTGGAGACCCGCGCAGTCGAGGAGTTCGACCGCGTCGTGGGGCTCCCCAGCCTCTCCCCCGAGAACGTCACCTACTCCCAGCGTCTCGCCGGTGACCTGGACCGCATCCGCGCCGAGCTGCGCGTGCGTGCCGTCCGCGCCGAGGAGCTGGCGACCACTCAGCAGCAGGAGCGCGCCCGCCAGATGGCTATCCTGCGCCAGTCCGTCCACGGCGCCGAGGGCGGCCAGGGAGCCGAGGGTGAGCCCGCCCCGGTGACCGCCGGTGGCCGCATCGACATGGCCGCCCTGACCGAGGCCGCCGCGCGCGGCATCGCTGCCGCGATGGGCGAGCAGAACGGCAACGGCCGCCGCGTCGCGTCTCTCTCGCAGGTGCGCGAGCGGGCCCCGCAGGCCAAGGTGCCGGACGCCACGATGGCCGTGACCGCGTCGGTGGACATTCCCGGCGTCGCGGCCGGCCAGTCGATGCCGACGCTGGAGG
>NZ_JBSFFI010000113.1:0-1041 GCF_053596035.1 Streptomyces sp. NPDC001781 | reverse complement strand
TTTCAGTCGAGCGGCGGGGCGTTCCCGGAGGCCGGGGACTCACCGCGTAAGGCTGAAATTAGGCAGATCAGGTGAAGCGGCCGATGGCCAAGAGTGAACGCCGGGTGAACCTAAGCGGGCGGTGCGGTTAGGTCACGGTACGGCTACGGAACGTGATCGTCAGGTGGTGTGGAGGGCGTCGAGCAGGGCGTCGACGAGTACGCGGTCCCTGGGCTGGGTGAGGCGGGCGCGGGCCTCGGGAGGTGTGAGCCAGGCGATGCGGTCGACCTCGCGGTTCGGCGTGAACGTGCCGGAGGTCGCCTCCGCCGCCCAGTAACTCACCTGCTTGGGGCGGCCGTTCGCGAGATAGCGGACCGTGGGGAGCTCGGCGCCGAGTGCGCAGTCGTGGCCGGTTTCCTCGCGTACCTCGCGCAGGGCACCGGCCGGGGCGTCCTCGCCGCGTTTGAGCTTGCCCTTCGGGTGCGACCAGTCGTCGTACTTGGGTCGATGCACGAGACAGATCTCGACTCCCCGGCCGTCGTGGGGAGTTGTGGAGCGGCGCCACAGGACGCAGCCTGCCGCGAGGACCGTTCCTGGGTCGTCCTGCCGCACGGTCATCGGGTGTGTCATGGGGTGCCCACCGCCTGTCGTTGCCATGCCTGTCCGAATGCGAGTCGGGCGGCCGCGACCTCGTGGCGCTGGTCGGCGTGGAGCACGCCGAGGGCGTACGCGGTCGTGGGCGCGATGCGAGGGGTGCGGGCCGCGTGGGCCGCCGCGGCGGCGGCCTCGGCGGCGTCCCTGTGGGCGTTCAGGGCGTCGGCCGCGTCGAGGAGTCGTACGTCCATGGGGGCGTCCGGGAGCACTTCGCGGGCGTAGCGGTGCAGACGCAGGAGGAGGCGTACGTGGTGCCAGGTGGCGTCGGCGTCCGCGTTGTAGGGGTGGCTGGTGTGGTGGAGGGCGGTGGCGGCCTCGGTGAGGCGGGACTCGGCCTCCGCGGGGAGTGTCTCGAGCTCCGCGACCGCGGTGGTCAGGGGCACGGCCCTGGCGAGCACGGCGCGGTTG
>NZ_JBSFFI010000112.1:0-1041 GCF_053596035.1 Streptomyces sp. NPDC001781 | reverse complement strand
CCCGACCGGGTGAAAGGTCGGGGCTTCTTCGCGTCCGGGGGTTGCGCGCTCGCCCCAACCCTGATTTAATTAATCCATCGGGACAAGGAACCAGGAAAGCAGGGACCGACCATGACGCACCGCCTCACCGCCAGCCAGCTCCGCCGCCGGACCGTCCGCGAGCGCTCCGCCGCGACCCGCTTCGCCCGCTCGCTGCACCGGGGCCGCGCCATCGCCACCCACGCCATCGCGGCCGGCATCGAGAACGAGGAGACCCTGGAGGGAGTGCGCAACGGCCTCGGCTCCGTCGCCCGGCGTCTCGGCATCAAGCCCGTCAAGGTCGTCCGGCGGCACCGCACCGTGCGCGGCAAGGAGAAGCGGACCAAGGTCACCAACCACTTCACCGCCGCGCAGGTCGGCGTCCTGCTCCGCAACTACAAGCCCCGCCGCGCGGACATCAAGGCGGCCGTGGTCCTGATGCTCGTGGCCAACGGCGCCCCGGTGACCGTCCGCCAGACCGTCCGCCCGGTGAAGGCCCGCGAGCTGGTCAACGCCTGACACAGTCCGACCCGGGGCCGTCGACCGGCGGCCCCACCCGCAGCAGAGAGGAACCGACACGATGAGCAGCACACCCGGACTCAGCAGCGACCAGCACACGGCGCTGGAGATGCTGGCCGAGCACAACGGCGAGTGGACGAAGACGTCCGGCTGGCACGTCGGCAACGTGGCGAAGACCGCCCGGCTGCTGGAGTCGCTGGTGCCCACCGGTCTGGTCGTCCGCACGTCCAACGGCTTCGGGATGACCGGCCAAGGGTTCGCCGCGATGGAGGACCACCTGAACTCCCTCCCGCTTGACGAGTTCTGAGCCCCGCCCGGGAGCGCCGCTGGCGGACCCCGCGCAACGGTGCTCCCCACGAGGCCGCTCAGCCTCACCGACCAAGGAATGAGGAAGCCCATGTGGACGACCCGCGCCGCTCTGGCGGCCGATGACGAGCACGGTAAGACGAAGGACGCGCTGCCGACCCGGCCGCGCGGGGGACACCCGTACTAGACCGGCCGCGC
>NZ_JBSFFI010000111.1:0-1048 GCF_053596035.1 Streptomyces sp. NPDC001781 | reverse complement strand
ATGTCCGCAGGCAGCTCGACTGGGCCCAGGGGTGAATCGCAGGTTCGATTGATCAAGCGGCACTGGAGCACACAGCGCGCTGGTCGGCGCGTCTCACACCGTGCCGCTTCGACCTTGATCCGCTGTCTACCAGATGGGGCGGATCATCACGGTCAGCCTCGGTGAGGCCGGAGAAGGCTGGCTGTGGCCGATGTCCTCGTACCCCCATGATAGGTACAGGGCATGCACCTTCCCATCCCCCGCCGCCTCGTTGACCATGAGCGTGACGTACGGCTCCTCCCGGCCGGCCAGTAGCTCGTCGTGGATGCGGCGCGCAACACCTGTGCCGCGCCAGCCCGGTCGCACGCCGATCTCCTTGAGGGCGATCGCGGGCCGCGCCGTGTACTTCTCGCTGGGAGGCGGGCTGGTGCGCTGCCAGTAGCGGTCTCCGTCCTCGATCCGGTTCCCGTAGGCGTAGCCCACCGGATGCTCGCCCTCGTAGGCCAGCACAGCCTTGAAGCCCGGTTCCGTGCTGTGCCGATCCAGGCGTTCCCCGAAGGACGTGACAGCGTAGTTCGGCAAGTGCAGGAGTGGGGCGCGTACTTCGGCGTACACATCGAGCAGGTCGCCGCGAGCAGCGTCCAGGTCGGTGAATGTACGGAGTTCGATGGCGGGTGCCGAAGTCATGCGGTGGGCCTCCATGCGGCGGTGTGCTCGGTTCAGTTGTGTGTGCTGGTGCTGCCGGGCGCCGTGGCACGCAGGGCAGCGCTGAACTCTTGCAGCATGCGGGAGACCCTCGCGTGCTGGGTAGCTGCTTCGGCCGGCACACGCATCGCGGTGTGCGTGGCAGCCTCGACATCGCTTTGCGCAAGTTGGGCGTGCGCCAGGCGGCTCGTCGCGGTGGCGCGAGAACGAAGCGTGTGGGGCCGAAGGGCAGCCAGGCATCGGTGTGCATGTTGCATGGAACTCGGTTGTAGCCCAGTCCCCGGCGGCGAGGTAGGCGCTCAGCGCGAGCGAGTGCAGTTCCGCTCACCCGCACACCGAACCCGACGCACGCCTGAAGTGCGGC
>NZ_JBSFFI010000110.1:0-1052 GCF_053596035.1 Streptomyces sp. NPDC001781 | reverse complement strand
GTACGCCAGAGGTCCCGGCGGTAGACCTGCTCTTCGGGTACGGTGCGCTCGCGGGTGCCGTCGCTCAGCACCTGTTCGATGCGGTTGTCGAAGACCTGCGAGATGTCGGTGCCGGTGTACACCAGCAGTCCCTTGAACTCAATGTGCTCGGGCTCGACGTGAAAGGTCTCCAGGACCGCCTTCTGCCGGTCGATGCGCAGCAGTGACGTCGCCACCGGGTCAACGGCCAGGCCCCGGTGGAGGCCGGCGTCGTCGATGTGGAGGTGCGGCCGGTACTCGGGCTTGGACAGCGGATCACACAGCAGCTCGAAGTTGCCGGTGCGCACGGCGTGGTGCAGCAGCCGGGACTGGGCGGCGGTGGCGTACTGCAGGATCAGGTCGTCGGGTATCCGCGCGTAGAGCTCGCGCAGGGCGGGGAAGAGCGCGGCGAGCTCGGACCGGTTCATGATCCGGTACAGATTGCGCAGGTACGGCTGGAACGTGCGCACCACGAAACGCTGGGCCAACCGGGCCGAGCGCGGACGCAGTTCACCGACGCGACTCATCAGGTACAGGCACAGTCGGATGAGTTCCTGCGTCTTGACGGGGTCGTTCCACGGCACGTCGAAGAGCGAGTCGCGCTGTTCCTCGTCGCGCGTGTAGCAGGTGGCGGAGGGCGCGAGGGCGACACGGCGCGCGTGCAGCAACGCGGGCACGGTGATCCAGGCGTCCTCGTAGCCGGGGCCGAGGCCGCTGCGCAGCCGTTGATCGCGCAGCAGCCGGGTACGCAGCAGCTTGGCGCCGAGTCCGGTGGAAAACACCAAGTAGGGTGCGTCATCGAGGCGTTCGACCTGGCTCGCGCCCTTGCCGAAATATCTCTTCCAGGGCTCGTCGGCGCCGCGCCGCGGTCCGGGGAAGTTGTCCTGGTCCCCGACGACGACATCGGCCTTGGTGGCGCGGGCCCGTTGCGCCAACCTACCGATGACGTCCTCGCCGAGGATGTCCCTGGCTTGCGCGAACATTACGTACGGGGCGCGGACGTACTGGAGCCCGTTGTCGAACGCGGAGCGTCG
>NZ_JBSFFI010000109.1:0-1072 GCF_053596035.1 Streptomyces sp. NPDC001781 | reverse complement strand
CCTCCTCTTCATTGAACTCCGGGAACACCTGGCGCATGAGTGCGTCTCCCTCGGGAGTCAGGCGCAGCAGCACAAGCCTGCCGTCCGTCGGATGGGCGGATCGCGCCACGAGGCCGCGGGCCTCGAGCGTGCGGGCGACCCCCGTCAGCGTGCCCTTGGAGATCCCGGCTTCTTCTGCCACATGGCGGGTCTCCGACTCGCCCCAGACCCAGATCACCCACAGCACGACGAACGCGGTCCACGTCAGGTCGACCTTGCGCAGCACGCTGTTCTCCAGGTGCTGGCGCACGGCGGAGGCGGCCCGATAGATGTTGGCCACGACCGCCATGCGTTCGTGGCGGATGGGTGCGCCGCCGAGCTTGGCCTGTGCCAGCTTCTCCGCCTCGGTGATGGACCTGTGGCCGGGCACGGGCGCTCCCCTCGTCAATGAGTCGTTCGGGATCAAAGTGTACGAGTGTCCGGATGAACACGCGGACAGCGGGACGTACTCGATGGCACGTGTCCGCCGTGGAGCGCCGGGCCAGGCCGGGTCGGCGTACTCCTGTGAGTGCTCCGCCAAGTACGCAGACGCGTGCGCCAGCAGGGAGCGTCAGATCCGCCCGGATCATGCCGTCGAGCTTCTCCCAGAACGTCAGAGGGGAGGGGCGGGCAGCCCCGCGGCCGTGTCCTCCTCTCTCGGAAGGCCGGGGTCCGGGGCGCTTCCGAGAGAGATTGCGCAACGGGGAGCCGCGCCTTCGATGAGTCTGTCGTTTCCGCCGCTGGCCCGCAGGCCGTCGAACGAACAGCGAGAGTGCAGGTCATCCGGCGTCAAGTCCGTGGAGCGAAGCGAGTTGTGCTCGTGATCGACCGTTGGTTCGGGGCAGGGAGAGTGGGGGAGGGGGGTTGGGGGAGGAGCGGCGAGTCGGGAGGGTGAGTGTATGGGGCAGTCTGTCGAGCGGGCCGAGGTGCGCACGTCCACGGGGGACGAGGCTCTGCATGTCCTGCAGGCCGCGTACGGGTCGGGCCTGCGCATGGGCGGGTCCCGGCACGGCACGAACTCGTTTCGAATGCGGCACGTCGGCGCCGGCCCGCT
>NZ_JBSFFI010000108.1:0-1075 GCF_053596035.1 Streptomyces sp. NPDC001781 | reverse complement strand
CAAGGCGGATTTGCCTACCTTGCGTCCTACACCCTTACCCCAGGACAACCACCGCCTGGGCTGGACTACCTTCCTGCGTCACCCCATCACTCACCTACTAACCGCTTGGGCCGGCGGCTCCACCACTCCCCTCAACTCCGAAGAGATCAGGGCGGCTTCACGGCCTTAGCATCACGATGCTCGATGTTTGACGCTTCACAGCGGGTACCGGAATATCAACCGGTTATCCATCGACTACGCCTGTCGGCCTCGCCTTAGGTCCCGACTTACCCTGGGCAGATCAGCTTGACCCAGGAACCCTTAGTCAATCGGCGCAAACGTTTCTCACGTTTGTATCGCTACTCATGCCTGCATTCTCACTCGTCAACCGTCCACAACTCGCTTCCGCGGCTGCTTCACCCGGCAGACGACGCTCCCCTACCCATCACAGCACCCGTTGGGGCTATCTGCTGCAATGACACGACTTCGGCGGTACGCTTGAGCCCCGCTACATTGTCGGCGCGGAATCACTAGACCAGTGAGCTATTACGCACTCTTTCAAGGGTGGCTGCTTCTAAGCCAACCTCCTGGTTGTCTCTGCGACTCCACATCCTTTCCCACTTAGCGTACGCTTAGGGGCCTTAGTCGATGCTCTGGGC
Source organism: Streptomyces sp. NPDC001781 (assembly GCF_053596035.1). NCBI lineage: Bacteria > Bacillati > Actinomycetota > Actinomycetes > Kitasatosporales > Streptomycetaceae > Streptomyces > Streptomyces sp. NPDC001781. The sequence goes on along the minus strand of NZ_JBSFFI010000108.1, from coordinate 437 downwards.
TGTTTCCCTCTCGACCATGGAGCTTATCCCCCACAGTCTCACTGCCGTGCTCTCACTTACCGGCATTCGGAGTTTGGCTAAGGTCAGTAACCCGGTAGGGCCCATCGCCTATCCAGTGCTCTACCTCCGGCAAGAAACACACGACGCTGCACCTAAATGCATTTCGGGGAGAACCAGCTATCACGGAGTTTGATTGGCCTTTCACCCCTAACCACAGGTCATCCCCCAGGTTTTCAACCCTGGTGGGTTCGGTCCTCCACGAAGTCTTACCTCCGCTTCAACCTGCCCATGGCTAGATCACTCCGCTTCGGGTCTTGAGCGCGCTACTGAATCGCCCTGTTCGGACTCGCTTTCGCTACGGCTTCCCCACACGGGTTAACCTCGCAACACACCGCAAACTCGCAGGCTCATTCTTCAAAAGGCACGCAGTCACGAGA
>NZ_JBSFFI010000107.1:0-1079 GCF_053596035.1 Streptomyces sp. NPDC001781 | reverse complement strand
ACGACCACCGACACCCCGGACGGCCGGACGACGCCGACGAAGTGAGTCGCGTACCACCCGGACCGCCACGGCGCGGTCTGCACCGTCCTGCCGGGGCGCGGCGCCTCGATGATCCGGCCGCCCCCGACGTACAGCGCGACGTGCTCGGCCCCGCTGTAGACGACGAGGTCTCCGGGGCGGACGTCGGACGGGGCGACGCGGGCCAGGCCGGCCCACTGCGCTTGCGAGGTGCGCGGTATGGAGACGCCGGCTGCCCGCCATGCGGCCTGCGTGAGCCCGGAGCAGTCGTAGGAGTTCGGGCCGGTGGCGCCGTAGACGTACGGCCTGCCGAGTGCGGCGCGGGCGTAGGAGACGGCCCGTGAGGCCGCGCTGGACACCCTCTGCGGCGGCGTGGTCGCGCGTGGAGTCGATACCGCCGCGCGCTGCCCGCCCTGGGCGAGGCCCGCGCGGGCTCCGCACACCGGCCAGGCGCCGGGGCCCTGCGCGGCGAGGACCCGTTCCGCCACGGTGATCTGCGCGCCCCGGCCGGCGAGGTCGGCCCGGGAAGCGAAAGAGCGGCCCCCGTAGGCCGCCCAGGTGGATGCGCTGAACTGGAGTCCCCCGTAGTAGCCGTTCCCGGTGTTGATCGCCCAGTTTCCACCGGACTCGCACTTGGCGACCTTGTCCCAGGTCGTCGTGCTCGCCGCTGCGGCGGGGGTGCCGGTACTCAGCAGCGTGACGACGGCGCCGGCGGTGCCCGCCAGCGCGGCGCCGACATACGTGTGGTGCTTGGCCATTGATGACCACCTCCGGCCGGGCACGGTAGGTGCGAGACGCGAAACCGCCAAACGGCTCAGGTCGCCACGGGTCCGGGCAGCAGCCCCAGATCGCGGGCGCGGCGGATCGCCTCGGGGCGTCGGTGGTCCTTGTCCATCCACGCCACGTCCAGCCGCTGGTACACCTCGGACAGCCGGGAGGCGCAGGTGGGTTGGGGCAGTCCGAGGCGTTCGGCGGCCTCCCGGATCGTGGCGCCGGTGGCCAACTGGGCGAGGATGCTGACCTGCGTGTCCGACAGGTGGACGGGTGGTCGTCCGGTGGCG
>NZ_JBSFFI010000106.1:0-1113 GCF_053596035.1 Streptomyces sp. NPDC001781 | reverse complement strand
GCCCCGCGAGCGGGCTGCCCGCCTTGCGCAGGGTGGCGAGGACGTCCTCGCGGGTCGCCTCGTCGGTGCGCTCGAAGCCGGCCCTGCGCAGGACGGCCGTGAGGGCGTCGCCCTCTTCCGGGGCGGGGCGCTCGCGCCACTGCTCGGCGGGGAACGCGTCGAGGAGCGCGAGGAGTTCGACCTGTTCGCCGGCCTCCTGGAGCAGCACGGCGACGGTGTGCGCGAGGATGCCGCCGACCGACCAGCCGATGAGCCGGTACGGGCCGTGCGGGCGGATCCGGCGGATCTCGTCGACGTAGTCCGCCGCCTGCTCCCACAGGGTGCCCGGCAGCGCGTCGTCCGAGGTCAGTCCGCGTGCCTGCAGGCCGTGCACCGGCTGCTCCCGGTCGAGGCGTGCGGTGAGACCCGCGTAGCACCAGGAGATGCCGCCCGCCGGGTGGATCGCGAAGAGCGGCGGGCGGGCGCCCTCGCGGCGCAGCGGCAGGACGACGCCGAGGGCGTCCGTGGACACCGGTGACGCGTCGTCGATGCGGGCCGCGAGCGCCGCCGGTGTGGGCGATGCGAAGAGCGATCCGATGGTCAGCTCCGCGCCCAGTTCCTCGCGGACCCGGTTGACGAGGCGCACGGCGAGCAGCGAGGTGCCGCCCAGGTCGAAGAAGGCGTCATCGGGGCCCGCGCCCTCGGCGCCGAGGACCTCGGCGAAGAGGCGGGTGAGCGTCTCCTCGCGCGGGCTCGCCGGTGGCCTGGTGCCGCCGCCTCCGGTGAACACGGGCTTCGGCAGCTCGCGGCGGTCCAGCTTGCCGTTGGGGCTGAGCGGGAACGTGTCGAGCGGCACGATCGCGGAGGGCACCATGTGCTCGGGCAGGGTGCGGGCGAGCGCGGCGCGGATCTCGGCGGGGTCGGGCGAGTCCCCGGTCACGTAGCCGACGAGGCGGTCGTCGAGGACCAGGGCGCACGCGCCCTCGACACCCTTCTGGCTCCCCAGCTCCGCCTCGATCTCGCCGAGTTCGATGCGCTGGCCGCGCAGTTTGACCTGGTGGTCGGTGCGGCCGAGGTACTCGACCTCGCCGTGTCCGGTCCAGCGCGCGAGGTCTCCGGTGCGGTACATGCGGC
>NZ_JBSFFI010000105.1:0-1126 GCF_053596035.1 Streptomyces sp. NPDC001781 | reverse complement strand
CGCCCTCGCAACTTCACTCCAGGAGTCGGGACTTCGCAATCTCGACTACGGCGACCGCGACTCGCTCGGCCTGTTCCAGCAGCGCCCGAGCCAGGGCTGGGGGACGACGGTGCAGGTCCGTGATCCGGTGCACGCATCGACGAAGTTCTACGAGGCGCTGCTCAGGGTTCCCGGGTGGCAGTCCATGACTGTCGCACAGGCTGCGCAGGCGGTGCAGAAGAGTGGTTTCCCTGATGCGTACGCCAAGTGGGAGCCGCTCGCGGCGGCCTTGCAGAAGGGCATCGCCTCGTCTCTGTCGGCGCAGTCGGACTCCGGCTCCGAAGGGAACTCCGACGCGGATGCTGGGAGCGATGCCACGGACGCCGAGTTCGCCGAGTGTGGCAACGAGGAGGACGGCACCGACTTCGGCGCCATCCCAGCTGGCGCCCTCCCCAAGGGCTACAAGACCCCGGCCGGCTCCCCGAAGCCGGTGCGTGCCGCGATCCGTTGGGGTCTTGGCCAGCTCGGTACCCCGTACCAGTGGGGTGGCGAGTGCAGCGATCCGCGCGGCCAGGATCCAATGGGCCGCTGTGACTGCTCGTCCCTGATGCAGGCGTCGTACAAGGCGGGTGGCATCTCCCTCTCCCGGACCACGTACACGCAGGTCAAGGAGGGCAAGGCGGTCAGTGTCGGCGCCCTGAAGCCGGGTGACCTCCTCTTCACCGAGGGCACGGCCGAAGTCCCGGAGCACGTCGGGATGTTCATCGGTCACGGTCTGATCCTGCAGGCCCCGCACACCGGCGACGTGGTCAAGGTTTCACCACTCGCCGACTGGCGGGCGGACGTGCTGGCCGCTCGCCGGATCGTCTGACCGGTCCCCCGCCTCTTCCTCTTCTCTCCACTTTCCGGGCCGTTGCGCGCCCAAAATCCAACCTGGAGTCCCAGTGAAGCTCATGCAGCACGCCCAGATCCTGGCGTACAACCCCGGCGTCACGCCGAGCGCGGGAGGTCTTCCCGGTCTCGACGTCCTGAAGAAGGTCATAGGCAGCATCAACCTGTTCGGCATCATCGCCGTGGTCGGCGCCCTGGCGATCTCCGCGATCGTGTGGGCCTGGGGACACCACAGTGGTGGCCATCAGGCCGAGGC
>NZ_JBSFFI010000104.1:0-1171 GCF_053596035.1 Streptomyces sp. NPDC001781 | reverse complement strand
ACCCAGTGCTGGGTATAACCAAAAAATTCCCCTACGTATAGCGCTATACGGAGCACTGGGTACAGCGGGTACAGAAACGAAGTCGTTTCGATAAGCGAGCCCCGAGAGGTGGCCGAGAACGTGGCTTGGACCGCACCCATGACCGCCGTCGCGGGCAGCGCCTTCACGGCAGCACAGTTCAACCAGCACGTGCGCGACAACCTGAACGAGACCGCGCCCGCCAAGGCGACCGCCGAGGGCCAGATCTTCGTCTCCACCGGCGCCAACCAGATCGCCGCCCGGCAGATGGCCAAGCAGTTCGTCGGCACGTCCCAGACGACCACGGCGACGACGTACAGCGACCTGACCACCATCGGCCCCCGCGTGACCGTCGCCACCGGCACCCGCGCCCTGTGCATGTACGCCTGCTCCATCGACAACACGTCCACCAACGGGGCCTCCAAGGTCTCCGTGGCGGTCACCGGGGCGTCCTCCATCGCGGCCGACGACCAGTGGTGCATGGTCCGCGACGGCGCCAACTCTGGGAACGTCTGGCGGATCAGCATGAGCCACATGTTCGAGACCCTGACCCCCGGCACCAACACGTTCACCATGCGGTACCTGGTGGGGTCGGGAACGGGGACGTTCCTGTACCGCGAGCTGATCGTCATCCCGTTCTGAGGAGCTCGCCCCATGTCCTGGACCGCCCCCATGACCGCCGTCGCCGGCGCCGTCTTCACGGCGGCGCAGTTCAACACCTTCCTGCGCGACAACCTCGCCGAGACCGCGCCCGCGAAAGCGACCACGCCGGGGTCGATCTTCGTCACCAGCGCTACCAACCAGATCGCCGAGCGGATACCGACGTGGGCGGAGAGCCTGTCTTCCGACACCACGGTCTCCACGTCCTACGGGCCGCTCAGTGCGTCGGCCGGACCGTCCGTCACCGTCACCACCGGCTCGCAGGCCCTGGTGCTGCTGCACGCCCAGGTCGCCAACAGCGGCGCCGGCTCGTCCCGGGCGTCCTTCAACGTCACCGGCGTGTCGTCCGTCGCCGAGCAGGACAACCGGGGCCCCGCGACGGTCGGCGTCGCCGGCGTCACCGTCGCCGCGACGGCCGCCACGTTCCTGACCGGGCTCACCCCGGGCGTGAACACGTTCACGACCACCTACAAAGTCACCAGCGGCACCGGCA
>NZ_JBSFFI010000103.1:0-1185 GCF_053596035.1 Streptomyces sp. NPDC001781 | reverse complement strand
CATCGCCGCGCACCAGGCGGGCGGGGGAGAGCCAGGCGACGCCCGCGATGATGAGGATCAGGATGCCCTTGCTGGGCGTGATGATCGCGGCGACGACCACGAGCAGGAACATCGCCGGGATGGCGAGCGCGGCGTCGGTGATCCGCATCATCGTGGCGTCGACCCAGCCGCCGAAGTATCCGGCGACGGCGCCGTACACGGTGCCGAACAGGGTCGCCAGGAGACCTGCCGCGAGGCCGATCTCCAACGACGTCTGCCCCGCGACCATGAGCCGGCCCACCATGTCGTAGCCGAGGTCGGTGGTGCCCAGCAGATGCCCTGATGTGCCGGGGGAGAGGTTCGCCCGGGACAGGTCCGTGTGAACCTGCTCGGTCGGGTGGAGCAGCGGGCCCAGGTAGCAGAAGGCCAGCAGCAGGGCGAGCAGGATCACGCCGCCCAGGGCCAGCTTGTTGCCGGTGAACACGCGCAGGGTGCGGCGGGCCAGCGAGGGGGTGGCCTGCGCGGCCTCCTCCTGCCCGGGTATGACAGAGGTCGTCACCGTGGTGGTCATGACACGCTCCGGATCCGCGGGTCGAGGACGGCGTACAGGATGTCGGTGAGCAGCGAGCCGAGGACGGTCGCGATGCCGACGACGAGGGTCACACCGAGGAGGACGGGGAAGTCCGAGCCCTGCGCGGCGTTCCAGAACAGCAGCCCCATGCCGGGGTAGTTGAACATCGACTCGACGACGAGCGCACCGCTGAACAGTGTCGGCAGGTACAGGCCGAGGAGGGTGGCGAGCGGGATCAGGGCGTTGCGCAGCACGTGCTTGACCATGATCCGGCGGCTCGACAGGCCCTTCGCCATGGCCGTGCGCACGTACTCCTCGGTGAGGTTGTCGAGGACCGCGGAGCGCATGTAGCGGCTGAACATGGCCACGATGCCGAACGCCATGGTCACGACCGGCAGGATCAACCCGGGTATGTCGCCGAGCAGTTCACCGATCGTCTCGCCCTGCGGGGCCTCCGCCGGGAAGATCGGCAGCACCTGCGCGAACAGGATGATCATGATGAGGCCGAGGAAGAACACGGGCGTCGCGTACATCAGGAACGCGAGGCCGGTCAGCGCGTAGTCGGACGCCTTGCCGCGCCGCACCGCCTGGAGCAGGCCGAGCGGCACCGCGATGATCACCGCGAGGACCGTCGA
>NZ_JBSFFI010000102.1:0-1275 GCF_053596035.1 Streptomyces sp. NPDC001781 | reverse complement strand
CGCACGGCGACCGCGCTGCGCGTCCCGGTCGTCCCGCAGGGCGCCCGCACGGGCCTGTCCGGCGCGGCCAACGCGAGCGAGGGCTGCATCGTCCTCTCGCTCGTCAAGATGGACCGTGTCCTGGAGATCAACCCGGTCGACCGGATCGCCGTCGTCGAACCGGGCGTCATCAACGCCACGCTCTCCCGCGCGGTCAACGAGCACGGGCTCTACTACCCGCCGGACCCCTCCAGCTGGGAGATGTGCACCATCGGCGGCAACATCGGCACGGCCTCGGGCGGCCTGTGCTGTGTGAAGTACGGAGTGACCGGTGACTTCGTGCGCGGGCTCACCGTGGTCCTGGCCGACGGCAGCGTGCTGCACACCGGCCGCACCACCGCCAAGGGCGTCGCCGGCTACGACCTCACCCACCTCTTCGTAGGATCCGAAGGCACCCTCGGTGTCATCACCGAGGTCACCGTCGGGCTGCGGCCCGCCGCCGAACGCCCGCTGACCGCCGTGGCGTTCTTCCCGACCACGTCCGCCGCCTGCGCGGTCGTCCCCGCGTACATGAGCAGCGGTCCGCGGCCCAGCCTCCTGGAGCTCATGGACCGGCCCAGCATCGACGCGGTCAGCGCGTACCGCGACCTCGGCTTCCCCGACGATGCCGGCGCCGTCCTCATCGCCCAGTCCGACCGGGGCGAGGCGGCCCCGGCCGATCTGCGCCGCTTCGCCGACATCGCCGAGGCGCACGGCGGCACCACGGTGATCGCCGAGGATGCCGCCGAAGCCGAACTCCTCCTCGCGGGGCGCCGATTGGTCGGCATCGCGACCGAGCGCCTCGGCGCCTATCTGGCCGACGACGTCTGCGTGCCGCGCGGCCGGCTCGCCGAGATGGTCGACGGAATCGCCGAACTCTCCGAAGAACACGGCCTGTTGGTCACCTGCGTCGCCCACGCCGGTGACGGCAACGTCCACCCCAACGTCATCTTCGACCGCGACGACCCCGACGAGGTGCGCCGCGCCCACGAGACGTTCGGCGCCATCATGGACCTCGGCCTGCGCCTGGGCGGCACCATCACCGGCGAACACGGCGTGGGCCTGCTCAAGCGCGACTGGCTCGCCAAGGAACTCGGGCCGGCCGGTGTGCGCGTACACCAGGGCATCAAGGCGGCTCTCGACCCGCACGGGATCCTCAACCCCGGGAAAGTCCTGGCCGGTTGAGCGGCCCCGCCGTGTCTTGTCATGCCTCTATGCCGCTGCCTTGGCGCGCTCGGTGCCTCGTACGCGTCGGCC
>NZ_JBSFFI010000101.1:0-1285 GCF_053596035.1 Streptomyces sp. NPDC001781 | reverse complement strand
GCCGCATCCGACGCCATCACCGCCGACGTCATGGACTTCACCGACCAGACCCAGGCGCGCGAGACCCGGTTCTACCGGCTCGTGGACGCGCAGGAGAAATGCGGCAAGGTCGGCCTGGTCATCGTGGACGAGTGCCACCACGCGGCGGCCGTCAGCTACCGCAACATCCTGGCCGGGCTCGGCTGCTACAGCGGTATGCCCGGCACCCGGGCCGTCGGCTTCACGGCGACCCTCGCCCGGGGCGACGGCCAGGGCCTCGGCGGGGTGTGGGAGGACGCGGTCTACACCCGCTCCCCGCTGTGGGCGATGGCCAAGGGCCACCTGGTCGATGTGACGTCCAAGGCAGTCTCCGTCGACACGCTGAACCTCGCCGACGTCAAGCGGTCCAAGGGCGACTACCAGGCGAGGGCCCTCGGCGACGCCATGATGGAGGCAGGCGGCCCGCAGATCATCGCCAAGGTGCTTCAGGAGCACGCCGCCGACCGCAGGTCCCCGATCGTCTTCACCCCGACCGTGGAAGTGGCGCGGGCGACGGCGGAGGCGCTGCCGAGCGCGGCGTACGTCCACGGCGGCACGCCCCGCGAGGACCGGCTGAACATCTACCGCAAGTTCCGTACCGGCGAGATCCGCACACTGGTCAACTGCATGGTGCTCACCGAGGGCGCCGACTTCCCGTTCGCGGACTGCGCGGTCATAGCGCGGCCGACCAAGTCCCAGCCGCTCTTTATCCAGATGGTGGGCCGGGTGCTGCGGCCCTCCCCGGCGACCGGCAAGCGGGACGCGCAGGTGCTCATCCTCGCCGGCGAGGGCGGGAGCCTGTGCACGCTGGTCGACCTGGAGCCGGGGTTCGAGGGGGTCGTCAAGGACGGGGAGACGCTGGCCGAGGCGTACGAGCGCGAGGAGTCCCGCAAGGACACGAAGGTCCCGGCGGGCAGCCTGCGGTTCGAGCTGACGCACCGGGACGTCGACCTGTTCGGCGCGTCCACGGCGTACTCGTGGCTGCGCACCCGGGCCGGCGTGCAGTTCATCCCGCTCGGCGGCAAGGGCGAGATCCTGCTGTGGCCGTCCAAGGACGAGATGGAGAAGTGGGACGTGGCGTTCGCGCCGCCACAGGGCAACTGGGAGCGGCTGCACACCGGGCTGGACCTCGGCATGGCGATGGCGTGGGCGGAGACGGAGGCCACCGACCGCTCGGACCTGAACATGACCCGGACGGCGTCGTGGCGGAAGAAGCCGGCGTCGGAGAAGCAGCTCAAGGTCGTGCGGTACCTGGGGCTCCCGGCGC
>NZ_JBSFFI010000100.1:0-1290 GCF_053596035.1 Streptomyces sp. NPDC001781 | reverse complement strand
GACGTGTGTGGCGGCGGGCTCCAGCCAGGCGACGAGGACGCCGTCGCCGCTCGGGTCGCCGACCAGGACCACCGCGACACCGCCGACGTGGGGGTCCGGCTGGTCGGTGCGGCCATGGGCCTGGACGAGGACGCCGCGCTCTCCCACGTGCGGCCGGTGTCCTTCCACGCGAGCCGGCCCGGCCACGACCTGCGCTACGCCCTGGACGGCGACAAGCTGGCCCGCTTCGGCTGGACACAGCCGGTGTCGCTGGAGAAATCCATCGAGACCACCGTGCGCTGGACGCTGGACCACCCGGAATGGCTCGCGCTGTGAACGGGCCGCACATGCCGTCCGAGGACGAGCTGGAGCGGATGCGCGGCGAGCTGTCCAACGCGCTGCTGGCGATGAAGGAGCAGATGGCGCCGGTGTTCGACGCGGCCGACGGAATGCGCTGCGACATGACGGCGCGCGGCTGGTCCCCGGCGGCGGCCGAGCGGGCCGCGCTCGCCTGGCTGCTCGGGACCATGAACAGCATCATGGGCGGCGGCGAGTGAGGGGCCCGGAGACCGACCGGCTACTGGCCGACGTCCAGCGCGCCGTGGTGGCCGCCCGCGCGGGCGGGGTGACCGTGGAGGCTTGCCTGTTCGACGCTGCCGTGGCGGCCGTCGATGAGTCCGCTGGCGGCTGGCCGTCGGCGGAGGCACGCCGGGCGGCCGTGACCGCGAGTCGCGTCATGGAGCCGTCTGACGCCATGGCTGACCCGGAGCCCCGGTCCCGGCCGCCCGTGCTGGCGCGGTTGCTGTGGGCGCTGGCCAACCGGGTTGCGGCGCGGGGAGCAGCGTCGTGAACGTCACCAGCTCCGTGGCCGACGTGGTCAGCCTCCAGTGCGCGCAGTGCGGCGACCGGTACCGGGTGTGCGGCGACCAGGTGCTCCGCGTGCGGCACTGGTGCTGGCCCGACGAGGCGACCGGTCGGTGGTGCTCCATGGGCTGGGCGGTGACGGACGCGTGAGCGGCCGGGTCTGCGACTGGTGCGCGGTCGGCCTGTCGTGGCGGAGCCGGCTGCGGCTGTGCGGGATGTGCTCCGACTGCCACCGGCGCGGCTGCCAGGAGGCGGGCCTGTACCTCCAGATCGGTGGTCCACCGTGGCCGCGCTGGTTCCGCGCCGGCGAACACGAGACCCCGCGATGGTTTAACAAAACCATCCGACGGGGATTTAACTAAATGAGAGAGTCCCGGCTGACCCGGCGGAGAGATCCCGGGCCGGCGCCGGTCGACAAGAGCCCCGGGTCACCGTCACTGACCCGGG
>NZ_JBSFFI010000099.1:0-1303 GCF_053596035.1 Streptomyces sp. NPDC001781 | reverse complement strand
GGCCGCCGGCGTCACAGGCGTCGACGTCGCCACCCGGGACGGCGCCCTGGGACATGCCGAGGGCGCGCCGTTCGACCTGATCATCGCGACCGTCGGCGCGCACGGCATCCCGCACGCCTGGCTGAACCAACTAGCCCCCGGCGGCCGCCTCGTCACCCCGCAGCGCCTCAAGGGAACCGTGGCGCGCTCCATCGCCTACGAACGCCGCGACGGCCGCTGGCGCTCGCTCGACTCGGCCATGAACACCTTCATGCCGCTGCGCCGCGGCATCGCCGACGACGCCCGCCGGCTCGTCCCGCTCACGCGTGAGGGCACCGTGCGGCTCCAGACCCCGGCCGCCGAACGGCTCGACGAGGACGCGCTCGCCGATGTCCTGGCGCAGCCGCGCATCGAGGAGCGGACCGGCATGACGGTGCGCGCCATGGAGTCCCCGGAATGGATGGAACTCTTCCTGACCTGCACCCTGCCGTCCGGCCTGATCCGGATGCTGTTCCCGAGGGACGCCCGGGGCACGCTGCTCACCGAGGACCCCTACCCGTCCTCCACGGCCGCCGTGGACGGGGGAGCGGTCACCTACCTCGCCCGCCGCCCGCCACCCGCTGGATCGCACGGCCCCCGGCGGCGGCAGGCTGTGGGAGTTCGGCGTCATCGGCCACGGCCCCGGCAGCGCGCAACTCGCCGCACACGTCGCCGGCCTGATCCGTACCTGGGACCGCGAATACCGCGGCCGCGAGGCTGCGTTCGAGATCCTTCCCTTGCAGGCGCCGCCCCTCGAGCAGCGGCCCGGTCTCTTCGCGCTGGACACCCCGCTCAACCGGATCGTCGTCGACTGGGGGTGACGGCGACCGCCCGGAAGGCACGACGGCCGCGCGGGGCCGTGAAGCGCGAGCGAGAGCCCGCGTCGTCTCCGCCACCCCGGAACCGAAAAGACCGAGTCCACCACCGGCCCTGGAGCGCGTGACTGTGCCGTTCGACCCCGACCGTCAGGCCCCAACAAACGGGATGAAGTACGGCACCGAACACGGCTACATCCTGGCTGGTCCGGACGAACACGGCTGCTGTGTGATCCACGAGCTGTGGGTAGCACCGGAGCACCGCGGCAACGGCATGGGGCGCGTACTCGTCGACCACGTCCGCAGCTGGGCGAGGGAACACGGACTGGCGCCGTTGATCGTCCACTGCTTGCCGGGCAATCAAGGCGGGCGCGGCTTCTACGAAGCACTGGGCATGCGAGCTGTCTCCGTGGTCTACCAAGACGATCTTCCCGAATAGCGTCCGTCGTTGGGCCTGCCCAGTGCAGCCC
>NZ_JBSFFI010000098.1:0-1307 GCF_053596035.1 Streptomyces sp. NPDC001781 | reverse complement strand
CAAGCGTGCCGAGAGCGACCGGCCGCAAGCCTTTCGGCACCGGCCCCGAAAGCACCCCGGCCAAAAGGTGCATTGCGCTTCCGGCCATACCGCGAGACCCTTGATTTAGGTAAAGCTCTGCTGGGGACAACTCCGGTAGGGCTTTCGCCCATCTGACCAAGGAAGAGGAACCAGGAATGAGCACGATCGGAACCAATCACCCCGACAACCCGTTCAGCGCGCAGGGCCGCGTGAAGGGCCAGTCCCCGGAAGACCTGAAGAAGCGGGGACTGAGCAGCCAGGGCCACCCGCTGCCCTCCGAGCCGAGGAAGCCGCAGACCAGCGGTGTCTCCCGGCCGTCCGGCGGGACGCGTAACCAGAACATCGCCCAGCTCGCCCAGTCCATCGGTGAAATGGAGCTGGGCAACCAGGACGACTTGCACGCCTTCTGCGAGGCGTACCGGGCCATCCTGAACTACCTCGCCGTGTCTGCTCACCTGGCGAACGGCCAGCTCAAGGCGTCCGCGCGGGCCCAGGCCAAGCAGTCGAAGGACGGTTGGATGACGCCTTCGCAGCGCCTGAAGCTGGCGGACACGCTGCGGCGGATCGGCAAGGATCTCGACCACCTGGCGAACTCCTGCGTCGCCGGCGCGGCCGACGCCACCAAGGCGTGGCGGCGGTTCGAGGGCCTGCTGGACGACCTGGAGGGCGAGCGCAAGGTCAGCCGTCCCAGCGGGGGCCGCCGTGGCGGCTTCTCCGTGGTGTAAGGGCGGTGGACGACATGTCGAATCACGCGCCCCACCTGCGGGTTCTCGGTCTGTTCCGGGTGCCTGAGCGCATCGTGTCCTACGTGCTGCCGTGGGCCATCGTGGCGGCCGTCTGGCCGCTCGCCCTCGTCCTGCACGTCGCCATCGCCTTCAGCGGCCACAGCGAGCTGTGGATGGCGTTCCTGACCATCGGCTTCGGGTACCTGGCCGTGCAGACCTGGAAGACGTGGTCCGTACGCCGCCAGGACACCCGGAACATGGTCACGGTGTTCGTCGTCGCCGTCCTGACCTGGGCAGTCTTCGCCATCGCGGTCCGGCCGTGGCAGCGGGACATCGCCCTGGCCTGGTTCCTCGGCGGCATCGTCCTGTCGGCCGCGTGGTGCATCCGGCACGCCGCCCTGTCGGGCGTCCGCGACGTCGACAAGACGGCCGAGACCAGCGGAAACGACGGCCTGCTGGCCAAGGTCCGGGCGTTCAAGGACGCCCGGGTCGGCAAGACGACGGAGTCCGAGCAGGAGCTGCGGGCCCGGGTGCACCTGGACGCCCCCACCACGGCGTCCG
>NZ_JBSFFI010000097.1:0-1418 GCF_053596035.1 Streptomyces sp. NPDC001781 | reverse complement strand
ACACAGTGGACGCGAGCAACTGAGGACAAGCCCTCGGCCTATTAGTACCAGTCAACTCCACCCGTTACCAGGCTTCCATATCTGGCCTATCAACCCAGTCGTCTACTGGGAGCCTTACCCTCTCAAGGAGGTGGGAATACTCATCTCGAAGCAGGCTTCCCGCTTAGATGCTTTCAGCGGTTATCCCTCCCGAACGTAGCCAACCAGCCATGCCCTTGGCAGGACAACTGGCACACCAGAGGTTCGTCCGTCCCGGTCCTCTCGTACTAGGGACAGCCCTTCTCAATATTCCTACGCGCACAGCGGATAGGGACCGAACTGTCTCACGACGTTCTAAACCCAGCTCGCGTACCGCTTTAATGGGCGAACAGCCCAACCCTTGGGACCGACTCCAGCCCCAGGATGCGACGAGCCGACATCGAGGTGCCAAACCATCCCGTCGATATGGACTCTTGGGGAAGATCAGCCTGTTATCCCCGGGGTACCTTTTATCCGTTGAGCGACGGCGCTTCCACAAGCCACCGCCGGATCACTAGTCCCGACTTTCGTCCCTGCTCGACCCGTCGGTCTCACAGTCAAGCTCCCTTGTGCACTTACACTCAACACCTGATTGCCAACCAGGCTGAGGGAACCTTTGGGCGCCTCCGTTACTCTTTAGGAGGCAACCGCCCCAGTTAAACTACCCATCAGACACTGTCCCTGATCCGGATCACGGACCCAGGTTAGACATCCAGCACGACCAGACTGGTATTTCAACGACGACTCCACACACACTGGCGTGCATGCTTCAAAGTCTCCCAGCTATCCTACACAAGCCGAACCGAACACCAATATCAAACTGTAGTAAAGGTCCCGGGGTCTTTCCGTCCTGCTGCGCGAAACGAGCATCTTTACTCGTAGTGCAATTTCACCGGGCCTATGGTTGAGACAGTCGAGAAGTCGTTACGCCATTCGTGCAGGTCGGAACTTACCCGACAAGGAATTTCGCTACCTTAGGATGGTTATAGTTACCACCGCCGTTTACTGGCGCTTAAGTTCTCAGCTTCGCCAAGACGAATCTTGACTAACCGGTCCCCTTAACGTTCCAGCACCGGGCAGGCGTCAGTCCGTATACATCGCCTTACGGCTTCGCACGGACCTGTGTTTTTAGTAAACAGTCGCTTCTCGCTGGTCTCTGCGGCCACCCCCAGCTCAAGGTGCAAGACCTATCACCAGTGATGGCCCCCCTTCTCCCGAAGTTACGGGGGCATTTTGCCGAGTTCCTTAACCATAGTTCACCCGAACGCCTCGGTATTCTCTACCTGACCACCTGAGTCGGTTTAGGGTACGGGCCGCCATGAAACTCGCTAGAGGCTTTTCTCGACAGCATAGGATCATCCACTTCACCACAATCGGCTCGGCATCAGGTCTCAGACTAT
>NZ_JBSFFI010000096.1:0-1456 GCF_053596035.1 Streptomyces sp. NPDC001781 | reverse complement strand
GGGAAGTGGAACGCCATGTGGCACTCGTCGCCGCCGGTGGAGTAGTCGCCGAAGTAGTCGACCACGTCCTCGGGCCACTGGTTGGCCTCCGCCAGAAGCACGGTGTCCGGGTACTGGGCGTCGATCTCGCTCCGGACGCGCTTGAGGAACGCGTGCGAGGCGGGCAGGTTCTCGCAGTTGGTGCCCTCGGCCGCGTACAGGTACGGCACCGCGTCCAGCCGGAACCCGTCGATGCCGAGGTCGAGCCAGAACCGGAGGGCGGCCAGGATCTCCTCCTGCACGGCCGGGTTCTCGTAGTTGAGGTCCGGCTGGTGCGAGAAGAAGCGGTGGAAGAAGTACTGTCCGCGCACCGGGTCGAAGGTCCAGTTGGAGACCTCGGTGTCGACGAAGATGATCCGCGCGTCCTGGTACTGCTTGTCGTCGTCGGCCCACATGTAGTAGTCGCCGTACGGGCCGTCGGGGTTGGCGCGGGACTCCTGGAACCACGGGTGCTGGTCGCTGGTGTGGTTCATGACGAAGTCGATGATGACCCGCATGCCCCGCTGATGGGCCGCGTCCACGAACTCCACGAAGTCCGCCAGGTCCCCGAACTCGGGCAGCACGGAGGTGTAGTCCGCGACGTCGTAACCACCGTCACGCAAGGGGGACTTGAAGAACGGCGGGAGCCAGAGGCAATCCACGCCGAGCCATTGCAGGTAGTCGAGCTTGGCGGTCAGACCCTTCAGGTCACCGACGCCGTCGCCGTCGCTGTCGTGGAAGGAGCGGACCAGGACCTCGTAGAAGACGGCGCGCTTGAACCACTCGGGGTCCCGGTCCTTGGCCGGAGTGTCCTCGAAAGTGTCCGGCACGGGTTCGTTCACGGTCATGACGCTGAAGGCCCTCCGATCTGTGACGTCGCCGGCTCGGCACGCAGGACGTGCGCGGGGGCGCGGCCGGGGCTGAGGCGCACGTAGTTGTCGCGGCCCCAGTGGTAGGTCTCGCCCGTCAGTTCGTCGTGCACGGACAGGGCGTCGTTCCAGTCCAGGCCGAGTCGCGGCAGGTCCAACGAGACCGTGGCCTCCTGGGTGTGGTGCGGGTCGAGACTGACGACCACGAGGACCGTGTCGTCGCCGGTGCGCTTGCTGAACGCGAGCACCGCGTCGTTGTCGGTCCGGTGGAAGCTGAGGTTGCGCAGCCGTTGCAGTGCGGGGTGCCTGCGGCGGATCTCGTTGAGCCGGGTGATGAGCGGCGCGATGGTGCGTCCCTCACGGGCCGCCGCCGCCCAGTCCCGGCGTTCGAGCTGGTACTTCTCGGAGTTCAGGTACTCCTCGCCGCCCGGATGGAGCGCCTGGTTCTCGCAGAGTTCGTAGCCGCTGTAGATCCCCCACGTCGGCGAGAGCGTGGCCGCGAGGATCGCGCGGATCTCGAAGGCGGGGCGGCCGCCGTGCTGGAGGTAGGCGTGCAGGATGTCGGGGGT
>NZ_JBSFFI010000095.1:0-1459 GCF_053596035.1 Streptomyces sp. NPDC001781 | reverse complement strand
GGGAAGTGGAACGCCATGTGGCACTCGTCGCCGCCGGTGGAGTAGTCGCCGAAGTAGTCGACCACGTCCTCGGGCCACTGGTTGGCCTCCGCCAGCACGACCTTGTCGGCGTACTGCTCGTCGACCTCCTTGCGGACCCGCTTCAGGAAGTCGTGGGTCTCGGGAAGGTTCTCGCAGTTGGTGCCCTCGCGCTGGTAGAGGTACGGCACCGCGTCCAGCCGGAACCCGTCGATGCCGAGGTCCAGCCAGAACTTCAGCGCCGAGATCATCTCCTCCTGCACGGCCGGGTTGTCGTAGTTGAGGTCCGGCTGGTGCGAGAAGAAGCGGTGCCAGTAGTACTGCTTGCGCACCGGGTCGTACGTCCAGTTCGACGCCTCGGTGTCGACGAAGATGATCCGCGCGTCCTGGAACTGCTTGTCGTCGTCGGCCCAGACGTAGTAGTCGCCGTACGGGCCGTCGGGGTTGGCGCGGGACTCCTGGAACCACGGGTGCTGGTCGCTGGTGTGGTTCATGACGAAGTCGATGATGACCCGCATGCCCCGCTGATGGGCCGCGTCCACGAACTCCACGAAGTCCGCCAGGTCCCCGAACTCGGGAAGGACGGCCGTGTAGTCGGAGACGTCGTAACCGCCGTCACGCAAGGGGGACTTGAAGAACGGCGGGAGCCAGAGGCAGTCCACGCCGAGCCATTGCAGGTAGTCGAGCTTGGCGGTCAGACCCTTCAGGTCACCGACGCCGTCGCCGTTGCTGTCCTGGAAGGAGCGGACCAGGACCTCGTAGAAGACGGCGCGCTTGAACCATTCCGGGTCCCGGTCCTTGGCCGGAGTGTCCTCGAAGGTGTCGGGAACGGGCTCGTTGACGATCATATGGCGGGTGACCCTCCGATCCGCGGGTTGGACGGTCGCAGGACCGAGAACACATGCGCGGGTCGACGACCCGGTTCGAGTCGCACATAGTTGGCCCTGCCCCAGTGATAGGACTCGCCGGTGAGCAGGTCGCGCACCGGCACCGACTCGTGCCAGTCCAGGCCGAGTTGCGGCATGTCCAACGAGACCGTGGCCTCCTGGGTGTGGTGCGGGTCGAGGTTGGCGACCACCAGAACCGTGTTCGAACCGCTGCGCTTGGAGTAGACGATCACTCCGTCCTGGTCCGCGTGGTGGAAGTGGATGTCCCTGAGCTGATGCAGGGCCGGGTTCTCCCGGCGGATCTCGTTGAGCCGGGTGATGAGCGGCGCGATGGTGCGTCCCTCACGGGCCGCCGCCGCCCAGTCCCTCGGCCTGAGCTGGTACTTCTCCGAGTCCCAGTACTCCTCACTGCCGGCCTTCAACGGCTCGTTCTCGCAGAGTTCGTAGCCGCTGTAGATGCCCCACGTCGGCGAGAGCGTGGCCGCGAGGATCGCGCGGATCTCGAAGGCGGGGCGGCCGCCGTGCTGGAGGTAGGCGTGCAGGATGTCGGGGGT
>NZ_JBSFFI010000094.1:0-1521 GCF_053596035.1 Streptomyces sp. NPDC001781 | reverse complement strand
GCAGACCGGCCGCGCGCTCCCATGCCTCCCACCACCGCCACTCGTTGCCGGCCAGGCGCAGCCCGTCCGCGACGACCCGGCCGGCTTCGGCCCGCTCGGCGCGCAGGGCCTCGGAGTCCACCAGGCTGCGCAGCTCCCGGTACCAGCGGCGCGGACTGTCCGCGAGGACCCCGGCGCCACGCGCGTGCAGCCTGGCGTACTCGGCGCGCGGCGAGGCCACCCACGGAATGCCGAGCGCGCTCAGCTCCAGCGGCTTCAGCCACGACTTGGCCCGGTTGAACACCGTGTCCGCCAGTGGCGCGATGCCGACCCCGACGCCCTCGGCGATGGCGCCCGGCCAGCCGTAGACGTCCACGCCCGCGCGGCCCCGGGGGTCGCGGGTCAGTCCGAACGCGGCGCCGCAGCCCACCGGGTCGCCGACGATGTGAAAATCCGCGCCCTCCCCGACGAGCCGGGCCACGGCCCCGCCGACGGCCGACGGGTCGTCGGGGTGCGAGGCGAGCGAGGCCGGCCAGCCGAGGACCGTGGAGTCCGCGTGCGGCACGCCGTAGTAGTGGTCGGGCAGGTGGTTGTAGAGGACGTGGCCGCGCCCGTGCCGGGCGTAGCGCTCCAGCAGCGCCGGCGTGGAGACGGTCACTAGCGTGGCGTTCCGACACGCTTCGGCCAGGTGCTGCCACGAGTGCCGGTGGATCTGCCGGGTGGCGCGGTCCAGCTTGCCCGCGAAGCGCGGGTGCATCGACTTGTACGCCGGGTTCCTCGGGTGCACCGTGGACAGGTCGTCGTCCACGTCGATCACTACGGCGATGCCCTTCGCGCGGAGCAGCGGCACCGCCTCGGCCATCCACTGGTGCGTGAGCCGCTGGAAGACGATGACGTCCACGCCGTCCACGTCCAGGACGTCGTCCACGCGGTCGTCGGGGCCGATGCGCAGCTTCAGCCCCCGGTCCTCGGGCGGGCGGATCTCCACGTCGTGCCCGGCCGCCGCGAGGAGCTGCGCGGGCCAGATGATCCGGAACGAGCCGCACCCCGAGGTGTCGGCCGGGTAGCAGACGACTCTCACGCGCCGTTCTCCGTCCGCTCGGGCCAGTGCCAGGTGCCGCCCTCGTGGCCGTCCTCGTCCTGCGGCAGGTTCTCGTTGAAGAACATCCCGGTGGGGTTGAGCACGGCGAGGGACGCGGTCCACTGGCCGTCCGTCCCGTTCGGGCAGCCGTCGAACGGCTCGGCCGTCAGATACTCCGGGACGGCCGTGATGATGGCCGCGCGGCACTGCGCGGTATACGCCTGCGTCCCGTCCTCGCGCACCGGCGTGCCGTGGCTGACGTAGTGGACGACGCGGCCGACGCCCGGGGCCCCGCTCACGCGCCGCTCCCCTTGCGCGGGGTGGGCGCCCCGTCGCCGGTGAGCGCGTTCACCTCGCCGTCGGCCGCCGTCGGCGTCCCGTCCGGCCCGTCGTCGCTCTGCTGCGCCTTGGCGCGGGCTGTGCGGGCGCGGGTGCCCCGCTTGGCGGGCTCGGCGCCCGAC
>NZ_JBSFFI010000093.1:0-1549 GCF_053596035.1 Streptomyces sp. NPDC001781 | reverse complement strand
AGGGCCTGGCGGACAAGTCCAAGCCCGAGTCCCAGGCCGACAAGGACACCCTGTGGGTCGCCACGGGTACCGAGGGGGCCGAGGACTGATGGACCCCGGGACGACCACCCGGGACGACGAGCCCTCACAGGCCAGCGAAGCCGGCCGTGGGGGCTCCGTGGTTTTCGGGTTCGACCTGTCGGCGTCCGGCGACGTCTACGCACGCGCGGCCTCCGACCTCGGAGCCCTGTTCGGGCTCGGACAGCCCTACGACCCTGCACGGGCACACACGCCCGTGCAGCCCGGCACCGGCGACGCAATGCACTGGAGACCGCCGGCCGACGGAGAGGACACCCCGCCATGCCCCGCCTGATCCGCAAAACGCTGGCCCACATCCGGTTCCGCCTGGGTTACGGGCGCCAGCACCCGTGCGCGAAAGGATGCGTCTGCTGATGCCCCGCCTGACCGTCGCCGTCGTCATACCCACGATCCCCGGCCGCGAGGACATGCTGGAGCGGGCACTGGCGTCCGTACGCGAGCAGACCCGGCAGCCGGACCAGATCGTCGTGGAGCGCGACTCCCTGCGCACCGGCGCCGACGCCGCCCGCAACCGCGCGCTGGAGCGGGTGACCACGGACGTGGTGGCCTGGCTCGATGACGACGATTTGCTGCGCCACCATCACCTGCGGGCCTGTATGCGCGTGCTGGAGAACTCCCCCGACAAGCCGGGCCTGGTCTACCCGACCCCGGTGGTGCGCGGCGGCCCGGACCCGACGGCCGTGTCCGTGCAGGGGCAGTGGATACTTCCGTGGGGTGTGCGTTTCGGACCTGAACAGGAGGCGCACCTGCGCCGGTTCGGATCGTTCATCCCGATGACTCACCTGGTCAGGACGGAACTGGTCCGACGGATCGGGGGATTCCGCCCTGGCCAGGATGTGACCACCGAAGGCATCGGCCGCCGCTACCGTGGGGAGGACGAGGACTACCTGGTCCGGCTGCTGGACGCCGGCGCCCGGTTTGAACACCTTGACGCCAAGACATGGACGTGGAACGTGCACGGGGGGAACACTGGCGGCAGGGGCTTGAGCCCCGCCACAACTTGAGATCGAGATCAGGAAACGGAGGAGTCGTGCCGTCCACCACCGCCACGACTGGACCCCCGGCCCCCGCTGACCACGGAGGCCCGAACCTACGGCAGACGACCCGGAGCGCCGGACCCCGCGCGGGGTGCCTGCGGTGACCCGGCAGCGACGATCGTACGGGTACGTCTACAGCGGGGTGGTCGCCCACGGCGCCGAGGTGCGCAACCTCGACGGCACCGCGTGGTCCATCGAGCCGTGCGACGAGGCCCGCCTGCGGGCCGTGGCACTGAAGGACGTCGCCGAGTCCGAGGGCGTCCCGCTCGGCGAGCTGGACGTCAAGTCGTTCTGGTTCAGCGAGATCTCCGCCGAGCCGGATCTCCCGCATCCGTGCAGCGACCCGTTCGGCCCCCGCCCGGGTCCGGACCCGTTCCAGCCACGGGGGTGAGCGGCCCCGAAAGAGTGAGCCCCTGCGGGACGTCCCGCAGGGG
>NZ_JBSFFI010000092.1:0-1604 GCF_053596035.1 Streptomyces sp. NPDC001781 | reverse complement strand
TTGAGCACGTCCCGGAAGTTCACGCCCGCCGCACGCACAGCCACCCGCACCTGCCCCGGCTCCAACCGCGCCGATCCGGCGTCGGTCGGGACCAGACGCAGTTGTTCCAGCGTCCCGCGCTCGTGGAAGCCGAGCCGCCACGCCTCGTCCGAGGCGCCGTTCGGGCGGCTGAGGCCCGGCGTGTAGCGGGCCAGCCGGGCGGCCGAGGCCCGGCCGCCGTGCAGCGCCACCTGGCCCTCGCCCGAGGCGAGCGCCACTGCGACGCCTGCCCCGACCTCGTCCGGGCTCTCGACGTCGATCAGCAGCACGCGCCCGTCCTGCTCCGCCTGGGCGACGCGGCCTAGGCCCCAGACCGGCCCGCCGAGCAGGCCGTTGGCGCCGGTGGCCTGCACGGTCACGACCGCGAGCCGGGACTCGGAGAGTTGCGGGGCGCCGAGCCAGCCCTGTATCGCGCCGAGCACGTCGATCGTGAACTCGCCGACCGTGGAGACCGCGTCGCCGGTCTGCGGGCAGGTCAGGACGACGACGTCCGGTGCCGGGGCTCCGGCCTCGATCGCCTTGAGGAGCCCCGCGATGCCGTCGTGGCGGGCGGCGTCCGGGAGGCCGGTGGCCTCGCCCGGGCCGATGAGTGCCCAGCCGGCGCCCGAAGTCGTCCCGGGCTCGTTCTGGACGGCCGTCCAGTCGAGGGTGAGCAGCGATTCGCGGATCAGCCGGGAGCTGACCTGCATGCCGCCGACGGCCATCGGCCGCAGGACCAGCGAGTCGACGGCGGCTAGGACGGCACCGGCAGCGTCGGCGACCGTCACGTTCATGCCCTGGCCGCCGGTGACCGGCGCCACGCGGACGCGCGCGCTGCTCGTCTCGGCCGGGTTCAGTGTCACGCCGTTCCACGCGAAGGGGACCATCGGTCCGGTGGCGCCGCTGAGGCCGCCGTCCACGCCGATCGTGTGCAGGGCGGCATCGAGCAGGGCCGGGTGCAGGGTGAAGCCGTTCGCCGACATGCCCTCGGGCAACGCGATCTCCGCGAACACCTCGCCGGGCTCCTGGCCGCGCCAGATGCCGCGTACGGCGGCGAAGACGGGCCCGTAGTCGAGCCCCGCTCCGCTGAGGCCCGCGTACAGCTCCTCCACCGACAGCGGCTCGGCCTGCGCGGGGGGCCACGCGACCGCCCACTGTCCGTCCGCCGCACCGGCCTCGCCGGCCGGCGCCAGCACACCGCTGGCGTGCCGGGTCCACGCGTCGGCCTCGTCGACGTCGTCCGAGTCGTCGGGCCGGGTGTGGATGGTGACTTCGCGGCGTCCGTGTTCGTCCGTGCCTGTCGCGCTGACCTGGATGCTGAGGCCGCCCTCGTCCGGGAGCACCACCGGCGCGTCGATCAGCAGTTCCTCCAGCCGGTCGCAGCCGGTCAGGCCGCCGACGAACGACGCCATCTCCACGAGCGCCGCCCCGGGCACGACCACACGTCCCGAGACGGCGTGGTCCTCCAGCCAGGAGTGGGTGGCGAGCGAGAGGCGTCCGACGGCGCTGATCCCGCCCGAGCCGGGCGACTCGACGACCGCGCCGAGCAGACCGTGTCCCGCCTCGCCCAGCCCGAGGTCCTGCGG
>NZ_JBSFFI010000091.1:0-1611 GCF_053596035.1 Streptomyces sp. NPDC001781 | reverse complement strand
GTGTCGGTGTTGCACTGCTCGCAGCGCGGATCGAACCCGTCGGGCAGGTCGGCCCGGTCCCGGGCCGTCGGCTGTTCCGGGACACCGGCCCCCATGAACCGTTCGGCCTCGGTGCGTGTGTCGCCGTCCATCGCCGATGCGCCCGGGTGCCCCTCGCGGTAGTGCTGCTCCATGTCGTCGTGCGCCTTCTCCGGGCTGGAGTTGCGCACGACGTGGCCGCAGTTGAAGAAGCAGTGGACGGCGACCCCGCCGCCCTCGCTCACATCGCGGAGCTGGTCAGCCATGGTCGGCTGCGTGACGTCGTCCGGCTGCACGCCCCACGGGGCGGTCGGGCGCTCCTCCAGGACGGTGCCGCAGATGATGCACGCGGTCGCCCCGTAGTCGTCCGTGCCGGGCTCGTGGTCGTGATCCGCGCGGGCCCCCTTAGCCCGGACGTCCCGAACCTTCTGCGCGAACGCTCCGAAGCCGACATCTTTCAGGGACTTCAGGAACCGCTCGTCGTCCTCGGCCGCGTAGCAGTCCTGGCAGGCGCCGACGTCGCGGTGCTCGCAGTCGAACGCGAGCGTGGCCACCTGGCCGTCAGTGGTCCCCACAATCTCCGGGTACGTGCCGAGCGGGAAGTCACTGCCACCGGGGCACGGGCGGGGCGTGGCCTCCGGGGTGAGGTGGCTGCGCGAGCGGCCGTTGCCGGTCAGGGCGACGGGGTGCTTGCAGAGCCTGCACTGGGGCTGGCCGCCCTCCATGTCCTCGGCGAGGGCGACCCCTGCGGGGCCGGCCGGGGGCTTGCCCGCGCCCTTGCACTTGCGGGTCTCGGGGTCGGCCTGGAAGTCCGGGTTGTCGGTGGTGTGGCTGCGCATCCCGCCTGCGGCGGTCACGGTGAACTCGGTGCCGCACGTCCCGCACGGCTTGCGCTCAGGGGTCGTCATAGCGATGTACCTTCCTGCTTCCTTGGTCAATGGCCTAACGGCCAGGTGGGGAGGGGCGCGGGGCCCCTCCCCGGGTTACTCGTCGGCGGCCGTGGTCTCCGCCTCAGCGATGAGCCGTCGCAGCTCCGCATTCTCGATCTTGTCGCGGCCTACGATGTCCGCCGCGCGGAGCAGCAGGGCGTTGTCGTACTCCCGCCCGTCCTCACCGCCGTGCCGTCCGTTCACGGCGTACGCCTTCGGCCAGTAGCCCTCCAGCAGCAAACCGTTCATGGCGCGCAGGACGAAGTCGGCTACTTCGCGGGACATCGTCGGGTCCGGCGCCGTCTCCTCGAACGGGTTCTCCGCGCGCTCGGCGTCGGCGGCCTCGCAGTCAGCGGCGTAGCGGTTCCGGAACGTCTGCACCGTCCGTCGGATGGCTGCCAGGGCGTCCTCGTCGGCTTCCGTCCACTCGGCCGCGTCGTCCAACGTCTTGACGGCCAGGCGGATCTCCTCGCGGATGACGGCCCGGAGCCTCTTGTCGTCCATTCCGTGTTCCTCGTTCCTGTAGATTTAACTAAATCATACCCCGGCTGGTGCGGCCGTCAACCCGTCTTCGGGACGAACCGGTCGATCTTCCGGGATGCGGTGACGGTGTCGATCAGGTTGGACGCCTCGCCGGCGCGCAGCCCGTCCGGCGCCGGGAGCC
>NZ_JBSFFI010000090.1:0-1662 GCF_053596035.1 Streptomyces sp. NPDC001781 | reverse complement strand
GCTGCGGTAGTGCAGGACGGCGCGGTTCGGGCGGAGGTTGCCGGGGCCGTACCGGCTCGGCAGGTCCGGGAACCCGGAGATGATCAGGCTGGCGTGGTGCTCCTCGGAGGTCACCGTGCGCCGCTGCTCGGTCTCGCTCATCGTTCCTCGTTTCCTCAGTCGCTTCGGTCGCTGTCTGGTGGGCCCGTCCGGAGTCGAACCGGAGTCTTCCCGGAGCGCGGGAACCGACCAAGGAACGCGCTCACGGGTGCACTGCCTTCTGTGCTACAAGCCCTTGCGGATGCCCCGGTTGCGGCCCGGGGCGGGCCGTCGTGCTCAGGCCCCGGCCACACGGGCCGCGTTGGCCATGTCGGCGTCGGTCTGCTGCGTGCCGCCGCCGTTGACGAGCAGATAGAGCCGGGCCTCGTCGGCTTCGGTCGAGCAGTCCTTGGTCTCCGCCACCATGAGCGAGCAGTAATTCTCCATGAACCGCTGGCCCTTGCGGGTCAGGGTGTTGTACCGGACGTAGGGCCCGTCCTCCGTGTCCTCTGCCACGTCCACGAAGTCCTCGGGAACCCAGGACGCGGGGAACGCGAACTCGCTGCTGAACAGCATCACGGCGGTGGTCAGCCGCTGCTTGCCGTCGATGACGGCCCAGATGCCCTTGCCGGTCTCGTACGGGTCCGCGCCCCGGTTCGCCCGGCGCCACGTCTCCGTGCCACGGTCGGAGAGGATGACGACGC
Source organism: Streptomyces sp. NPDC001781 (assembly GCF_053596035.1). Lineage (NCBI taxonomy): Bacteria > Bacillati > Actinomycetota > Actinomycetes > Kitasatosporales > Streptomycetaceae > Streptomyces > Streptomyces sp. NPDC001781. The sequence continues at coordinate 940 of NZ_JBSFFI010000090.1, read as the reverse complement.
CGGCGGGCAGGCCGCGCAGCCACGACTCCACCAGGGCGATGCGCTGGTCCAGCGTCCACACGCTGCCGCGCTGATACGGCGGGTCCAGCAGCAGGGCGCCGCTGTGGACGAGGTCGGCGAGACCGGAAGCGGCGCGATAGGTGGGGTTCAGGCTGATGTGGTCGAACGGTGCGGCGGTCTGCCGTGTCATGGTCGGTTCCTCACTCCCTGGTCGACCGGTTCACCCGGCCTCTTGATTTAATTAAACCATAGAGCCCCGGAGTGTGCAACCACGGGGCCCGGATGACTTCAGCCGGCCGGCTGCTCGTGCTCGCGCATCCACTGCTCCGCGATGCCGTAGTTCAGCGCGCGGTACGCGGTGCGGCCGGTGTCCCGGTCCACCACGCTGACCGTGAGCGGCGGGCACGGCATGAAGTCCCGCAGCGAGTAGTACCGGCCCCGGTCGCCGTCCCGCGCGACCAGCCGCAGCCGGTCCATGGCGATGTACCCCCTGCCGCGCAGGTCGGTGCGCCGGTGCCAGCCCTTGATGCCGTGCTCCGCCGCGTAGGCGTCCACGCGGGCGGCGTGCAACGGCCGGACGTCGTCCGGCGCGGCGCTCTCCGCGTTGGCCAGGGCCTTGAACACCTGCGTCACGGCCTCGCCGGCGGCCTCGCGCTCGCAGGCCCTCGCCGCGTGCTCGTACGCCCGCACGCGGGCCTCGTGGTCGTCCAGCAGCCGGAAGGCGGTGCTGATGTCGATGTGCGCCTGCCCGGTGAGCAAGGGCCGCAGCGTCTCTCCGGTCGGCTTCACCGGCGGGGCCGGGGTCTCCAGCACGCTCATGGTCGGTTCCTCGTTCCTCGTTCCTTGGTCGTTGGCGGGTCAGGACGTCGCAGCCGGTACGCCGGCGTTGCGCAGTCCGAGGTACAGGCCGCGCTCCCGGCCGACGCTGTAGACAGATCGG
>NZ_JBSFFI010000089.1:0-1726 GCF_053596035.1 Streptomyces sp. NPDC001781 | reverse complement strand
CCACCCGCACGCTCGCCGACATGCGCACCCGGGACGGGCTGCGCCCCGAGGCCATCACCGAGGCGTGGGAGCGCCGGCGGGACCGGGCCGCCCGGGAGGGCGACACCAAGGGCTCCGTGGCCGCCGGGTACGCCCTGGCCGTCTGGGACGGGATGCAGCGCGACCTCGCCGAGTACCTGCGCGACGCCGACTGACCACCCGACCCGAGGAATCGAGGAACCCATGCGGTACCTGCTCACCCGTACGCTGCCCGACGGCACGGAGAAGTCGCACAGCCCGATGGACACGCTGCGGCAGGTGGCGACGGCCGCCGCGTACTGCCTGATGGACAACTCCCGCGTGCCGCGCGGTGAAGCTTCCCGGTTCGCCTCCGAACTGGTCGCCCGGCCGCTCGGCACGACGGAGAAGCACGAGGCGTCTGGCTACGCGTTCCGCGTCGACCGCGCCTGACGTCGAAAATTTTCGACAAGGAGCCCCTTGGCCCACCGGGCCTCGGGGCTTCGTCGCGTCAGGGGGTTGCCCGCTCGCCGGACTGATGGTTTAATTAATTCATCGAGAAGGACCGGCCAGGGAACGAGGAAGTCATGGCGAAGGCATACCGGGTCAAGGGCACGACGGACGAGGTCACCGAGTGCGAGCTGTGCGGCAAGGTGGAGCTGAAGGGCACGGTCATGCTGGCCCCGCTGGACGCCGACGGCAACGAGGGCGGCGACGTCTGCTACTTCGGCACCCCCTGCGCGGCCAAAGCGGCCGGCTGGACGGTGCGCGAGGTCAAGGCCGGAATCAAGAGCGCGGCCGACGAGCAGCGCGCGGCCGAGCGGGCCCGGCGCGACGAGGTCCACCAGGCGGAGCAGAAGTTCCTCGCCGACTGGTATGTGGAGCACTACGGCACGCCGGACCTGCACGAAGCCGCCAAGCGCGCGGGGCTGTCCCCCGTCCGCACCTCCAGCCCGGCCATCCACGCGTTGCGTGAGGCGCAGGCCGCCGGCAACGTCCCGACCATGTACTGACACCCTGCCACTCAGAAGCCCCGGACCGCCTGCGGCGGCGAGGGGCTTCATTGCGTCCGGGGGTTGCACGACCGGCATCAGTCATGGTTTAATTAATTCATCGGGACGGGGTTGCCGGACCGGGACCAAGGAAACGAGGAAAGCATGGACGCGAACGCGCTGCGCGAGAAGGCTCGCCGGTCCGAGCAGACCGCCCGGGAGCGGATCGGCCGCCTGTCGGACGACAACCTGGCCGTGCAGTGGCTGCTCACCGAGACGCAGCCGATGAGCGCGGAACTGGCCGTCGTCCGGGGCTGGATCATGGACGAGCTGGAGAAGCGCATGACCCCGGACCAGTTCGACGCCTGGCTGTTCACCGACGGCGACGCCGTCGACCCGACCCCGTTCTTCCGGGCCGGGGAGTGAAGGGCGCCATGGGCCGCATCATCATCGACCAGACGAAAATCCAGATCAGCGTCGACCTGGTGAGCCGGGGCGCTGCCCCTTTCCCCCGGCCGCTGGCCTGGTGGCAGCAGACACTCCCGATCTGGGTGAGTGCCGGGGAACTGCCGGGCGGACGCCTCTCCCTCACCCCTAACGGGAAGGTCGCTGACGGCCGCCAGCTTGAAATGACCCCGGCCCTTATCCGCCGGGAACTCAAGGCGATCCGCCGATACCTGGACAGCCGCCGTCACCTGGACTTCGCCGACGCCATCGGAACGGAGTGACCGTGGACC
>NZ_JBSFFI010000088.1:0-1741 GCF_053596035.1 Streptomyces sp. NPDC001781 | reverse complement strand
CTGAACGGCCCGGAGCCCCGCCACCACAGCGTGATCCTGCGGCCCGAGTGGCTGCGCCCGCTGGCCGCGTGGTTCGCCGGCGAGGCCCGGCCCGGCATCGTCGGCCGCGACGAGTACGGGATGCCGTACGGCCGCTGGCTCGCCGTCAACGGCGACGAGACGGCCGTGGCCGCCTCCACGCACAGCGAGGCGCGGATGGACTGCGTCAGCCCGTTCGGTACGGCCCGGGTGGCCGTCGGCGTGCGGCGCGGTCTCTCGGCCCTGGCCGTGATGCTCACGCCCGAGGCCCGGCAGGACGTCGCGGTGTACCTGCGCCGCGCCGACGCCGCACACTGGACCGCAGCCTGACCGGCTCATTCGGTGGTCCGCCGGATCACTGGCACACTCCGTGGCATCCCCCACTCGTGGCGGGTGGTCCCCGTCACCAGCCACGGCTCCAGTGCCCCGCCCCCTCCCCACAGGGCGGGGCACTCGCACAACGTGACCAAGGAACAGGGGAGGCCCTATGGGCACCGTCACCACCCGCACGCTCGCGCACGCTCTGCGGCGCGTCGACCAGCTCCAGGTCCAGCGGCGCCGGATCGCCCGGTCCCTCGCCCGCTGCGCGCCGGGCTCGCCGCTCCACGAGGATCTGGCGGGCCAGCTCGCCGAGCTGGACGAACAGACCGCGCACTGGCAGGGCGTCGTCGCCCAGGCCGAGGCGCAGGGGCTCAAGACGTGGAGCCGCGAGGACTTCACGGCCGGCGACTTCGTCCGGGTCCGGGAGACCTGGTTCGAGGTGCTGCGCGTCAACTCCCGCTCGGTGACCGTCCCGCTGCGGGCGCCGGACGCAGGCGGGGACGTCGTCCGACGCGGCCCCGGCCGTACGGAGTGCACCCGCACCGTCGGGTACCACGACGGGATCACCGGCCGCATGAGCGCGGACGCGATGGCCGAACGCCACCCCGGGTAAAGGCCAGAGGATCACGACGCGTAACCGAATTCGCTAAACCCTTCGAGTGCCGTTTCGCGTTGCGCGAAACGGCACTCACCCGCACTCTTTTCCAACTCCCCTTACGCCTTTACGAGTTGGTCATACGCGCAGGCCAGGGACGCGCCCGGACGGGCTACCCGGGGTAATCGCCTCGTTGCGTGAACACATGCGGAAACATGTGTGCCACTTCGCACGGCAGCCCCGATTATTTCCGTGTGCACGCTTCCAAACTCGTGTGTCATACGGCAATAGTTCGTAGCTGGAAGTAGTCACCACGTCCGAGGAGCTGGAGTGCTGGAGGGTCAGTCGAGCGGCTACGCCGCTTCCGAGGTTCGTTGGCAGGATGGGGCGGCCTGTGCGGGGGTTCCACTGGATGTCTTCGTACCCGACCATGAGAACGCGGAGGGCCTGGAGGAGGCCCGCCGTTTCTGCAATCCGTGCCCCGTGCGCGATACTTGCCTCCGGTACGCCTTGACGTACGGGCAGCGCGGGTACTGGGGCGGTACCGACACCGCCGAACGCCGGCGGCTGAAGGCGAAGAAGGACCGGGCCAAGTGCCCGTCCTGCGAGAGTAGGCGGGTGGTGGACATGAAGGCCGTGGAGGGCAGCGACGACGCGCTGTGCCTCGCCTGCGGCCTGAGCTGGCTCACCGCGTCCGCCGCACAGACCCGTCCGCGAGCCGGCGCGCGGGCGGCCTGACGGTCCTCCCTGCCACTAACAGGGAGGACCGTCAGTCAATGAATACGGTAATGGCCGGGCACCCCGTTC
>NZ_JBSFFI010000087.1:0-1835 GCF_053596035.1 Streptomyces sp. NPDC001781 | reverse complement strand
CCGGAGAACACGTCGTCCCCGCTGTACGGCGACACCGAGCCGGCCCGTCCGATGCAGGCGACGGTGGTCTGGAACGGGCAGACGTACCCGCTGTTCACCGGCCGCATAGACGACTACAGCGTGAAGGCCGACTTCGGCGACCGCACGGTGGACCTCACCTTCCTGGACGGGATGAGCGACCTGTCCACGAACACGATCTACACCGGCCTGTACCGGTCGACGCGCACCGGCGACCTGGTCAACACCGTGCTGGACGAGGCCGGGTGGACCGGCGGGCGGAGCATCGACCCGGGCGCCACGGTGGTCCCGTGGTGGTGGCTGGACGGCTCGGACGCCATGAGCGCGATCACCGACCTGGTGAAGTCCGAGGGCCCGCCGGCCGTGGCCTACGTGGCGCCGGACGGAACGTTCGTCTTCCGCGACCGCCACCACCGGATGGTGCGGCAGAACTCCCTCGTGCCCGGCGCCACCTTCCACGCCGGGGCGCTCGGCGACTGCGCGGCGGTGCCCACCCCGGCCGGGATGCTGGATCTGGCGCGGCCGTTCAGCTACGCCCACGGCTGGCGGAACATCATCAACTCGATCACGTTCGACGTGCCCGTGCGGTCGCCGTCCGGGGACCTCCAGCAGGTGTGGTCCGACACCGGCACGCACGCCCTCGCGCTCGGGCAGTCGGTGGACTTGACCGTCTCATCCTCGGACCCGTTCATCGGGGCCGTCACGCCGGTGCCGGGGACGGACATCACCTACACCGGGTCCGGCGTGCTCCAGGTGCTGCTCAGCCGGGACACCGGGTCCACGGCGCGGCTGACGCTGACCGCGATCGGCGGGCCGGTGACCGTGACGTCCTGCCAGGTGCGCGCCCACCTGCTGTCCGTGGTGTCCACGGTCCGGGTCACCGCGCAGGACTCGGAGTCGGTCGCCCGGCACGGCGAGCAGTCCTACCCCGACTCCGCGCCGTGGGCCGGGGCGGAGGACGCCGCCGCCATCGCCAACATGATCCTGCTGCACTACGCGCACCGGCGGCCCACCGTGCAGATACGGGTGGTGTCCTCGGACCCGGCGCACTACGCGCAGGTGCTCCAGCGCACGGTCAGCGACCGGATCACCATCGTCAACGACGAGCTGGGGCTGGACGCGGACTTCTTCGTGGAGCGTGTGCAGCACACCGTGCAGCGGGTGGGCCGCACCGGCCGGCCTCCGGTGCACGCGGTGACCCTGGGCTGCGAGATGGGTGTGGAGACGGTCACCAACCCGTTCACGTTCGACCAGCGCGGCTCGGGGTTCGACACGGGCGTGTTCGACCCGGTGCAGTCCGACGACGCGGCGATGGTGTTCAAGTTCGATGACCCCGCCCAAGGGCGGTTCGATTCCGGCGAGTTCGGCACGTGAGGGAGGCGGCGAGGGTGACGGAGACGACGGCGCGGGCCTACGTCTACAGCGGCGACTGGGTGGCCGACTGCCCCCGGGACGACTGCGGCAACACGGAGTTCCTGCACCGGGCGACCCGGCGCGGTGGCCCGAGGGACGTGGCGCTGGCGTTCTTCCAGTGCTCGCACTGCGGTGCGCAGGCGGACATCGTGTGGCCGGGGGACCACCTCGGGATCCTCGCGGTGCTCTCCCGGCGGCCGGTGCCCGGCACCCGCAACTGGTACCCGGCGGACCATCCGGTGGCGGTGCGTTTCGGCCTGCCTCACGGCCAGACGGTCCGGGACCTCCAGGACGAGAACGAGGAGCACGGCGTGGGGTGACGAGGGGCCCGACGGCCCGGAACGATCACCGGAAACCGTTAGGCACAATAACGGTTAAGGTCGAAAATCCGCAGGTGAACGAAC
>NZ_JBSFFI010000086.1:0-1873 GCF_053596035.1 Streptomyces sp. NPDC001781 | reverse complement strand
GGGCCAAGTCCCGGGCGCTGCGCGGCGTGCTTCAGCCGCACCCGCAGGACACGCTCGTCAGCTCCATCACGGCGGCCGGCTGGCACGACCCGGAGATCCTGTTCCGCTGGCACCAGTGGGTGGTCGTCGGCGCGTTCGCCACGAGGTGCGGGCTGTGAGCCGGGGAGACCCGCCGAACCGGCAGCCGAGCCACCGGGCGCACGTGGCGCGGCGCCGGGCGAAGGCCGTCGAACTGAAGAACCGTGGCTTGTCGTGGCAGCAGGTCGCCGAGCAGATGGCCGTTGACTACCCGGAGTATCTGGATGGTGAGGGCGCCCCGTCGGCCGCGACGGCCTGCATGGACGTCTCCCGCGCGCTCAAGCAGGCCAACAAGGAACTGGCCATGGGCCTGGAGGAGTACCGCGAATCGGCGCGGATGCGGCTGGACGGGCTGCGCCGGCAGGTGTTCGCCGTGCTGGCCCGGCCGCACTACGTGCTGCACGCCGGGCAGATCGTCAACGGCCCGGACGGCAACCCGATGCGGGACGACGGCCCGGTGCTGGCGGCCGTGGACCGGCTCATGCGCATCGAGGAACGCCAGGCGAAGATCGACGGCACGGACGCGTCGGAGAAGCTGACGATCGCGCTGGAGCGGCGGGTGGACGAGGAGACGACCGTGGTCGTGGAGTCCATCCTGGCCGGCGCGAACGCGATCGAGCTGGAGCCGGCGCAGCGGCAACGGATGCTGGAGGCAGCCGGCGCGCACCTGCGCACCGTGGAGGGCGAGGTCGTCAGCGACACCGACGACCCGTCATGAGTCGGTAAATACGGGGACTCCGTGGCATCCTCGCCGCCCAACGAAAGGGGCCCGCATGGCCGTCTACGTCTGCTCCCTGTCCGCGTCCCCGGACCAGGTGATACAGCCGCTCACCGACACCCTGCTCCGCTTCCCGTACGACGAGGAGCAGGCCGACCAGTGGGGGATGCACAACCCCGCTCAGCCGGACGGGGTCGCCTCCGTCACCGGGGACCAGCGCTCCGGGCTCATCTGGCCGTCCTGCGAGGGCTGGGGGTACCTCACGGCCGAGTTCCAGTGGGAGCCCGGCGGCTACAACGAGATCCGTGACGCCTTCCTGCGCGACCCGCTGTCGCTGACCAGCGACCCGATGAACGACACCGCGCGGGATGACCGGGCGGTGACCGGCGGGTACCAGTGGTACGTCAAGAACCACCAGATCGGCGTGCACCCGGGAACCCCGATCGGGGTGACGGTCCGCCACAACGACACCGTGGCGCGGAAGATCCTGTACGCGCAGTTCAAGCTCTCCATCCACCCGTGGTGAGCATCGCGCGGCGGGCCGAGGAGTAGCAGGGCCCCCAGCGGGTACCACCCGTGCAACGAGAACCGCCCGGCGCCGCACCGGGCGGTTTTTTTTTTTTTTTCTCTGCCCACCAGGCCGTTCGGTGATTCCGGGGTCCGTGGCTACTCTGCCGCCACGTCCACAGACCAAGGAATGGGGTCGTTCATGCGCGTCCTGCTCACCGGCGCCTCGGGGTTCGTCGGCAGCCACGTCCTGCGGCACCTGCTCACCCACACCGACTGGAAGGTCGTGTGCCCGGTCAGCTTCCGGCACAAGGGCCTGCCGGCCCGCGTCGCGTCGGCCGTCTGCGACCGGGACTGGTCCGAGCGCGTGGACGTCGTCCACTGGGACATGCGCGCCCCGGCCGACCCGATCACGCTGCACCAGCTCGACGGCTGCGACGTCGTCATGAACATCGCTTCCGAGTCCCACGTGGACCGCAGCATCTCCCACCCAGGCGACTTCGTGCAGAACAACGTCGCGCTGATGACCAACGTGCTGGAGGTGGCGCGGGCGCTCGCGCCCCGGCTGTT
>NZ_JBSFFI010000085.1:0-2015 GCF_053596035.1 Streptomyces sp. NPDC001781 | reverse complement strand
GTGCTTCGCGTCGTACGGCCTACGCTCGGTCTGCTCGCTCATGGCCGGTTCCTCGTTCCTTGGTCTGTTGGGGCTTCCGTCCCGATGAATTAATTAAACCATGGCTGAGACAACCGCGCAACCCCTCAGAGCAGGTCCCCGGTCGGCACGGTCTCCATGCGGCGCCGCCTGCGCCGCCCCGGGACCTTCGCCGGGTGGCACCAGGGGCAGCGGTCCACCGGCGTCTCGTGGTGCTGGAGGTGGACGGACTGGCGGCACACGCACCGGTCACGGCCGAGGATGCGCACCGCGACGGCCGCCACATCGAGCACGGCCTGCGGATGGTAGATGCCGTGGGCGCGCAGCTCCCCGGCGATGGCGGTCAGCAGTTCGTCGTCCACACGTGTCTCCTCACCCGATGGTCCTCGTGGCCGCCGCGAGGCCGCCTGCTGTCGCCGTGCCCGCCATCGCGGCCTTCACGATCCGTTGGTGGAAGCCCGGCCAGACCATCGCGTCCAGCCGGTCCGGCGACCAGTCCAGCTCCTCGTACCAGGTGCAGAGCTGGTCCTCCAGCTCCTCGAAGTTCCCCGCGAGGTGCCAACGGCCCTGCTCGGTCAGCGCCGACACCGGCTCCGCGCGCACCTTCTTGCCCCGCGTGGCGCGTACCGTCTTGATCGGGATGCTGATCCCCATGGCATCGGCCGCCGCCCGAATCGTGTTCACCGCCATGTCCCCGCCGAAGTTCACTTCCACGCAGATGTCGTCCGCCTCGTGGTCGACGGCCGCCTGCACCGCGCGACGGCCCCAGCCGTCCGGGGACAGGCGGCACGTACGGTCGGCGAGCACGAAGCCGTGGGCCAGTTCCACCCGCCGGCGCACGTCCTCGTGCTCGCGCGGCAGCAGCGCCTTGCCCACCACGACGATGCCCTGCTCGCCCCGGCCGCCCGACGGGTCGACCCCCACCGTCTTCTTCACCAGGTGCGGCGTCGCCCCCGGACGCACCCGCGTGGCGTCCAGCATGGCCCGGTTCCACAGCGCGTTCTCGTCCTGGTCGATGACCTCGGCGTACAACTCCTGCCGGCCGATCTGCGTCCCGCCGTACGCGTCCTCCAGGGCCTCGCGGATGTCCTCGGGCAGGTGCGGGTTGTCGTAGGTGGTGCCCCGGGTCACGACCACGTTGTCCACGTCGCCGGCCATCAGCTTCTTGATCAGCGACCGGGGCTTCGGCGTCGTGGACGCCACCCAGTGCGGGCGCGGGCCGGCGCGCAGGCCGAAGCGGATCTGGTCCCACGTCTGGTCCAGGTAGCGCCAGGCGGCCAGCTCCTCCATCCACGCGACGCACCGGTTACCGCCGGACCGCAGGCGTTCGACGTCCTCGGGGCTGTGCGCGCCGAAAATCTTGGCCTCGCTGCCGTTGGGCCAGCGGATGACCGTACCGCCCTGGACGGTCGCCATCTTCGCCTCGGGACTGTGCGCCCGCAGGCCCGACGGCCCGGCGTAGCAGGACGTGGCCGCGTCGCCGTGGGTGGGCGCAATGATGCCGATCCAGTGCGGGACCGGGCCGGGCAGGCACGGCGGGCCGTAGACGTGCTCGTGGATGTACCGCGCGCACGCGTCCGTCTTCCCGGCGCCACGGCCCGCCATGAGCAGCCAGCCGTAGAAGCCGGGGTCCGGCGGGATCTGGTGCGGCAGCGGCGTCCAGCGCGGCTCGGTGAGCGTGCGCGCGTGCATCAGCAGCTTCTCCGCCGCCCTGCTCCTCAGCCCCGCGTCTGCCATCCGGCCATTGTGCGACGCCCTGCGGCGCGCGGTTTCCGGAGCAAGGGTGGGCCCCGTCCACAGCTACGGGGGTGCAGGAAGGACGGGGCCCGTTTCGGCCTGTGAGGTGGCCGGTGCCGACGCTACATCAGCTCCGGTGCACTGCACAGGGTTTGCGCGGGCGCGTCACGCGGCTTCGCCGTTGTTGTCCGGGACGCGCAGAACCTGGCCGGGGAAGATCAGGTTCGCGTCGTGGACCCGGTCCGTGTTCGCCGCGAACA
>NZ_JBSFFI010000084.1:0-2028 GCF_053596035.1 Streptomyces sp. NPDC001781 | reverse complement strand
GCGATGTTAAGGCCGGAACACACCATGATCGTTCCGGAGCACGGCGAAGCCCCGGGGGACCGGGTGGTCCGCCGGGGCTCGGGGGCCGCGATGATCTACAGGCAGGTGGACCGTGTGGTCCGCCCGGTCTTCCGCCACGGCGAGAGCAGGGCCACGGCCGCACGCAGCGCCTGCCGCATCGCCGGCGCGTCAGGGTCCTCGAACTTGCCAGCCTTGCGTGCGAAGTAGTCGTCCCGCTCGAAGTCACCGGTACGCGGCGGCCACTCGGTCTTCGCGCCCTCGGGCCCCAGCTCGCCCAGCGCGGTCTCCGCGCGGGACAGCACGGTGCGCACGGAGGTCAGCGCCCCGCCGCTGTCCCGGCCCCGGTCCGCCGACGCGCCGCCGACGGCCGTCACGGTCACCTCGGGCGAGTCGTCACGGTCCTCGAACGCGCCCTCGATCCAGTCACGCGCCACGGTGACCCGCTCGGCTTCGTCGTAGTACAGCTCGCGCCCGTCGGGGTGCCCACGCCACACGATGTCCACGACCAGCCGGGTGCGCCGAACGTGCTCCGCCTCAGTCATCGAGTCCCAGCTCCTTCATCCGCTCGCGGGACGTCAGGTCCTTGCAGCCACAGGCCCCGACCTCGGGCACGTAGTCCGGGCACGGGTCGCTGTGCCGCAGGTGCCCGCAGCCGGGGCATATCTGGTCCGACGCGGCGCCGGTGCCAAGATCCGGGACGCCCTCGGCGCAGCCGCACTCACCGGCCTCCGCACCGGCTGGTGCCATCTCCCGGCACACCTTCCCGACGTGGACGTGCCCGCAGTCGGAGCACTCGTCGGCCTCGTCCGGCGTCAGCACCGCCCCGCCCAGGAAGCGGACCAGGTCGGCCCGGCACGCCGGGCACAGCTCGTGGTGCCAGGCGGAGCCGTCATCGTGCGGGAGCAGCGGCCGGGACCAGCCGTCCGGCAACTCGGCCCGCGCCGTCGGGATGGCGGGGCCGGTGAGACCGGCGAACAGCATCACGCCGGACGTCTTCTCCTGATTGCCGCACCGGTCGCACCTCACGAGCACGCTCATCGCGTCGCCTCCGGGACCTTCAGGCCGGCCGCGCGGTCCGCGTCCCGGCGCGCGTGCTCCGAGTCGTCGTTGGTGACGCGCAGGCCGTTGTCGCCCACAGTAGTCCGGCTGCTCATGCACAGCGCGACATCGTCCACGGTCAGCCGGGTGCGGGTGACGGACTTGATGCCCAGCGCCGTCTCCACGTCGTCGCCGTACAGGACGACGAACTTCCCGCCCCGGCGCAGTGCCTTGTCGTAGTACGCGGCCGGCTTGCGTCCCAGCGCCCGCGCCAGCCGCTCGTTCGCCAGGTGGGAGTTGACCACCAGCACGGTGCCGACCGGCTCGGGTGGGACGACCTTCAGCACCCGCTGCCCGGCCCTGAAGGCTTCGGCGGCCTCGCGCCCGTCGTGGCCACGCGCGGTGATGCGGTCGCCGTCGCGGGCCACTACGGTCCACGCGGTGCCCCGGGGCGGTTCGTACCCGTGGCCCCGCACCCGGCCGCCCTTGTCGACCCAGTACGTCGTGAACGCCCCGAGCCCGGAGACGAACGTGTCCCCGACGGTCAGTTCCGTGGCGGGCCTGTCGCGCAGGTCGTCCCAGCCGTAGCCGTGTCCGTTGTCGCTCATTCCTCGTTCCTCGCTTCCGTGGTCGGCAGTTGCAGCAGCGGCCGGACGTAGTGCGTCCAGCGCGCCGGGACGCAGCGGTTGTCCCGCTCGATGGGCCAGGGCTTGGCCTCCCGGCCGCACCGGCCGCAGACGTACAGCCACGTCCCGTCCTCGCACCGGTGCGGGTGGCGGCCGGCGTCCTTGTTGGCGCGCAGCCGCTCGGCGACGTCCCGCCGGACACCGGAGGCCCGGCACTCCAGGCGCCGTGCACTGGCCAGCATCCGGTCATCGCCCTTGTGGCGGTACAGCTTCCCGGCGGCCGTGAGCGAGGCGTAGTTGCCGCACAGGGGGCACGACCCGCCACGGCTGGCGCTACCCATGA
>NZ_JBSFFI010000083.1:0-2129 GCF_053596035.1 Streptomyces sp. NPDC001781 | reverse complement strand
CTGCGGGTGTCGCACGCGTTCCACTCGCCGCTGATGGAGCCGATGCTGGAGGAGTTCGGGCAGGTCGTGGCCTCGACTCGGCTGAACAAGCCCCGCCTCGGCCTTGTCTCTGGCCTGACGGGCGGTCTGGTGACGGACGAGGTGACGGACCCGGGTTACTGGGTGCGGCACGTGCGGGACGCGGTGCGTTTCGCCGACGCGGTGGTGAGTCTGCGCGCTGCGGGGGTTCGGACGTTCGTGGAGGTGGGTCCGGACGGGGTGCTGTCCGGGCTCGGTCCGCAGGTGGGCGAGCCGGTTGGAGGTGAGGTGTGGCTGCCGGTGATGCGCCGGGGCCGTGACGAGGTGCGGGCGGCGTTGACCGCGCTGGCCGGTGTCGCGGTACGGGGCGGATCGGTGCGGTGGGAAGAGGTGTACGGGGACGAGGGGCGTCGGGTCGAGCTGCCGACGTACGCGTTCCAGCGCCAGCGCTACTGGCTCCACGGCCGGGGCAGCTCCCGGCCGCAGGACCTCGGGCTGGGCGAGGCGGGACACGGTCTGCTCGGCGCGGTCGTCGAGTCGCCCGGCTCGGGCGGGATCAGCGCCGTCGGACGCCTGTCCGCCACCGCGCAGCCCTGGCTCGGCGATTTCACCGTCTCGGGGCGTGTGGTCGTGCCGGGGGCGGTGCTGGTGGAGATGGCGTCGTTCGTCGGCGGCCTGACCGGCTGCGACCGGCTCGAAGAGCTGCTGATCGACGCGCCGGTGGTGCTCCCGGACGAGGGCGGCCTGCGCATCCAGATCGGTGTGGAGGGCGCGGACGAGCACGGGCGCCGTGAGGTCAGCGTCCACACCCGGCCCGACGGTGGCCCGGACGGCGTGTGGACGCGGCATGCACGGGGCGTGCTGGCGTCCGAGTCCGTTTCTCAGGATGGCGCGTGGGCGGTGGCCTGGCCTCCGGCGGGCGCCGAGGCGCTGTCGGTGGAGGAGCTGTACGCCGGGCTGACCGGGGCGGGGCTGGAGTACGGGCCGGTGTTCGCGGGTGTGCGGGGCATCTGGCGCGGCCAGGAGCCCGGCGAGGTGTTCGCCGAGGTCGCGCTGCCCGAGGGCGTCTCGGGGAGCGGGTTCGCCGTGCATCCGGCGCTGCTGGACGCGGCGTCGCACGTACTCGGGCTCGACGGCGGCCTGAGCGGCGCCACGGGCCCGCTGATGCCGTTCGCCTGGAACGGCGTGGCCGTGCGCGGGACCGGGGCGACGAACGCCCGGGTCCGGGTGGCCCCGGCCGCCGACGGCCAGGGCGTCGCGGTGACGGTCGCGGACCCGACGGGGGCGGTGCTGGCCTCGGTCGACTCGCTCACCCTGCGGCCGATGGCGGTCGGCGCGCTGGAGGTGAGTTCCCGGCTGGTGCGCGAGGCGCTGCTGACGTTGGACTGGGTGGAGATGGAGGTGGAGGGCGGGGCCGGGGCGCTGGTGCCGTCGGGGGCGGGCTGGGCGTTGAGTGGGTCGGCTGAGGTCACCGGCCTCCCGGACGCCGCCCGCTACGACGGGATCGAGGCGCTCCTCAAGGCCGTCGAGGCCGGAGCCGACGTACCCGACACCCTCGTCGCGCTGCCCTCGCTCGACGGCTGCGCGCCGGACGCCGCGAGCGAGGCGACCGTCGAGACCCTGAGCCTGATTCAGGGGTGGCTGAACGCCGAGGTGCTGGGCGGCACGCGGCTCGTCCTGGTCACCGTCGGTGCGGTGAGCGGGGGAGCCGGGGCGGACCACGGGACCGTCGCCCGTACGGAGGCGGCCGTGGCGGCTGCGTCGGTGTGGGGGCTGGGGCGCGTGGCGCAGGCGGAGACGGCGGGCCGGGTGGCGCTGGTCGACGTCGAGAATCTGGACGACGTCGGGGCCGGGGTCGCTGCGGCGCTCGGCTCGGGCGAGGGCCAGGTGGCGCTGCGCGGTGGCCGGGTCCGCGTGCCGAGGCTGGAGCGGCTCTCGCAGGCACTGCCGGTCCCGGTCGACGGCTCCGGCTGGCGGCTGGGCTTCCGTGAGCGCGGCACCATCGAGGAACTGTGCCTGGTCCCGACCGACGCCGGATCGGCGCGGTTGGAGCCGGGGCAGGTGCGGGTGGCTGTGCGTGCGGCGGGCGTGAACTTCCGGGACGTGCTCAA
>NZ_JBSFFI010000082.1:0-2302 GCF_053596035.1 Streptomyces sp. NPDC001781 | reverse complement strand
CGGTACCAGGTGCCCGGCGTGCCCAGCACACCCCGGTCGTCGGACAGGCTTTCCAGCTTGATTCCGGAGCGCAGCGACTCGGTGGTCCAGTTCATCGGTTTCTCCTTCGATCGGTTCCGATGAATTAACTAAACCATCAGACCGGCGACCGCGCAACCCCTACGCGGCGAACCGGTAGCCGGTCTGGTCGCCCCGGTCGTCCCGCGCCAGCGCGCCCCGGTCCACGAGGCTGCCGAGCACCATGTAGACCCAGGACCGCGAGCGGCCCGCCATCGGCGGGATGTCCCGGAAGTGCCGGATCGTCACCCACTCCACGCCGGCCGCCCGCAGCGCCTCCAGCCGGGCCTCCACGAGGGCCTGCGCCTCGGCCTGCGGGAGCCGTTCCGGGGGCCCCATGGACGCGCCGTCAGGGGCGGTGGCGACGGCCTCCAGCCGGGCCGTGAGCCGGTGCGCTGCGGCATCCCGGCGGGCCTGGCCGAGGGAGCCCCGGAGCACCCCGGGAAGGACTTCCTGAGCGACCTCCAGGCCGTGCAGGGCGCACAGCGGGACGGGCTTGGTGATGACGGGGTCGGCGGTGCAGCGGGCCGCGCAGCGGGCTTCCTTGCTCATGTCAGTGATCCTTTGTCAGAGTTCCTTGGTCTGTCGGACGACGGCCCCGGCGAGAGAGAACCAAGGCCGCTGATCGGCGCGGTTTCCGACCGACAACCGACTGACGCCCCGAGATGATCAGTTCGGTATCCCGACTGACGGGGCGACACATCCGACACAGTCAGTGTGCCCCACCGAGTGACGTTCCGACACCTGCCCGGCACCCCGGCAAACGAAGGGGGCAGGCGCCCGGTCGACTGCCCCGGACACCCGCCCCGACGGCGGCTCTGCTGCGGCCCCGTCAGCCGGCCGCCGCCTCCGCGTACGCGCTCTCCCCGACCGCGTAGACAGCGCGCGGACTGCCCGGGTTGAGCCGGGTCAGCATTCCGATCTCCGCCAGCCGCTCCAGCTCGTCGTACACCCAGCCACGGGACCGGCCGACCAGCTCCGGGATGTCCTCCAGCGCGGCGAACGTCACCTCCCTCTCGCCGCTGTCCGCGAGGATGCGGACGCGGTTCAGCAGCTCCGCCCGTGCGTCCTCGGTGCTCATCCGCTCGCGTACCGGCTCGGCGAAGGTGACCAGCGGGCCGCGCGGGGCGGCCAGCGGCACCGACGCGTCGATGCCCTCGGAGCTGGTCAGGTCCAGGTCGCTGACCTGCGCGAAGTCGTCGTCCACAGTGCTCTCCGATTCCTGCTCCACGGCGGGTTCCTGCGCGTCGTCCACGACGCCCTCGGCGAGGATCCGGTACGAGCCCGGGTCCAGTTCGGCCCAGAACGGGCGGGTGACCTCGATCATCTCGGCGCGGTCGGCTGCCTTCACGCGCGGCACCCGGCCCTCGACCGGCCAGTGCGTCTTGTCCGTGCCCGTGACCTCGGCATACAGCGAACCGGGCGCGTTGTTCGCCCACTTCGTCGGGTCGGCGCCGGCCTCCAGCGTCTCGGCGTCTAGGGCGTATTTGGCGTCCTGGTACTCCTTCTGGCCGTGGGCGAGGGACTGCACGAGCTGACCTCGGGTTTTGCGGGGGACGTTGTCGTGCGGCATGGTCTGCGCGGAGGCGCAGAAGTGCACGCCGACACTCCGCAGCTTGCGCAACGCCTCGTCGGCCTCCTCGTCCACCACCGTCAGCACGTCGGTGGCTTCTTCGATGTCCAGGAAGATTGCCGGAACACGGTGCAGCGTCCACAGCTCAGGCACCCACTGCTTGTAGCCCTTGCCGCCATCTGCCCTGGTCAGCGCACCGAACAGACCGGCGCGGTACTCGATGAGCGGGATGAGGTTGCGTACCAGTTGCTCGGTGGCCTCCCGGGTCGTCGCGGCCAGCCCCAGCACCTCGGCGATGTCGCCGAAGGACTGCTGGAACTTCGCAGGGTCGCCGACGACCGGCACGACGTCGATGCGCTCGCGCATCTGGAGAATCGCCGTGCAGATGGTCTCCGTCTTGCCCGCGCCGGACACTCCGGTGCACTTCGTGTGGGCCAGCGGCCTGGGGTTTTCGTCGTCATCGGAGCCGACGATCCACCAGTTGATGTCCGAGCCGTCGGTGCGCCCGCCGAGCCAGATCGGGTGGTCCGCGATGGACGTCCCGAGGTGGCGCGGGCCGGTCCAGACGGCCGGCTTCGTTTCGCCGGCCGGACGGGTGAACGCGAGGTCCACCTGACCTTCGTGACCAGGCACTTTGAGCACCTTGACCTGGTCGGCGCCAACACCGGCAAC
>NZ_JBSFFI010000081.1:0-2304 GCF_053596035.1 Streptomyces sp. NPDC001781 | reverse complement strand
GCGACTACGACGACCCGTCCAAGGTGCTCACCTGGAACGACGGCTCGCCCCGCTACCACCTCCGCGTCACGCTGGAGGACACCGGCTCCACGCAGCGGTGGGACGGCGACACCGAGCAGTGGGTGAACACCGACGACACCGACGACGGCTCCCGCGCCCTGTACGTGAAGGGCCAGATGGCCAAGGCGTTCCGCGACGCGGTCCGCAAGGCCGGCGAGAAGCAGCCCGAGGTCGGCGGGTACCTCAAGGTCACGTACGTCCGCAACGGACAGCGCAAGGAGGGCAGCCGGGGCAAGCCTCCGAAGGAGTACACCGTGGAGTACCTGCCGCCGGCCCGCAACCCGAAGGGCGCCCAGCAGTTCATGGGCGACGGCGGTAACGCCGGCGAGGCGGACCCGTTCGGCGGCTGAGCGGATCCACGGCACACTGCACAGAGGAAACCCCCGGGAAGTGGTGATTCCCGGGGGTTTCCCCTTGCCCAGCATCATGTCAGGCCGGAACCGGCTTGCGGCGGCGGGCCGGCTTCTTCACCGGTACGTGCTCGATGGGAGGGCGGGCGCCGGGGATGCGCGGCCAGGCCACTACGTGCAGGGCCTCCAGGTGCGCGGCGGGGAGGTTCACGACCGGTGCTCCGTAGGCCGCGTGTCCGGCCGCCCGCAGCCACCACGCGTCGCACTGGTCGCCGCCCGGGTCGCCGGCGAACGTCCGGCCGGCGCGCTCCAGTGCCGCCGCCGCCATGCGGTCCTTGTCGGCGCTGCCGTCGCCGGTGACGAAGGTCTTCAGCGTGGACGGGTTGACGACGACGTACGGAACCCCGGCCCGGAGGAAGCAGAGCCGGACCGTGGCGTGCACCATCGGGATCACCTTGTTCGCCGCGCCGATCATCGCCCCTTGGACGTCCTCGATGACGCCGAGGTCCGGCCGGGCCACGCGCAGGGCCTCGGTCGCCCACATCTCCAGGTTGAGCAGTCGGGCGTCCCCGGCGCCCTTGGGTTTGATGAGCGCCGTGCTGCCGTCCGGCATGGCTATGCCCGTGGCCTTCATCGACAGGTCCCACCCCATGATGCGCATTCCTTGGTCCTCCGCTTCGGGCGCACTCTCATTTCGTTAAATCAGATGTACCCGGTAGCCTGACCAGCCACGCTCCCGACGCGGCCTGGACTGAGCTATGTGCGGGTTTACCCGATGGGTACGCTCGGAGCAGGACCACGGACTGAGGAGACGAGACCAATGGCGAGCCCCACACCCCTGCCCGGACTGCCCGACGTCGGCCGGGCGGGAGCCTGGACGATCACCAGTCAGCACGGCGAGACGATCACGATCGCCGGTGAGCTGCTGGGGCTCGGCTCCAGTTTCCGGCCCCGGCACCAGAACCACGAGGGCACCGACTTCGCCCCGCCGCGCACCCACTGCTCCACGTGCCGCTGGACGGAGATTCGGATCTTCGCCGTCGACTCGCAAGAGGGCACCGACCGGCCGCTGCCGTACCTGGTCGTCAAGCGCGGCGCCTCCGCCGTCCCCGGTGAGACCGACTTCATCGAGTGGGAGGGCCTGATCACCGGTGACGAGGTGCTGGAGAAGCTGACCACGCGGCGCGGCTCCGACGCCTTCCTGACCGCGCCCGCGTCCCGCGCGGCCTCGCAGGCCGCCGCGTTCGACGGCGGGATGCGCGACGCCTGGCAGAACCGCGCGGTGCGCTGAGCCGTTCGGCGCTGTTCGGCGCCGACGCGTCCCGCTGCTAGCCTCCCCGCCGGACACAGCCGACGAAGGGCAGGGCGATGGGACGGCACAGCGCGCAGAGGCTGCCGGGCAGGACGCTGCGGAGCACGTACCTGCGGCTGCTGGAGGCGTACAGCCGGCTGCTGCGGGAACACCGACGGCTCGAACGGGAGCACCGCGAACTGCTGCGGCAGGTGCCCGCGCGGCCGTCCGCCGAGCTGGAGTTGTGGCGGCCACGGGCGTCCGTGTGGGGCCGCAGCGGCGAGGCGATGGACGTGGAGACGGCCGGCCGGCTGGTGCGCGACTCGGGCCTGCTGACTTCCGCCGGGGGTTGAACGATGACAGGGCCGGGAATACCGATTAAGATAAATCATCGGCCCTGTCAGAGCCCCGAGGAAGGAACCATGACCATGACCGCGCAGGAGCGCCCCACGCGGGGACGCCCCCGACCCGACGAGACCATCCGCCGCGACGAGACCGTCCTGCAACTGCTCAAGGACCACCCGGGCGGCCTGCCGCGCAACGAGATCGCCGAACTGATGAACCTGGACAAGGTCAAGACGTATCTGTCCCTGGACCGGCTGC
>NZ_JBSFFI010000080.1:0-2342 GCF_053596035.1 Streptomyces sp. NPDC001781 | reverse complement strand
CACCCCCGCCGCCCGGCGCCGGGCCCCCCCCTCCCCCCCCGCCCCCCCCGCACGCCCACCACCCCCCACCCGGAAGGTCACACCCCCATGCCCCGCATACCCCTGGGCCGCGCGGCCCTCGCCGGCCTCGGCACCCTGGCCGTCGTCGCCGCCGCCGTGCAGCCCGTCAGCGCCGCGCCCCGCCCGGACAGAGCCGAGGGCCCCGTCGCCCGCGCCTTCAGCGGCGCGGCGGCCGAGTACGGCGTCCCGCGCGACCTGCTGATCGCCCTCGGCTACAGCGAGACCCACCTCGACGGCCACCACGGCCTGCCCAGCCAGGCGGGCGGCTACGGCGTGATGCACCTGGTCAGCAACCCCGACCAGCACACCCTGGAGCTGGCCTCCCGGCTCACCGGCGACACCGCCCGCGAGCTGCGCACCGACACCGCCGCCAACATCCGGGGCGGCGCCGCCGTGCTGCGCTCCTACGCCGACCACGCCGGGCTGAGCAAGGCCGAACGGCGTGACACCGACAGCTGGTATCCCCTCCTCGCCCGGTACGGCGGCGCCACCGACCCCGCCACCGCCCGGCTCTACGCCGGCACCGTCTACACCTTCCTGGCCAAGGGCGTCACCGCCCGCGCCGAGGGCGGCGAGCAGCTGACCCTCCCCGCCCGCAAGGTCGCCCCCGAGCGCGGCAGCCTCGCTCCGGCCGCGCAGAGCCCCGACTACCCCTCCGCCCTCTGGGTCCCGGCCAGCACGGCCAACTACGCGGTCGGCCGCACGGCCGCGATCAGCCAGGTCGTCATCCACGTCACCGAGGGCTCCTACGCCGGGACGATCAGCTGGTTCCAGAACCCGTCGGCGCAGGTCAGCGCGCACTACGTGGTGCGGTCCTCGGACGGCCAGATCACCCAGACGGTGCGCGAGAAGGACACCGCCTGGCACGCCCGGTCCGGGAACGCCAGCGGTATCGGCATCGAGCACGAGGGGTACATCGACAACCCGAGCTGGTTCACCGACGCGATGTACCGCTCCTCCGCCGCGCTGACCGCCTCCATCTGCGCGCGCTACGGCATCCCCAAGGACCGGGCGCACATCGTCGGCCACTCCGAGGTTCCCGGCAACGACCACACCGACCCGGGTCCGAACTGGAACTGGACCTACTACATGCAGCTGGTCGGCGGCTCCACCGGCGGCGGCGAGGTCCAGCTCAGCTTCCCGTCGTACGACACCCTGCGCTCCGGCTCCACCGGCGCCCAGGTCTCGGCCGCGCAGTCGCTGCTCAACGCGGCCGGCTTCGACGCGGGCACCGTCGACGGCAGCTTCGGCACGAAGACCACCTCGGCCGTGACCGCCTTCCAGAAGGCGCGCGGACTCGGCGCCGACGGCGTGGTGGGCGCCCGTACCTGGACCGCGCTCCTCTCGGCCGGCAGCACGCCCGCGCTCAGCCAGGGCAGCACCGGAGCCGCCGTCCAGCGCCTCCAGCGGGCCCTGACCGCGGCCCTCGGGCGGACGATCACCGCGGACGGCGACTTCGGCTCGGGCACCCAGCAGGCGGTACGGGACTACCAGACCAGCCGTTCGCTCGGCGTCGACGGGCAGGTCGGACCCGCCACCTGGGGCGCGCTGCAGGCCGGACGCCAATAGCCTGGAAAGGTACGCGCGGGGGGGAGCCACCCGTACCTTCCGATCCAGGTGGGGGGGCTTTCGGAGCATCGCCCATGACCACTAGGCGTACCGACCGACCCGCCAGCGCCACGCTCGGCTCCGCCGCCGACTGGGGGCTGCTGCTCATCAGAGTGACCTTCGGTCTGGTGATGGCGGCCCACGGGGCGCAGAAGCTGTTCGGGATCTTCGGCGGCCGGGGGCTGACCGTGACCGGCCAGGGGTTCGAGGGCCTCGGCTACCGGCCGGGCAAGGTCTTCGCCACCATCGCGGGACTGTCCGAACTGGCCGGTGGCCTCGGCCTCGCCGTCGGCCTGCTGACGCCCCTGGCCTGCGCCGCGCTGATCGGCGTCATGATCAACGCGATGGCGCTGGTCACCGCCCAGCACGGCCTGTGGGCGTCCGACGGCGGTCTTGAGTACAACCTCGGCATCGCCGCCGTCGCCGCAGGCACAGCCGCCACCGGCCCCGGCCGGCTGGCCCTCGACCGCTTCTTCCCCTGGGGCCGGGGCGGCTGGCCCTCCGCCGCCCTGGCCCTCGGCCTGGGCGGCATCGGCGCGGCGATCACGCTCAGTCTCTAGCGCTGCGACCGGAAGGGTTCACCGGCTCGCGGCGTCCGGCACGGCACCTCGCCGCGTTGCCGCATCGCCCGAGTACGTCCCGTACGCGGGCGATGCTCCGCCTTGCGATGCACC
>NZ_JBSFFI010000079.1:0-2390 GCF_053596035.1 Streptomyces sp. NPDC001781 | reverse complement strand
TCGCGCACTCGATGCACTCGCCGACCGGTGCCCGGTGCTCGCCCCGATCGTGCGCGTCCACGTGGACCTGAAGTTCCGCAGCACCCTCGTTCAGGGCGTCGGCGAACTCAGCCAGCGACGCGAAGCCCTCCGGGACCGCCCGGAAGTCGCACGCCGGGCAGTTGTCGTCCTCCCGCTCAGCGTGCTCCCCGCGCTGATGGGCTTCCCGCAGCTCCCGCAGGTAGCTCCCCGGTACGTACGCCACGGCTCAGCCCTCCACCGGGTTGGCCCGGATCACGGCCGTGATGGCCTTGAGCGACGGGGTGTCGTGCGGCCCCTGTTGCTCAGGCGTGCGGCACAGCCCGAACCGGGTCCGGCGCGCGACGCCGGGGGCGAGGAAGTAGGACAGGTCGTACTCCCAACCGCCCGGACGGCTCACCCGGAGGTTCAGGACGAACCCGTCGTCGCGCGGCGCCCATGCCTGCGCCGTGGTCCAGCCGTGAGCCTGGGCGAGCGCGAACAGGGTCGCGACGGGCTTCGGCAGGGCGTAGTCGGCCGGCGCCTTGTTCGTGATGCCCGCGCGCAGCCGGCGCTCCGTGGTGTCACGGGCGTACTGCTCGGCCGGGGTCAGGACGTTGTCGCGCTCCAGGGCCTTGGCCAGGGTGACCGCCCGCCCGCTGTAGCGGCAGGTGTAGCCGATGCCGGTCGCGTCTGCGATGACCGTGCGCCGCTGGCCGTCGATGGTCCACGTCGACTTCGGCTCGTGGGTGGACAGCTCTCCGTCGCGGACGGACGTCGTGCTACCGCAGGGGCACAGCACCTCGATGCGGTGCAGCAGGTCATCCCACACGTTCGGCAGGAGTATCGACGGGTCGTGCTTCGGCTCGGCGGCCAGGCGCTCCAGCGTGGTCGTCATGATGCTTTCCTCAGTTCCTTGGTCGTGGCGGCAGGGGCCGTGGCGAAGGCGAGGATGGCCGCGTAGTCGGCGACCTGACCCTCCAACGCCTTGATGCGCTTGCCGAGCCGGCTGGCCCGGGGCCCGGTGGACAGGGTCAGCCACTCCTCGCGCAGCGTCTCGGCGCGGGCGGCGAGCTGCGCCCGGCGCAAGTCCAGTTCGGCTATCGTCCGTGCGTTCATCGTGCTCCGCCTTCCGTCTCGTTGCAGCCGGGGCAGAGGTCCCGACCGTCGCACTTGTGCACCCAGCCGTCACGCTTGGCGTCCCGGCGGGCTTCGGAGATGTTGCGGGCGCTGGGGATGGTGCTGGTGTCGAACACCTCGTGGCAGCCGTTGCAGGCCAGGAACGCCCGCAGGAACGCGGTCACCCGCCGGCCTCGCTCTCGGGGATGGGCTGGACGTGGGTGAGGGCGATGCAGGCGCCGTGGCCGGTGACCCAGACGACGGCAGTGTGGCCGCCGAGGACGGAGGCCGCGCTGCGGGTGCGCCCCTTGACGCCCGCGCCCTCGCGGGCTCCGGTCCAGTACCGCACCGGTGTGCCTTCGGGGTACGTCGCGTTCCACGCCTCCGCGCGGCGGGCCTCGCCCCGAGGGATCTTCTTCATGCCGTCCTCGCTTCCTTGGTCGGGGCCCAGCGCAGCCGAACCCTTCGATTTAATTAAATCACGACTCGGGTGCCGGGACAACCCCTGCGCGAGGCTGTCCCGGCACCGGCTCACGCCACCAGCTCGGCAACCTTGCGCACGGTCTGGCGCACCTGCACCCCGGCGAGCACGTCGAGAACTTCCTGCCGCCACTCCAGCGCGGCGTCGGGGCAGTTCGCGCAGTTCTTGTGCCGCACCTCATGGCCGGGGAACGCAGGACGCCGCATCCGGCGGTAATGGAAGCTCCAGGCCATCGAATCGGCGGACGTCAGCCCGGAACGGTACTTCTCCAGACCGTCCTTTTTCACGCCGAAGCCGTGAAGGCGGAGCCCGGTGTCGCTGAAAGCGGACGGACCGCTGAACGCTCCGACGATATCCCCGATCTCCGAGGTGGACTGGCGCCGGCAGACAGACCCGAGACCGACCGTCGGCTGCGAAGCGAGGTGCACGCCGGCGTCCTCGTACATGTACGCGCACTGCTGGTAATGGACCAGGCTCCACCCTTGCAGTACGGGTATCCACGGCAGCTCGGGCGCCAGGGAGCGGAGTTCCAGGAAGTTCTCCACGGTGCGCTCTTGGTGGAAACGCACCGCTTCATCGAACGGCTGCTCATCCTCGCCCGGGGCCACCGTCGGTCCCAGGCCCCGGGCCTCCCGTGTGCCGTGGAAGAATTTCGGGTCGGACGGCTTGAGGTGCCAGTTCTTCCCTTCGATCACCCAGGGTTCGCACATCCAATCCTGGGGTGCGATGAAGTCCGGCATCCGCCCTACACCGTCCACGATCCGGCGGACATCAGCCACGAACACAGGCGGGG
>NZ_JBSFFI010000078.1:0-2465 GCF_053596035.1 Streptomyces sp. NPDC001781 | reverse complement strand
TCCGACGCTCCCACGGCTTGTAGGCACACGGTTTCAGGTACTATTTCACTCCGCTCCCGCGGTACTTTTCACCATTCCCTCACGGTACTATCCGCTATCGGTCACCAGGGAATATTTAGGCTTAGCGGGTGGTCCCGCCAGATTCACACGGGATTTCTCGGGCCCCGTGCTACTTGGGTGTCTCTCAAACGAGCCGCTGACGTTTCGACTACGGGGGTCTTACCCTCTACGCCGGACCTTTCGCATGTCCTTCGCCTACATCAACGGTTTCTGACTCGTCCTGTCGCCGGCAGACGACAGAAGAGAGATCCCACAACCCCGCACACGCAACCCCTGCCGGGTCTCACACGTATACGGTTTGGCCTCATCCGGTTTCGCTCGCCACTACTCCCGGAATCACGGTTGTTTTCTCTTCCTGAGGGTACTGAGATGTTTCACTTCCCCTCGTTCCCTCCACACTGCCTATGTGTTCAGCAGCGGGTGACAGCCCATGACGACTGCCGGGTTTCCCCATTCGGAAACCCCCGGATCAAAGCCTGGTTGACGGCTCCCCGGGGACTATCGTGGCCTCCCACGTCCTTCATCGGTTCCTGGTGCCAAGGCATCCACCGTGCGCCCTTAAAAACTTGGCCACAGATGCTCGCGTCCACTGTGCAGTTCTCAAACAACGACCAGCCACCCATCACCCCGAACCAACCGGTTCGAGTGCACTGGGGCCGGCAACTGAGGAGAAGATCAGATCATTCCCTCAGACACCCAACAGCGTGCCCGACACCCTTCCCCGCTCATCCGTTCCACGCCGAAGCAGTACTAGGAGAAGCCAGTGAAGTGTGCCGAATAGTCAACGTTCCACCCATGAGCAACCAGCATCGAACATTCGCCGATGTACTGGCCTCTGGACCGCTAGGCGGCCTAGAAGTGCTCCTTAGAAAGGAGGTGATCCAGCCGCACCTTCCGGTACGGCTACCTTGTTACGACTTCGTCCCAATCGCCAGTCCCACCTTCGACAGCTCCCTCCCACAAGGGGTTGGGCCACCGGCTTCGGGTGTTACCGACTTTCGTGACGTGACGGGCGGTGTGTACAAGGCCCGGGAACGTATTCACCGCAGCAATGCTGATCTGCGATTACTAGCGACTCCGACTTCATGGGGTCGAGTTGCAGACCCCAATCCGAACTGAGACCGGCTTTTTGAGATTCGCTCCACCTCACGGTATCGCAGCTCATTGTACCGGCCATTGTAGCACGTGTGCAGCCCAAGACATAAGGGGCATGATGACTTGACGTCGTCCCCACCTTCCTCCGAGTTGACCCCGGCGGTCTCCCGTGAGTCCCCAGCACCACAAGGGCCTGCTGGCAACACGGGACAAGGGTTGCGCTCGTTGCGGGACTTAACCCAACATCTCACGACACGAGCTGACGACAGCCATGCACCACCTGTACACCGACCACAAGGGGGGCACCATCTCTGATGCTTTCCGGTGTATGTCAAGCCTTGGTAAGGTTCTTCGCGTTGCGTCGAATTAAGCCACATGCTCCGCCGCTTGTGCGGGCCCCCGTCAATTCCTTTGAGTTTTAGCCTTGCGGCCGTACTCCCCAGGCGGGGCACTTAATGCGTTAGCTGCGGCACGGACAACGTGGAATGTTGCCCACACCTAGTGCCCACCGTTTACGGCGTGGACTACCAGGGTATCTAATCCTGTTCGCTCCCCACGCTTTCGCTCCTCAGCGTCAGTATCGGCCCAGAGATCCGCCTTCGCCACCGGTGTTCCTCCTGATATCTGCGCATTTCACCGCTACACCAGGAATTCCGATCTCCCCTACCGAACTCTAGCTAGCCCGTATCGACTGCAGACCCGAGGTTAAGCCTCGGGCTTTCACAATCGACGTGACAAGCCGCCTACGAGCTCTTTACGCCCAATAATTCCGGACAACGCTTGCGCCCTACGTATTACCGCGGCTGCTGGCACGTAGTTAGCCGGCGCTTCTTCTGCAGGTACCGTCACTTTCGCTTCTTCCCTGCTGAAAGAGGTTTACAACCCGAAGGCCGTCATCCCTCACGCGGCGTCGCTGCATCAGGCTTTCGCCCATTGTGCAATATTCCCCACTGCTGCCTCCCGTAGGAGTCTGGGCCGTGTCTCAGTCCCAGTGTGGCCGGTCGCCCTCTCAGGCCGGCTACCCGTCGTCGCCTTGGTGAGCCGTTACCTCACCAACAAGCTGATAGGCCGCGGGCTCATCCTTCACCGCCGGAGCTTTTAACCGCAGACCATGCGATCCGCAGTGTTATCCGGTATTAGACCCCGTTTCCAGGGCTTGTCCCAGAGTGAAGGGCAGATTGCCCACGTGTTACTCACCCGTTCGCCACTAATCCCCACCGAAGTGGTTCATCGTTCGACTTGCATGTGTTAAGCACGCCGCCAGCGTTCGTCCTGAGCCAGGATCAAACTCTCCGTGAATGTTTACCGGT
>NZ_JBSFFI010000077.1:0-2485 GCF_053596035.1 Streptomyces sp. NPDC001781 | reverse complement strand
GGCGCTGTCGTCCACCCGCATGACGTCCGTACCCACCGAGTCGGTGAACGTCGCAGGGGCGTATGCGGAGCTGGCCCGGACGTGGACCAGCCAGTCGTTGGCGGTCGTCGTGGTGAGGGAGTGGTGCGCCTGCGTGGCGCCGGTGCCGGGAGCGGCCTGCCACCACCACGTCTCGATGGGGTTGGTGATCTCCACGCCGCTGTAGGCGACCGTCCACGCCAGCACCCACGGTGCGCCGGCCGGCCAGGTGCTGCGGGAGAACGACAGCGGCACCGAGCTGCCCAGCGCGCCGTTGTCCACGCGGGCGTAGAAGCCGACCATCGGCGGGGCGTAGTAGGGCGTCTGCACGGACGGGGCGACGCTGGCCTGTGCGCCCCGGGTCCATCCGGCCGGCGTGGCGGTCAGGTTCGTGTTGTCGTCGGTGACGACGAACATCATCAGGTAGTCGCCGGCGACGTGGCCGGGCGGCAGCGGGACGAGCGGCGTGGCGGCGGACTGGCCGACGTCGAACTTCAGCCGGG
Source organism: Streptomyces sp. NPDC001781 (assembly GCF_053596035.1). Taxonomy (NCBI): domain Bacteria; kingdom Bacillati; phylum Actinomycetota; class Actinomycetes; order Kitasatosporales; family Streptomycetaceae; genus Streptomyces; species Streptomyces sp. NPDC001781. The sequence continues at coordinate 1,964 of NZ_JBSFFI010000077.1, read as the reverse complement.
CGCTCGCGGAGCGGAAGGCGATGGCCATCAGGCGCTACCCCCCAGCGCCTTGGGCAGCCGGCGCTTGACGCGCAGACTCTCCAGCGAGCCGACCAGCCAGTCCTCGGCCTGCTGCCGGGAGGCGATCACGCCGTGGTTCTCCACCGTCAGGTGCACGACGGCCCCGGCGGCCGGGCCCTGCCGGGCGGAGGACCGCGCGCTGCGGATCTTCGTCCCGGCGGGCAGCTTGGCCAGCTCGGGCCCGTCCTCGCCGACCCAGTGCCAGCCGGGCGCGGAGCCCATGGTGCCCAGCCGGTACCCGCCGGCCCGTCCGTACGCGCTGGACAGCGACCCGTACGCGGACAGTGCGTACTTCATGGACGAGTAGACGTTGGCGGCCGGGTTGACGGACGTGCCGTACATGAACGGGCCGACGTTGCGGTACTTCCCGGCGTAGTGCTGGAACGTCGGCCCGATCACCTGCATCAGGCCGACCGACGGGTGGCCGGCGAGCCAGTTGGAGTCCCACCGGTTGACGATGTTGGGGTTGCCGCCGCTCTCCTGGTTCATGCGGCGCAGCGTGATGTCGGTCAGCGACAGCGGCTGGCCGACCTCGCGGAGCATCGCCTGGACGACGCCGGTCCAGCGCTTCACCCCGGACCCCCCGCTGCCGCCGGACGGGCCGAGGCCGACGCCGGACAGCAGGTTGTCCTTGACGGATTTCACGGCGCGGACGAGGCCGGTCACGGCCATCGCCGGGAACCGGGCCACCATGCGCTGCCACGGCGCGTCCTTCAGGTGCTTGAGCAGTTCCAGCGGCGCCTTGAGAAGCTTGGTCGCCTTGCCGACCGGGTCTTCCAGGAAGCCCAGCGCGCCCTTGCCGAGGCTGACCGCCTTCCCGGCCGCCGAGGACACCGCGTGGCCGATGGTGCCGAGGATGCCGCCGGACTCGTAGAAGTGCGCGCCGGCGGCCCGCCACAGGTTCAGCGCCCGCGCCCGGTACTTCGGGTCCGTCGGGATGACGAATTCCGGGTGGCTCGGGTTGCCCTCGCCGACGATGGCGGTCGGCTGGTTGTAGACGCCCGCGTTGCCTCCGGTGGTGCCGCCGGCCGCGAGCAGTTTGATTCGGCCCAGCTTGTTCTTTATGCCGATCCACCCGGAGATGCGGTCCCAGACGTTGTAGAGACCGTGGTTCCATACGTGGTCCAGCACCCAGTTGACGGGACTGCGCGTCTTGCTGCGGATACCGGACCAGGCGGTGCCGAGCCCGTCGCGCATGGAGGAGAAGAACCCGACGACGCGGCCCTTCATGGTCTGCGCCCAGCCGGGGATCGTCTTGGTGAAGTGGTTGCCGAGGGGGTTGAGCACACGGTTCTTTATCGAGCCGTACGTGCCGGTCAGGCTGTCCCGCAGCGACGCCCACCGGTCGGCCACCCGGGATTTCAGGCTCCCCGCCCACCCGGGGATCGTCTTGGTGAAGAACCCGCCGAGCGGGCCGAAGACCCGGTCCCGCATCGAGTTGTAGGCACTGCGGGCGCCGTCCCGCAGGGCGTACCAGCGGTCCACCACGCGGTTCCTCAGACTCCCCGCCCAGCCGGGGATCGTGCGGGTGAAGAACCCGCCGAGGGGTTCCAGCACACCCCGCTTGAGCGAGCCCCAGATGTTCTGGAGTCCGGTCACCTGGCTGCGCCAGAGCCCCAGCACGCGGGCCTTCATCCCCGAGGCCGCGTCCGGGATGACCCGGGTGAAGAAGTGGACGATCGGCTGCCCGACGTGGGCGCCGAGGAAGGAGACCAGCCCGGCGACTCCGGCCAGCATCCCGTTGAGCAGTCCGTGCATGAGGTGGCCGCCGAGCGCGGCCATCACGGTGGACGGCGAGTGGATGCCGAACACGGCCTTGAAGTAGTCGACTATGCCGCCCCACAGCATCTTGAAGAACGCGGGGACGGACTGGGTGAAGAACGTCGTGGCGCCGTGCCACAGTC
>NZ_JBSFFI010000076.1:0-2534 GCF_053596035.1 Streptomyces sp. NPDC001781 | reverse complement strand
GCGTGTGGAAGGCCCGCCGCGAGGTGGCACCGGTGCGCGCCTCGGTGCGCCACCACTCCCCCGCGCCGACGTCCAGCACGGCCGGGCCGCACCGGCGCCCGAGCGCGGTGAACGCCTTCAGCTCCGAGGCGTACAGCACCGGCCGGGCCCGGTGGACGTGCAGCGGGATCTCACCCTGCCGGTCGCGCGCCGCGTGCAGCGTGCCGGGCTCCCGCTCGTCCGTCCACACGAGGGCGAACATGCCGTCCAGGGCGGGCAGCGCGCGGGCGGGCCCGAGCACGGCGAGCGCGGCGGCCACGACCTCCGTGTCCCCGGTGGTCCGCCACACCCGGCCCGGCTCCGCCTGCTCCACGAGGCGGCGGACGTGGCCCGAGTTGAACAGCTCGCCGTTGTAGGCGAGCAGCACCGGGCCGTCCCGGAACGGCTGGTCCGAGCGGGACGACGGGTCCTGTATCGCCAGCCGCGTGTGCCCGAGCGTGCAGCCGGCTGATTCAGCGGTGTTCGCTGAATCCGGGCCCCGGTGGGCGAGCGCTGCCACGGCGCGGCCGAGGTCGACGGACCCGGCGGCGGCCACGAGGCCACACATCAGATCGTCCCCGCCTCGCGCAGCGGGAGCAGGATGCGGTCCCGGACCGTGGCCGCAATGTGGGACATCATCACCGGCGGCACCGCCCGGCCGATCCGCTCCCAGCGCTGCGCGTAGCTGCCGGTGAGGGCGAAGTCGGCCGGGAACCCGCCGATGGCCCGCAACTCGCCCAGCGTCAGCTTCCGCGCCTCCACCCAGTGGTTCGGCCCGGTGAAGCTGGGGCCGTCACCCTGCCGGGCCATGACCGTCTCGTACGGCTGGTCCAGGTGCTGCCGCCGGACGTGGAAATACTTGTCCGACTTCTCACCGGGCCGCAGCTTCCTCCACTCCTCATGGACGGCGTACCCCTTGATGGACAGGGCCTGCCCGGTCTCCGGGTCATGGGTGACCGGCTCAGCTTCTCCGTGGATTTGGAAGTCGTTGGGCCTGAGTTTTAGAGTTGCCGACGCCCGGTCGGTAATGTCGCCCATGCTGAACTGCGGTTGCCCGGACGTGTCGTGGATGAACCGGGGTTCCACGATGACCCGCGACGGCGGGAAGCGGTTGTTCCCCGTAGCGGGGGTGGCGCCGATGGTCGGAGAGGGTTGGTCAGCCGCACGCATAGCGCCTTCACCGAAGCCGCCGTTGTCGCCCTGCGCCAGGATCCACGGCAGCGCGTCGCGCACGGTGTACTGGTACGGCAGCGGCGCCGGGTGCGCCGGGTCCATGCCGAGGTCGTCCCGGACACCCACGAGGATGAGCCGCTGCCGGGCCTGCGGGACACCGAGCCACGACGCGTCCAGCACCCGCGCCTGCACCCGGTACCCGCACTGCTTCAGCCGCGCCAGGATCTCCTTGAAGTACCCCTTCGCCGTGCCCTTGACCAGTCCGGCGACGTTCTCGGCGACGAACACGCGGGGCCGCGTCTGCTCAATCAGCCGTGCGTACTCGAAGAACAGGTCGTCGGTGCGCTGCTTGGTGTCGCTGTACTTCTTCACCGACCCCCAGCCGGCCTCGCGCTTGCCTGCCGTGGAGAACGACGCGCACGGGGGCGAGCCGTCGAACAGGTCGATCTCCCCGACGCCGAGGCCGGTGGCGGTGAGGATGTCCTGGCCGGTGACCTCGCGTATGTCGCGGGTGTCCAGCACGGTGTACGGCGCGGCGTTGGCCCGGTACGTCTCCTGCGCGGCCGGGACGAACTCGCTGGCCCACAGCATCCGGAACCCGGCCATGCGGTAGCCGAGGCTGCTGCCCCCACACCCTGAAAACGTGGACACGGCATTGAAGCCGTTCCACGGCAGGGCCCGGATCTCCTCCATGGACGGCACGCGGTACAGCGGCTTGGCAGTCACGACGACTTGCCCGACCACGTATAGCCGCACTTCGGGCAACGGTGCTCGGTCGGGATGTCCTCGTCGTAGGACGGGAACTCCGCCGGCGGGACGGCGGCCGGGGGCGGCAGCAGGTCCGCGTCCGCGCCGCCGGCCGCGAACCGGTCGGCCTCACTCAGTGCGTAGCCGGTACCCACCAGGTCGCCGTCGAACGTGGCCAGGATGGCCTCCAGCGCCTGCTGGTCGTAGTCGCCGACGTCGGCCGCGCGGTTGTCCACGACGTTGATGCGCCGGGCCGTGGCGTCGTCGCACTCGATGATGTGCGAGAGCGCGGCTGGGTCGTCCTTGTCGACGCTGATGCAGAGCTGGCACGGGCGGTCGTTGGACAGCTCCCAGTCCGCGCAGGCGGCCCGGTCGTCCTCCTCGTGCCGCAGCAGCGCCAGCCGGGTGTGGTTGCCGGCGAGCACGGTGAACGTGTCGGCGTGCCGCCGCACCGTGAGCGGCTTGTACTGCCCGTTCGCGCGCAGGGAGTCCAGGATCAGCTCCACGTCGCCGCGCCGGGCGTTGCCGGGGAACGGCTCCAGGTCTTCCAGCGAAACCGGTTCGGTTCCGACCGTCGTCATCATCGCCGCGTCCTC
>NZ_JBSFFI010000075.1:0-2672 GCF_053596035.1 Streptomyces sp. NPDC001781 | reverse complement strand
TACAGCCCCCGGCCCATTCCCAGCCGCTGCGCGCCCTGCCCGGTGAAGACCCACCCCACCTTCCCCAGGGAGCCGGCCCGGCCCACCACCACACCCGAAGCCGCCTCACCCACAGCCAGCGCCTCCAACCCCGACGCCAGTTCCTCCACGTCCCCGCCCACCACTACCGCGCGCTCCTCCAGTACCGCGCGCCCGCACCCCAACGCCCGCCCCACATCGGCGATCCCCACCTCCGGGTGAGCCGCCACCCACTCCCGCAGCCGCCCCGCCTGCCCCGCGAGCCCCGCCGCCGAGCGGCCCGACACCGGCCAAGCCACCACCGGCAGACCACCACTCACCTCAGGCTCCGGCGACTCCGGCGCCTGCTCCAGCAGCACGTGCGCGTTCGTCCCGCTGAAGCCGAAGGACGAGACCCCCGCGCGGCGCGGCCGGCCCGTCTCCGGCCAGGGGACCTTCTCGGTGACCAGCCGGACCGTGCCGTCCTCCCAGTCGATGTGGCGCGAGGGTTTGTCCACGTGCAGGGTCGCGGGCACGATGCCCTCGCGCATGGACAGGACCATCTTGATGACACCGGCCACACCGGCGGCGGCTTGCGTGTGGCCGATGTTCGACTTCACCGAGCCGAGCCACAGGGGTTGTTCGGGGGTGTGCCGGCGGCCGTAGGTGGCGATGAGCGCCTGGACCTCGATGGGGTCGCCCAGTGTCGTCCCGGTGCCGTGGCCCTCGACCACGTCGACCTGGTCGGCGGACAGGCCCGCGTCGGCCAGTGCGGCGCGGATCACCTTCTGCTGGGCCACGCCGTTGGGCGCGGTCATGCCGTTGCTGGCGCCGTCCTGGTTCATCGCGCTGCCGCGCACGATCGCGTGGACGCGGTGTCCGTTGCGCTGGGCGTCCGAGAGGCGTTCGACGACGAGGACGCCGACGCCTTCGCCCCAGCCGGTGCCGTCGGCGGCGTCGGCGTATGCCTTCACTCGGCCGTCGCGGGCCAGACCGCGCTGGCGGGAGAAGTCGAGGAAGGCCGTCGGGGTGGCCATCAGGGTGACGCCGCCGACCAGCGCCAGCGAGCAGTCGCCGGAGCGCAGGGACTGGGCCGCGAGGTGCAGGGAGACCAGCGACGCGGAGCAGGCCGTGTCGACCGAGACGGCCGGGCCTTCGAGGCCGAGCGTGTAGGCGACCCGGCCCGAGGCCATGCCCGCTGACTGCCCGGAGCCGATGTATCCCTCGGCCTCAGGCGCGGCGGCGGTTTTGATCAGGTAGTCCTGGTAGATGAGTCCGGCGAAGACGCCGGTGTCCGAGCCGCGCAGGCCGAGGGGGTCGATCCCGGAGTCCTCCAGCGCCTCCCAGGCCGTTTCGAGGAGCAGCCGGTGCTGGGGGTCCATCACGGACGCCTCGCGTGGTGCGATGCCGAAGAAGTCCGCGTCGAAGTCGGGGGCCTCGCCGAGGAATCCGCCTTCGCGGACGTACGAGGTGCCGGGCTGTTCCGGGTCGGGGTCGTAGACCTCGCGCCAGTCGCGGTCGGTCGGGAAGGGGCACATGCCGTCGACGCCGTCGTGCACCAGGCGCCAGAGTCCTTCCGGTCCGGCCGCGCCGCCGGGGAAGCGGCAGCCCATGCCGACGATGGCGATCGGCTCGTGCTGTGCCTCCTCCAGCTTGCGCAGCCGCTCTCTGGTCTGGGTGAGGTCCGCCGTGACACGCTTGAGGTAATCCCTCAGCTTGTCCTCGTTCGCCATCCTGCGGACCTCCCTGGGTGAAATGTTTCTTGTGTGCGGGTTCAGATACCGAGTTGCTGGTCGATGAAGGCGAAGACCTCGTCGTCGCTCGCGTCGAGGATTCGGTCGGTCTCGGTCTCGCCGTCGGCCGGTTCCCCGGTCGCGTTGAGTCCGGCCAGGATCCTGGTGAGTTGGGCCGCGAGTCGGCTGCGGGTGGTCTCGTCGGCGGCGATCCGGTCGAGGGACAGCTCGATCTTCTCCAGTTCGGAGAACGCCGCGAGGGTTCCGTCCTCGCCGTCGTCGGAATCGGCCAGCTCCTGTGCGAGGTAGGCGGCCAGCGCGTCGGCGGTCGAGTAGTCGAACAGGACGGTGGCGGGCAGGCGCAGGCCGGTCGCGGCGTTGAGCCGGTTGCGCAGTTCGACGGTGGTCAGCGAGTCGAAGCCGAGGTCCCGGAAGGGCCGGTCGGCCGCGAGGCTGTCGGGTTCGTTCGCGCCGAGGACCATCGCCGCCTGCGTCTGGATCAGGCGGATGAGGATCTCGGACTGCTGCTCCGGAGTCTGGCCCGCCAGGCGTGCGGCCAGGTCGCCGCCGCCCGCCGGGGCCGTGGAGGCCGTGCTTCCGGTCTTGCGGGCGAGCTGGGCCAGTACCGGGGGCAGGCTCGGGTTGTCCTGCGTGAGCGCGGCGTTGTTGAGGCGTGCGGTCACCAGGGTCGCGCGGCCGGTGTCGAGGGCGGCGTCGAGCAGGGCCAGGCCCTCGGCGTCGGAGATCAGCGCGAGCCCGGCCCGGCCCATGCGGTCGAGGTCGGCCTGCGCCATGCCGCCCGCCATGCCCTCGGACTGCGCCCACGGGCCCCAGGCCAGCGAGATCCCGGCGAGGCCCAGTCCGTGCCGGTACTCGGCGAGGGCGTCGAGGAAGGTGTTGGCGGCGGCGTAGTTGCCCTGTCCGGGGTTGCCCCAGACGCCG
>NZ_JBSFFI010000074.1:0-2847 GCF_053596035.1 Streptomyces sp. NPDC001781 | reverse complement strand
CGCGCACGCGGCGGCCGAAGCCCGCGCGCAGCGGCTGGTGCAGCAGGCCCGTACGCAGCACATGGTGCGGGTCGGCGCGGCGAACCGGTGGGACCTGCTGCATCCGGCGCTGTGCTCGGAGCACGAGTACTCCTGCCCGTTCACGCACGCCGTGTCCACGGCCGCGCCGGCCGCCCGGCCCGAGGGGTCCGGCACGTACATGTGCCACCTGGACGCCTTCGGCCGGCTCGTGCTGGACGGCCGCAGCCCCTACGCGGACACCACGTCGATGATCCGCACGTCCCTGCGACCGAAGGGGGTGGGCCGTGAGCCCGCAGGAGTCTGAGCACGCGTGTGGAAAATTTTCGACAACCGTCACGGCCGCCGGGGACGACCACACCGCCGGCGGAATGATCGCGCTGATACCGACGGCCGAGGACGCCGCGCGCCTGGCCGTGCCCGGCGGCGAGCCGGCGGAGGAGCTGCACTGCACGCTGCTCTACCTCGGAGACGACGGGTCGGCGTGGCCGGGCGAAGCGCGGGACGCGATGGAGGCCGCCGCCCGGGTACTGGCCGGCTGCGTCCCGCCCATCGTGTGCCGGGCGTTCGGCGCCGCGCACTGGAACGGTGACGGGGACAACCCCGCGTGGGTGTGGTCCGTCGGCGACAACCCGGACCGGGGACTGGCGGACAGCACACTGAACGAGGCGCGCTGCATCGTCGGGGACATTCTCGGTATGGCGATGGCCGCCCTGGACGGGGGCCTGCCTGAAACTCCGGTTCAGCACAGCCCGTGGGTGGCGCACGTCTGCGCGACCTACAGCGACGACCCCGCGCTTCTCGGCGCGCTGGAGCAGAAGCTGGGCGTGGTCACGTTCGACCGCATCCGGCTCTCCTTCGGGGACGACGACCGGGACATCCCACTGGCAGGTCGGGCCGTCAGCCTCACGGCCGCCGGGTACCGGCCGCGCCGGGAGCCGACCACGCTGGAGGTGTCCGCCCGCACCGACTTCGCCACCGTGCACCACCAGTGGGAGGCGGCCACGGCCCGTGCGGTGTCCGCCCTCGCCGCGACGACGGCCGCGTGGCGTCTCGACCTGCGCCACCAGATCACCCAGCGTCTGACCGCCGACGACCCGCAGGCCCTGCCCGACCTGGAACTGGACACGCAGGACGCGGCCGGTGCGCTGCTGACCCTGATGGAGGAGTTCGCCGTGCAGGCCGGCCGGGCGTGCCAGCGCGAGGCCGAGGCGCAGGGCTTCACCGTGCCGCCGTGGAGCATCCCGGACGACGACGGCGAGGACGCGGTGACGGCGGCCGGCGGGCGGCAACTGCTGCGCTCGGTGGCCGCCTTCTCCTCCGACCTGATCGCCGGGTCCATGCTCCAGGCGGCCAAGCGGATGCTGTCCGGGTTCCTGCGCTCCCGCTCCACCCCGGAGGCGGTTGCCGGGGAGGTGGACCGCGCGCTGGCCGACGACAAGCCCGGTATGCGCGGGGCCGTCGGTTCGGCGATGACGGCCGCGCAGAACGCGGGCCGGCTCGCTGTGTTCCGGGCCGCGCCCGAGGCGTCGCTGTACGCGGCGAGCGAGCTGAACGACCAGCGCACGTGCGGGCCGTGCAAGGCGGTCGACGGCTCGGAGTTCACGTCCCTCGCGCAGGCGATGGACGCGTACCCGGTGATGGGCTTCCGGGACTGCGCCGGCGCTTCGTACGGCAACCCGTGCCGTGGCTTCCTGATCGCCGTGTGGGGACAGAACGACGACGCGGCGACCGCCAGCGCAGACATCCAACGGGCCGCGCACGCGGCGGAAGGAGAACCACCGATGACGACCGCGTCCGAGACGAACACCGAGACCGCCGCCGGCGAGACCGAGGAGCTGCGCCGGGGCGAGCCGAACCCGGGCACGAAGAAGGACAAGCGGCTGAAGGAGAACAAGGCGGCCGGCGAGGCGGAGACCCTGGCGCACGGCGCGGCGGCCGACGCCGAGCAGGTGCTGGGCCCGGAGCCCGAGGAGATGGGCGACGGCCCGACCGCACCGTGGCGGGGGCCGCTGACCGTGGAGGGCATCGAGACCGGCGACGGCCGCGAGTTCAAGCCCGAGTCGCTGACGTGGGCCGACCTGCCGCTGCCGCTGCGCTGGAACAAGGAAGACTCCCACGGCGGTGAGCCGCACACCGTGGCGGTCAACGTCGGCCGCATCGACCGGGTGTGGCGCGAGGAAGGCGGCCTGGTCATGGGCGAGGGCGTGCTGGACCTCTCCGACGAGGACGGCCAGCGCGTGCACGACAAGATCAAGGGGAAGTTCCTGCGCGGTGTCTCGGTGGACGTCGACTCCATCAAGGACGCCGACATGGAGCTGGTCTGGCCTGCCGACCCCGACGAGGACGGCGAGGGCGACCCGTTCGCGCAGCTTTTCGCGTCCCCGGAGAAGGTCGTGTTCAACCGGGGCCGCATCCGCGCGGCCACGCTCGTGGACATCCCCGCTTTCGCGGAGGCGTACATCGCGCTGCTCGGAGAGGACGGCGCGGTCGTCGCTGGCGGCGAGCCCATCGGCGCCGTCCGGGAAGCGCGAGTCCCCCGGGCGCGGGTGGCGTCCGTGGAAGCCCCGGTCCGGCCGCCGGTCGACTGGTTCAAGAACCCGGGCCTGTCGGTGCCCACCGGCATCACTGTGACCCCGGAGGGCCGGGTGTACGGCCACGCCGCGCTGTGGGGCACCTGCCACATCGGGCAGGCCGGCGTCTGCGTCACGCCGCCGCAGGAAGAGACGCACCCGTCCCGGATCTCCGGGTCCGGCACCCAGGAAGGTGACGTGCCCGTGTTCGGGACCGGCGGGAAAGGCGGTGGGGCTCAATGTGCTCGCTCCCCCA
>NZ_JBSFFI010000073.1:0-3023 GCF_053596035.1 Streptomyces sp. NPDC001781 | reverse complement strand
GGCGGTGATGCCGTCGGATGCGGCCTTCACCTTGCCGGTGAACAGGTCCGGCTCGGTCTGCTTGAGCTTGTCCAGCGTCTGGTCGGCCAGCTCGTCACGGTGCACGAGGATGACCACGCGGGTGCCGTGCTCGGCGATGTGCTCGGCCGCCATCCGGGAGAAGACGACCGTCTTCCCCATGCCGGTGGCCAGCACGACGGCCGGCCGCTGCATCCCGTCAGCCCACGCCGCCTGTACCGCGTCGATGGCCTCGCGCTGGTACGGGCGGAGCTGGAGGGTCTGACTCGCCGGGCTCATGACGTCTCGCTCCTCCCCGCTGCCGCCGCAGCGATGAACTCGGTGGCCACGGCGTCCGGGCACGGCCCAGGCTGCGGCAGGCCGTGCATCTGGCAGTAGCCGTGGTGGTCGAGGACACACGGCTCATCGTCGTGCAGCTCGTCCAGGAGCGGCACGACGACCCCCAGCACGGAGTCCACGCCGCGCTTCCACGCCTCGTACAAGACATACGGCTGGTTGTCGTCCCGCAGGCCGTCCGGGACCTTCACGCCCCGGTACGTCGGGGAGTAGCGGTCCTCCATGTAGGCCACGGCGGCGCCGGACTCCATGACGGAGACGACCGAGAACCCCCGGCCCTCCAGTTGCCGCGCGCGGGCATACGCCGCGTCGTACGGCATGGCGGCCGTCAACTGCTCGTGCCCGTCCGCGTCGATGTAGAGGACCCGGTACGCGGTCGCGGTCTCGCCGCTCATGCCGCCACCGCCGGCGGGAACTGCGGGTTGTGCCACGCCATCCTGGCCAGTCCGTCGGCGGACGGGATCTGCCGGTGGTGCACGACGATCAGGTGCTCCCACAGCTCGGCGAAGTGCTCGCCGTCCGTCGGCCCGTCGTAGGCGAACGGCTGCGAGCAGTAGGTGCAGCGCACCTTGGGCCCCGGCGGCATGGCGGAGGCGAGCGCCCGGAAGCGCAGGTCTTCCAGCGTCAGCATCAGGGGCGCGTCATCGACGGAGACCGGAGTGAACCCGGTCCCGAGCAGGTTCAGCGTGGCGTAGTAGGCGATCTGTTCCGTGGTCATGAGTCCGTGATCCTCCCAGTGAGGCGCACAATCACCGAACCCGCGTGTCACGGGGCCCGGTCGGGCGCCTTCCGGCCCGGCGTCCCGGGGGTTCCTTGGTCTGTGGTCGGCGTGGCTCCGTCGGGCCCCGCTGTCCTTTATGATACCCAGCGTATAAGCGTGTGTAAACGTGGGTATCATCGAACCGAGCACGTAACGAACCGTCAAGGAGGAGCAGTGGACGAGTACCTGACCGTCAAGCAGGTGGCCGAGCGCGCGGACGTCGCGCCGGGCTCGGTGTACCGGTGGCTGGACGACCCGAGTGTGCCGCTGGACCGTCACAAGACGCCCACCGGGCGGGTCCTGATCTCCACGGAGCAGGCGGACGCGTGGATCGCCGCGCGGAACACGCCCATCGTCGTCAGCGTCGCGTCGTCCTCGCCGGCCGCCGTGTCCGGCATCGCGTCGTGAACCTGTACGAGGTCGTCAAGCCGATACCGACCACCGTGCACGGGGTGACCACCCGCAGCCGGCTGGAGGCCCGCTGGATCACCTTCTTCCAGCACGCGGGCATCCCGTGGGAGTACGAGCCGCAGGCGTACCGCATCGGCTCGCGCGGCTACCTCCCCGACTTCCGGATCCGGCCGTTCCGTGGCGCTGACCAGGCGTGGATGGAGATTAAGCCCCACGCGGATACCTTTGACGACCCACGCTGGGCGGGGCTCGTCACCAAGACGGGTCTGATGTTGTTCACGGTGCGCGGACTGCACCGCTCGGGGGATGTCTGCGGGCGGGACCACACCGTCCGCGTCTGGCACCCGAGCGGCATGGTCGCCGACGTGCACCGCATGTGGACCGGCCCGGAGTTCCGGACGGCGTGGGCTGCCGCTCACGCGGCCCGGTTCGACCGCCGCGCACCCGCCGGCCGGAAGGGGAGGAGACCACCACCGTGAGGACCACGCCCCACACCCCGACCAAGGAAGAACTGACCAAGGAACGAGGAAAGCGATGACCACCTACGTGGAGACGAACCCGGGGCAGGTGTCCGACCACCACGCGGCGGAACTGGACGCCAGCGTGATCAGCCCCGACGTGCGCGACGCCCGGGGCTACGAAACCCTGTACGGCACCGAGGAGGACCGCGCGCGGCTGCGCGAGGAGTCCATTCCGGTATGGGCGTGGCGCGAGGAGAGCGCCTTTCCCGGCCTGCTCATCCCGCTGTACCGGGTGACCGGCGAGCGGATCGGCGCGATGTTCAAGCCCGGTCAGCCGCAGCCGCACGAGGGTAAGCGGGTGAAGTACGCGGCCTCCAAGGGGAAGTCGCGCCTGGACGTCCCTCCGATGATGGCGAACGCGGTGCGCACCGTCTCGGCGCCGCTGTGGATCACTGAGGGTGTGAAGAAGGCCGACGCTCTCGCCTCCAAGGGCATCCCCGTCGTCACTCTGTCCGGCGTCTACAACTGGCGTGGCACCCACGGCACCCTGGGCGACTGGGAGGACATCCCGCTCAAGGGCCGCACGGTCGTCGTCTGCTTCGACGCGGACGCCAAGACGAACCGCATGGTGCTCAACGCCATGCGCCGACTCGGCCTCTGGCTGGAGTCCAAGGGCGCGGCGGACATCAGGTACCTGATCGTCCCGGAGAAAGCCGGCGAGACCGAAGTCAAGGGGGTGGATGACTACTTTCACGCCGGCGGGGACCTCGACGGTCTGCGGGACGCGGCCACGAGAGAGATCCCCAGCGACAACACGAGGGACGCCGCTTTCAGTGACGCCGTCCTCGCGGACACCGCGTGCGCCGAGGCCCTGGACGGCAAGTACCGGTGGGCGGCCGGGCTCGGATGGATGCGCTGGGACGGCAAGGTGTGGAACGAGTGCACCGACGCCTCCGTGATGGAGGAGATCCGTCAGTGGGCGCTGTCCGGGTTCACGCGAGTGCTCGACAAGCAGCGCGAGGAGGCGAGCAAGGACT
>NZ_JBSFFI010000072.1:0-3331 GCF_053596035.1 Streptomyces sp. NPDC001781 | reverse complement strand
GACAAGCAGCGCGAGGAGCCGAGCAAGGACTACCGCAGCGAGATGGACGGCTGGCGTGGGGCGCTCGCGGCCTCCAAGCTGGGCAACCTGCTGAAGCTGTCCCGGGGCATCCTCGAAGCCTTTGCGACTGATTTCGATTCCGAGCCGGACGCGCTCAACTGCCAGAACGGCATCCTGGACATGCGCACGGGCGTGCTCACACCCCACGACCCGGACCGGCTGATGACGAAGATCACCGGATGTGACTACGTCCCCGGCCACCACCACGCGGACTGGGACAAGTCCCTGGAAGCGATCCCCGACAGTGTGCGCGAGTGGTTCCAGATCCGCACGGGTCAGGGCCTCACCGGCCACACCCCGCCGGACGACCTGATCCTGATTCTTCAGGGCGGCGGGTCCAACGCCAAGTCGACTGTGGTCGACGGCATCTCCAAGGCGGCCGGCACCCGGAACGGCTACCACACGATGGTCCCCGACAAGGCGCTGCTGGGTAACGCGTCGGACGGTCACTCCACCGAGCTGATGCCGCTCATGGGCGCCCGCCTCGCCGTACTGGAGGAGACCCCGGAGGCCGGTCACCTGGACGTCAACCGGGTGAAGAAGCTGGCGGGCACGGAGCAGATCACCGCACGCAAGATCCGGCAGGACAACGTCACCTTCGTCACGACGCACAGCCTGATCATCAACACCAACCACAAGCCGATCGTGGACCAGACGGACCACGGCACGTGGCGGCGCCTGGCCCTCGTCCGCTTCCCGTACACCTACCGCAAGCCGTGGGAGCCGTGCACGGGTCCGATGGACCGCCGGGCCGACATGACGCTCCGGGAGCGCGTACGGACCGACAAGCGGGTCTGGGAGGCTGCTCTGGCGTGGGCTGTGGAGGGAGCCCGCAAGTGGTACGCCGCCGACCAGATTTTCCCGACCCTGCCCGAGGACGTGGAGAAGGACACCCTGGAGTGGCGCAAGGAGTCGGACCTGGTCCTGTCGTTCATCGGGGACTGCCTGTCGTTCGACTGGAACAGCCACGTTCTCGCCCGGGAGCTGCACGAGGTCTTCAACAAGTACCTGGCCGACAAGGGCCACCGGGAGTGGACGGACCGCACGTTCGTCAGCCGATTCGGAAGCCACGACGAGTGCGCGCGGAACACGGTCCAGCGGAAGAAGATCAGGGCCCGCGAGGGGCTGTCCTCCATGGAGCGGAGCCCCAAAATCGGCGTCAACTATCAGGCGTGGCTCGGCGTCCGGTTCCAGGACCCGAACGGAAAAGACCAGGTCACAACAGATGGTTCCGGAGGTGTACCCCCTGTACCCGGTACTCCGGTTAACGGAAAATCTGGCTCCCCTATAGAGGTAACCGGGGAAGTGGGTACAGCGGGTACACAACTCGGTACGGCCTCCGAGACGGACCCCTTCGCGGGCGATCCTTTCGCGGAAGCGGAATCCATTCCGGCACCCCGCGCGGCCACCGTCCCCGCCCCGCCGCAGGCGCCCGCCGCCGAGGCCGTCCCGGTCCGCCGGGGCGGTGCGGTCGGGTTCGACCTGGAGACCCACAGCGCCAAGCACCTGTTCACCCACAAGGACATCGGCGGCGACCCGTACGTCCGGCTGGCCGGGTACATCGAGGCCGACGGCACCGAGGTTGTTGTTAACTCCGTGGAGGAGCTAATTCGCCGGCTGGAGGACGCCGACGAGCTGCACGGCCACAACCTGCTCGGGTTCGACCTGATGGCGCTCGCCCGCCACCACGGCGCCGACTACGACAAGCTGGCCGCCAAGACGGTGGACACCCTGCGCTGGCAGCAGACCATCGACCCGCCCGGCGCCGCGCACGAGAAGCCGTGGGCGACCAAGGGCTACTACGGCCTGGACGCCACAGCCCGGCGCCACGGCGTCAACGGCAAGACGGACGACCTGCCCGCCCTCGCCTACCAGTACGGCCCGGAGGAGATCGACGGCCGCAAGCTGGACAAAGCCGAGCGCACGGACCTCGGCTACGGCCGTATCCCGGTCAACGAGCTGCGCGACTACTTCAGCGGCGACCTTCAGGCGACCCGGGGCGTGCGGCGCGCTCTGGGTGAGCCCTCGAACTATGTTCGACGTGAGATGCGCGTGGCCCACCTCCAGCACCGGCCCACCCTGACCGGCTGGAAGGTCGACGTCCCCGTGCTGCGCGAGCTGGCCGAGGCGGAGGCCGACAAGAAGCGCCAGTCCCTGGAGTGGCTGCACGAGCACTGCGGCGTGCCGCTGACGAAGTCGGTCGGCAAGGGCCGGGGCAAGAACCGCGTCTTCACCGACGAGCCGGTGAAGTCCCCGCTGTCCACCACCGAGGGCCGCGAGGCCATCATCGCGGCGTTCGCCGACCGGGGCGCGGCGTTCTACCCGAAGACCGCGTCCGGGATGATCAGCTTGAACAAGGACGCGCTGGGCGAGGCGTCCTACATGCTCGGCAAGGGCGCCGGCGCCCGCCAGGTGCCCGCCATGCTCAACCCCAACGTGCTGCGCACCTTCGCCGACCGGGGCGCCGACGTGGACGCGCTGCGCGAGATGTGCGGCCACATCGTCACCGTCACGTCCTCGGTGCAGAAGTACCAGGAGATCATGGACCACCTGGTGGGCGACCGCATCCACCCGCAGGTCGGTGACCTCCAGGGCTCGGGCCGGTGGGCGTATGTCCGCCCGTCGGTCACCAACATGGCCAAGCGCGGCGGCAAGGTGCACCAGCGGCGCCCGCTCATCGCCGACGACGGCCACCTGCTGATCTGCTTTGACCTTGACCAGGTCGACATGCGCGCCATCGCCGGGCACTGCCAGGACCCGGCGTACATGGAGAACTTCGCGCCGGGTGCGGATGCGCACTCGATGATCGCCGACATGGTGTTCGGCAGGCATGACGGCGAGTGGCGCGACAACTCCAAGAAGATCGGCCACGGCTGGAACTACGGCATGGGCGTCAAGGGCATCGCTAACTCCGGTGTGGAGCTGGAGCTGGCTCAGAAGTTCGATGACCGGATGAACGAGGCGTACCCCGTCCTGTGCGCCTGGCGGCAGGAGGTGCGCGACCGGGGCGCGGCCGGGCAGATGCTCGACAACGGTTTCGGGCGGCTCATGCGCTGCAACCCGGACCGCGCGTGGACGCAGGCGCCTGCGCTGATGGGCCAGGGCGGCGCCCGGGACATCATGTGCGAGGCCCTGCTGCGCCTGGTCGACCGGGCCCCGGAGGCGACCGAGTGGCTGCGCTGCGTCGTCCACGACGAGGTCGTGCTGTGCGTCCCCGAGGACCGGGTCACTGAAGTGACAGCCACCGTGCTGGACGCGTTCTCGTTCGACT
>NZ_JBSFFI010000071.1:0-3350 GCF_053596035.1 Streptomyces sp. NPDC001781 | reverse complement strand
GGCTGGGGTGCGTCGTCCTCATCGAATCCGCACTCCCGGCGCAGCGCGGCGCCGGACAGTTCCTGCCGGTCGTAGGCCAGCACCGCGTTCGCCGAGCGGTCCGGGCGCAGCGCCAGCTCGCTCATGTCGTACCAGACGACCCACTGCGCCGGGTCCTCCTCGCCGGACGCGGCGAGCCGGGGCTGAAGGTAACCGCGCGTCAGGGAGTCGCAGATCAGCTCGGCGAGCGGCGCGATGTGCGCCTTCAGCGCGCCCTCGTCAATCTGCCAGGCCGTCCAGTGGTTCGCCTGGGACATGCCGGTCATGATCTCGGACGGGATGTCCATCTTGGTAGCCAGGCGCCGGATCGCGGAGTCCCGCCGCTCGATCGTCTTCTGGTCGATGGCCAGCGTGAAGTCAATGTGTTTGATCTTGTCGATGACGTCGGCCGGACCGACCAGCGGAATCGGGATCACGGCGGACGCGGTGCCCGGGTTCTGGATCGCCGTGGCGGCGATCTCCACCCACTCCGCCATCAGCGGGTTCGGTGCGCCCTCGAACTCCTCGCGCACCGGGAAGTTCAGTTCGTCCGGGATGGCGACGATGCCAGCCGACGCGAGCCGGGACAGGTACTCCGCCGTGATCTTCCGATTGATCAGTTCCAGCTCGCGCATACACTCCAGGGCGCTGCGCGCCGGGGAGTCGGCCATGTGGAAATAGCGGCCGTGCGGGCGCCACACGCGGACGACGTGGTGCTCCGGGGCGAGGTCGCGCCAGTCCTGGCCGGGGGTGACGGAGTTCTCGTCCATCACCTGGTACGTGCCGGACTGAGAACGGATCTCATCCACCGAGCGGACCTGCCACTGCTCGGCCCGGTCGGTGGTCTCGCCGACCAGGTAGCCCTCGCCGGGGAGGGAGAGCTGAATGGACAGCCGGCGCATGAGCTGCGCCTGGCCGCCGACCCCGCCGGACAGCCGCATCATCAGATCGGCGGCCGTGCCGCTGGTGACGATCTCCGGTTCGTCCGAGTCAGGCTGGAGCCGGGCCGCGCGCAGGCGCACCCGGGACAGCATGTTGGCCTGCCAGTCGGTGCCGAAATTGAACTCGCCCAGCGTGTCGTAGTGCCGCCACACCTCGTGCTGCCACTTCTCGGTGTGCCGCAGGAACTGCGCCTCGGGACCGCGCGGCGGGCTGGCGGCGGCCGTCAGGGCGTCGGGGGCTGCGGCCGGCGGCGGCACGGAGCTGACGACGCTGCCACGGCGAAAGGCGTCGTACCACGGCACTGGCTACCTCCCGGATCGGATCCGGGGCGCATGGTAGCCGCGATCACCCGATTCGCCGTTTTCACGGCAGACGGGGCACTGCGCCCCGGACACACGTGAGCCCCGCCTGGCCACCACACCGGCGGGGCTCACGCACCCCTGCGCACCCGACCCGAGGAAGTCCGGGGCCGCGTCCCGCACTGTACGTCCGACGCACGCTCGCACCAACTCACACAACTAAGCCCCGAGGCCCTGCGGGCCAAGGGGCTTATGCGGCGGGGCGATCAGGCGGACGTCACCTTCGCGTACTCCTCGGGCAGCCGCTTCGTGTAGTCGGCCACGCACTCCGGCGCGACCTCCACGTCCGTGACCTGGGCGACTGTCTTGCGGTCCACGTCGTTGCTGCCGCGCGCCGCCCGGAACAAGTTGAGCATCACGTCGCCCGTGCCGGGGCGCACCCACGAACCGACGACGGTGTGGTCTCCCCCGCCAGGCATCCCGGGTACGGGGCGGTATCCGACGGTGAGCCCCTGCATGGCGCTGGCCATCGCCAGGTGGACGGGGTCAGGTGTGGTGGCAGTCATGGTCGGTTCCTCCCGGGGTTCCGTGTTCCGATGAATTAATTAAACCATGACTGTCTCCGTGCGCGCAACCCTGGACACGACGAAGCCCCGAGGCCCTGCGGACCAAGGGGCTCGGGGTCGGACGGCTCACATACCGGCGAGGCGGGCCCGCAACTTGTCGGCCAGCGCCCGGCCCGGGTCCTTCGGCATGGCCTTGATCTCCGCCCGGTTGCCCGAGGTGAAGACGGTCAGAGTGCCTATCAGCGGCCCGGCGCTCCACTGCACGGAGCTGATCTTGTTGTACGGGAAGTCTTCCAGGGTCTGGGACAGGAACCCGTGCTTGAAGAACAGCAGCCGTTTGTCGGTCATGGCGACCAGGCCCTGCCCGCCGCCGTACTGCCCTATCGCCAGGGTCTCCACGGTCTCGCCATCCCACAGCACCTCCGGGAGTTTCCTGATCTCCCGCTTGGCGCCGAGCGCGCTGGGCAGGCGGGAGGTTGCCGCGTCGATGTCGGGCCGCACGTCCAAAGGCTTCATGGCGCACATCCTTCCATCAGTGCTCGTCGGCGGCAGGGGGCCGGTGGAACTGGGCGAGGGATTGCCGGGACCGGTTCGCCGTGCGGAAGGACAGCGACCACGGGCCAGTGTTCATCGAGAAGTCCTTGCCGAAGCCCACCCACATGCCCTCCAGCCGTCGGCCGGTCGGGTCCACGAGCATCTGGATCGCGCCGTGGTACCTGGCGCCCTTGTAGTACCCGTCTTTCGCGGTCTGCTCGGTCCACACGCCGGTGACGGTCATCCCGTCCACGGTGAGGTCCATGGACAGCGGGGAGTGCGGGTTGGACGAAGCGCCGGGCAGGGACTGCACGGTGAGCCGGGAGCCGTGCTGGAGCAGCACGACGTGGTGCAGCCCGACGAACGTCCCGCCCCGCCCGGACGACGGGTACTCGTACCGGGACAGCCAGACTCCGGACAGGCTGTGCAGCGACGCGGCCGGCTGGTCGGCAGGGTTGTCCGGCAGATCCGCGCCGCCGGTCCCGGAGACGCTGAACCCCAGTTCTTCGGCGGACCGGCGGGTGACGCGCTCCAGGGCGCGGCGGTGCGCCGGCTGCGGGCACGCGATGTCCCCGTGCTCCCAGCGCTGCACCAGCCTCTTGGACGCGGTAGGAGCCCCGGCCCGCTGAAGGGCGTGGGCGAGGTCTTGCTGACTCATCAACATGCCCTCACGCACGGCGCGCAGGGCGAGGTTCTGTGTGGTGGCCATACCCCTGTTGTACCCGAACCGCCGTGAAATGACACCGGAATGACGCCTTGTTAGGGCGCCGACGACACCCCCTGACGCCAGGCAGGGTAGACCCGTAGCCCGCCGACCCCTGGAGGACCCGATGACCGCCGTGCTCACACTTCCCGCGCCCGCCGTCACCGCCCGCCGCGCGGCCCGCATCTTTTCCGCCTGGTCGGCCGACGAGGACATGCCGGACGTGGCCGGCTGCGCCGAGGACGCGGTGCGCGTGCTCGCCATCCGGGCCGCCGTGCTGGAGGAGAC
>NZ_JBSFFI010000070.1:0-3669 GCF_053596035.1 Streptomyces sp. NPDC001781 | reverse complement strand
CCCAGGGATCGTGTAGTCCATGGGTCCTGCCTTCCTGGGTCAGTAGTGCCGGCCGGTCAGTTCCAGGTCGGCCGCGCTGGAGCAGACCGGGCACAGGCCGGGCCAGTCGGGCTCCGTCTTCTCGATGAAGACCCGGCCGCAGTCGCACGTCATCGGGAGGTGCCGGGTACGCGGGGCCTCGCGGGTCCGCACGTACGGGTCGCGGTTCGCCATGGGTCCTTCTTTCCTTGGTCGGTGCCGTGTGAGGGGCGGCGTGCTCCCGGCCGGCCGTGAGCCGGCGCCTGCGGCCGTGTGGCCGCCGGGCTTCATTACCCCACGGGAGCGGGTTCGGGCCTAACGGCCCGGTGGGGAGGGTCAGGCGGCGAGCTGGACGCCGGGCCAGTAGACAGTGAAGTCCAGGCCCAGGGTCTCGGTGTCGGTCTTCGCCGCCAGCTTCAGCGCGTCCTCCGCGCGACCCTGCTCGGCGAGGACGACGGCGAGGGAGACCAGGAACGCCGTCATGCGGTCGGCGGGCAAGGTCACGCCGGCGCAGGGGGTGAGGTTCCAGCCCTTGTAGGCGCTGCGGACGGCGTAGTCGTCCTCGTACAGGCCGATGTTCTCGGCGGCGGTGGCGATGTGCTCGGAGGTGATGTTCATGGTCGGTTCCTCGTTCCTTGGTCTGTCGGTCCGGTCGTCCGTCCCGATGAATTAATTAAACCACGATGCCCCGAGGCAGGCAACCCCGGGGCATCGCTTCTTCGCTGGTGACGCGCGGTCAGACCTCCCCGGCCTCGCCCTCGTGCGGGACGGCGGGCTGAGACGCCGCCGGCGCCCGGTCCAGCGGGCGCACCGTCCACCCGATGATGAGCGAGACGGCCCCCAGGGCGGTGAACGCGCCGGCCGCCATCGCCAAGGCGGCCACCCCGCGCGCCGGGGCCTCGGTCGCGGTCTCGGCGCTGCCCACGCCGGCGGCCATCAGGCCCACACCGATCTTCGTGCTCTGTCGCATGATCTTCCTCATTCCTTGGTCAGCGGTGCTCGGGGTCGTGCGGGTCAGGCTCCGCGCTGGTGCATGACGTGCGCGCAGTTCCACTCCGGGCGGCAGTCGGGGACGTTGCGCTCCCGGCCGTCCAGGCAGACGGCGCACAGCTCGCCGTAGTTCGGGTTATCGAGCACGGACTGGGACGGCAGGCCGATCGCGCCGCTCTCCACCAGCGTCCTCGGGAACGCCATGCTGTCGTGGCGGTAGACGTCCCCGCCGCCCGGCTTCCAGGTCCACACACGGCCGTACCGGTCGGTGATGTCCGGGTGCTCCGCGCGCTCCAGCTCGGTCAGTGCCGCGCGGGCGGCCGTCCACTCGCCGATCATCCGGCCCACGGCCTCGGTCGCGTCGCTCATCGTTCCTCGGTTCCTTCCGTTCAGTTGCTCGCGGCGAGGCGGTGCTGCTCGTCCAGCCCGATGCGGGCCGCGCCGGACAGTTCCTCGCCCACCGGGCAGTCGGTCATCTCGTCCTGCTGGCACAGGCCGCAGGCGGCCACGTGCTCCTCGTACTCGGTGTACGCGCCGTGGTACGGCAGCACCTCCAGGAAGTGCCGCTTCGGCGCGGCGAGGGCGTCGAACCCCGCGCGGGCCTCCGACTCCGCCGCGTCGCGCATGTCGTCCGGTGCCCAGACCGCCCACGTCGTCCGCATGTCCGTTTCCTCATTCCTTGGTCGGTGGTGCCGCGCGGCGGTCAGTCGCTGACTTCGGCGCCGCAACGGCGGCACTCGTACTCGCCCGGCTGATAGTCGTGTTCGGGGTAGGCCAAGCCGTCCGAGTCCACGCACTCGTATTCGTCGTCCTCGGGGTACACGGTCTCTCCAGTCCTCGGTCTCCTGATGAATTGATTAAATCATAGGCCCGAAGGTGGGGCAATACCCGTGCACACCTGCGGCGGCAGATAGGCTCCGCCGTCATGACCACCACACGCATCACCGCCGTCACCAACCAGAAGGGTGGCGTCGGGAAGACCGCGACGACGATCGGCGTCGCCGGGGCCCTCGCCGAGGCAGGCCGCAGCGTCCTCGTCGTGGACCTGGACCCGCAGGGCCACCTCACCGACGGGCTCAAGGTCGACCAGGCGCCGTCCGGGGCAGGCGCCGCCAACCTGTACCGCGCGCTCATCGGCGAGCACACCGGGCTGGACGAACTCACCGCCACCCACTCCGAGCCGGCCGGACGCATCGACGTCGTGCCCAACACGGTCGAGATGTTCATGGCCGTGCGCGACGTCGACAAGGTGAAGGCCCGCGAGCAGCGGCTGGCCAAGATCCTGGCCCCGGCGCGCGGCCGGTACGACCACGTCCTGATCGACTCCCCGCCCTCCCTGGACATCCTCACCGACAACGCGCTGACCGCCGCCGACGGCGTGCTCATCCCGGTGCAGGCCGAGGACTCCAGCCTTCGGGCGCTGGAACTGCTGCTGCCGCAGATCGCCTCCGTGGACGTGGACCTGCGCGTGAAGCCGCTGGAGCTGCACGGCCTGGTCGTCAACCTGCTGCGCCGCCCGGCGAGCCTGATCGCCAAGTCCGTGCTGGAGGAGTTCGCCAAGCTGGACGGACTGCCCGTCCTCGCCACCGTGCCGCTGTCCGTCACCGTCACCGAGGCGTGGCGGTTCGGGAAGACGGTCGTGGACTACGCGCCCGACTCCGAACATGCCGCCGCGTATCGCACGCTGGCCGAGGTGCTGGACGGGGCCGCGCGGTGAGCCCGAAGAACCTGCCCGCACCCGGCCGGGCCGGCGGGCTCTCCGACGTCCTGCGCGCCCGGCACAGCGGAGCAACGACACCGGCCGCGCCCGCGCTGGACCCGTTCGCCCCGCAGCCCGTCGACCCGGCCACCGTCACTGGCACCGCCGAGGAGAGGCTGAAGGCGTTCGAGGCCGCGATTGACCGCGCGAAGGAGACCGCCGGGACGACACTGAAGTCCGCCCGCGCACGGTTCGTCGTGGAGGCCGGGACCGCCCTGCGCGCCATCCGCGACGAGGACGGCGGGCTCTACAAGGTCACCCACGCGACGTTCGAGGACTACATTTCCGCCCGGTGGGACATGGACCGCTCCCGCGCGTATCAGCTCATCGACGCCGCGCCGGTCATGCGGGTCATGTCGAAAATTTTCGACGCGGCACCGGTGGAGTCGCACGCCCGCGTCCTCGCCCCGGTGATGGAGGACCACGGGGAACCGGCCGTGCGCGAGGTCGTCGTGGCCGTACGGACCACGGGGGAGAAGGTCACGGCGGAGGCCATCCGCGAGGCCGTCGGCCGACTCGGCTACGCCCGCGTGCCGGTACAGCCGACGGCCGCCGACGCGGAACCGCTGCCGGTCGACCACACGGCCGTTCAGGCCCGCGCGCTGGTGCGGCTGGAGCAGGGACTGGCCGCGCTGAAGGTGGCCCACCGGGCGCTCCGGGGCCGGGTCATCCCCGATGCGGTCGCCGCCGACGCCGCACACGGGAGCGAGCTGGTGGCCGAGGTCGCCGACCTGGCCGGGAAGATCAGCCGGCTCGCCGAGTGACGGCACGGCGAAGCCCCGGAGTCCATGCGGACCTCGGGGCTTCTCGGTGGACGGGGGTCAGTCGGTGGGGTGGGTAGCAGCCAGGCAAGCCGCGATGACGACGATGGAGGGCGTGTCCGACGGGAAGCTGGGGTTCGC
>NZ_JBSFFI010000069.1:0-3709 GCF_053596035.1 Streptomyces sp. NPDC001781 | reverse complement strand
CCCGGTTCACGACCTCCATCGCCACGGCGTACGGCACGCCGGCCGCGCGCAGCTCGTTGATGGCCGCGTCGGTCTGGGCCATGGCGGCGTTGAAGCCGGGGTCGGCGATGCGGTC
Organism: Streptomyces sp. NPDC001781; assembly: GCF_053596035.1. NCBI lineage: Bacteria > Bacillati > Actinomycetota > Actinomycetes > Kitasatosporales > Streptomycetaceae > Streptomyces > Streptomyces sp. NPDC001781. The sequence continues at coordinate 3,594 of NZ_JBSFFI010000069.1, read as the reverse complement.
AGCGGTCGTCACGGTGGGTTCCCCTCCCTGGGCGCCTCTCGGCCGGTGCGGATCATACGGCCGACGGCGGTTTTCGCGTTCCTGGTTCCCTGGTCTGCTCGGGAGACCCGCCGGGCCGGCTTCCCCTCCGAGGAGGTCGCGGCCCGTTCCACCCGGCGGGCTTCCCGATGACTTAATTAAACCATGAAGCCCCGGGGTGGTCCACCCCGGGGCTTCGCTGCGGTCAGTTCAGGCGGGTGACGGCCAGAGCGCCCGGCGTCTTCCGGGCCTCGGCCTTGGCCTCCGCGTAGGACTCGGCGGTGATCTCCACCGTCGTGGTCTCCTCGTTCTCCTCGTCCAGCGCGACCAGGAAGCGGTAGACCGTCCCGGCGGGCTGCTCCGCGAGGGCGGCGGCTTCGCAGCTCTTGCAGACCTTCTTGCGGAGCGAGCTGGCGAGAGCCTTCGCGGCCTTCAGCGCCTGCTCGGGGGTTTCCAGGTCCGCCATCTTGGCGGTGGCCATCCGGGAGCCGTGCCGGGTGAGGGCGGCGCAGGCGTTCATCGTGTACTCGTTGTCAGCCGTCCGCATCGCCAGGCCGGTGATGTGGACAGTGGAGCTGTTGTACTTGAGGGCGTGGGTCGCCTGCATCGTGCTCTCCTTGGTCCGTGTCCCGATGAATTAATTAAATCATGGACCCGGGGCAGGCGCAACCCCGGGCCGGGGACACGAAGACGCCCCGCCGGTGAGCGGGGCGTCCAAGTACGGCAGCGGGTTGACCTCCCTGGGCCGAGGCCCAGTTCCCGTCCAGGTTCCTGCCGCGCGAACCCACCAGGGCTACGTCTACCACCGATCACCGGCGGGACCGAACGGTCTTCAGTCGCTCGCGGCCGGCGGCGGTGATGACGATCCGCCGGGCCATGTAGTCGCCCGGAATGATCTCTGCGTATCCGGCGTCCGCGAGGGCGCAGAACGTCAGCTCGCGCGCGGCGAAGCCGTCCCGGGCCCCGAGGTGCCAGACGCCCCGGGGATTTCCGCTGTAGGGCAACACCGGCTCGGTGAACTCGGCGAGGGCGGCCAGGGCGCGCAGGGCCGACGGAGACTCCGCGTCCGGCTTCCACTTCGGCCGCTGGCCCTTCGCTGCCGCCCGCTCCTCCAGCTCGGCGGCCCGCTTACGTCCGGCTTCGGTGACCTTCACCGGCGCCGCGTCGTTGCCGCCGTCGTCCACCAGGTCGTTGGCGTACAGCGGCCGGAAGCTGGCCCGGTTGTACGGAGCGCCACGCATCCCGTCCCAGTGGTACCGCCCCCGGGACAGATAGCGCACGCGCACGCCTTCGCCGGTGTCACACCGGGCGAGGTCGATCAGCAGCCGCTCGGACGCCGGGCTGATCACCTTCTCCTCGTCGCTCCAGTAGTCGTTCATCGCAGCGCCTCCAGCGCGGCCTCGGGGTCCATCAGGACCGGGTGGGAGTGCTTGCCGGGGTCCACCGGGCCGACGATCCCGACAGCCTCCAGCCGGCGGAGGAGTGACTGCACCTCCGCGAAGGTCACGTCGATGCCGTGCTCCTGTCGCAGGGCACGCCGTACGCCCGACGGGGAGCCGTGACGCGCGCCGGTGGTAACGATGCGAGCCGCTGCGCGCAGTGCCTTCACCTCCGCGCCGTGCCGGGCCCCTTCGTGCTCGGCGATGACCTTCTGCACGTCGCCAAAGGACGGATAGAGGAAGTCGAACACGTGGATACGGCCGTCCCAGTCCTCTGCCTCGCCGCACGCGACGCACAGGAGAGCGACCGTGGCGACGCCGTGGAGGCTGTCGGATACAAACCGGTACCGCTCAGGGTCGATGAACTGTGCCACGCGTCAGCCCTCCCGCTTGACGGAGTGCAGGGTGTAGCTCCAGGACGCCCGGGGGCCGTGCCCGGCCCGGACCTGCTTCAGCGCCTCGTACCGCGCCTCCAGCTCGGTGCGCGCGTTGACGAACACGGGCAGCAGTTCGTCCCCGCTGCCGTCGGCCGCGATGGCCTTGTGCCGCAAGGCCACGGTCCACCGGCGGTAGGTGACGCGGCGCGGGAAAACCTGGGACGGCCGGTAGCGGCGAGGCTGGTCCTCACCCTCCGCGACGCAGCGCAGGTGGGTGCGGTTGGTGTCCACGCGGACGAAGACGGCGGGGAACTCGACCTCGCGGCCGTGCTCGTCCAGCGTGCGGACGGTCACCGGCTGACCGGTCGTCGCCTGGCCGGGGCGCAGGTGCACGAGTCCGGGACGGGTGCCGCGCGAGCGCGTCGGCCGCTCTACGGAGTAGCTGGTCATGGGGCCCTACTTTCCTGGTTCCTTGGTCTCGGACCTAACGGTCCATGACTTAATTAAACCAAGGAGCCCCGGGGTCGACAACCCCCGGGGCTCCAGTCGTTCTTCAGAAGGTGCGGTCAGCCGGCGACGAGCTGACAGTGCGCGCAGGGCGTCTCCAGCTCCCGGACATCCCCGGTGCCGTACGTCTCAGAAACCGTGTGCTCCGGATCCACGCTGGACCCCTTGCAGCGGGTGCACGGCCCGAAAACCTCCGGGTGCTCGGCTTTCCACCGAGTCCAGTGCTCCATCGGCTTGTCGGACGCGATGGTGTGCACCAGGTCCATGACCTGCTCCAGCGGTAGCGGGCCGGGGTGCTTGTCGTGGGCGTACCGGGTGCCGCGTGAGTGCGGCGGCCCGGGGACGAACGTCGGGCCGTACTCCCACGAGACGCGCCCATACCCCCAGTCGTCCTCGCCGTACTTGGTGAAGACGACCGTGTTGCACCCGCTGTCCGCGTCCAGGGGTCGCTCGGCGAGCCGGCTGATGTAACCCTCGCGGAACCAGTGGTACAGGTACTCCCGGATGTACGAAGCGAGCATCTGCGCCTCGCGGTCCGTCGGCCGCTCCACGCTGGCGAACGGCGGGCGGGTTAGGTAGTCGGGGACGCCGGGATCGGCCGTGTTCAGGTACGCGGCGACGTAGCGCCACCCCGGCCGGAAGCTGCCCACCACGGGGACGCGCAGCGCGGTGAGCGGGTCGTCCCGGACGGCGTCGGTTCCGAACGGCCACGCCTTCGTCTTGCCCATGCGCTCACTTCCCCTTGCTCTGCCGGCCGGTGACGACCTGGAACGTGTCGGACTTCAAGTCCATGATGACCTCGGCGTCGGACGTCCCGGCCGCGCGCTCCTTGTCGGCTTGCTCGTCGGCGGGGCGGGAACCGCGCGGGTGGCCGGCGGGGGAGCTGAAAAGAACCTTCATGATCGTTTCCTCATTCCTTGGTCGGTGAGGCTGAGCGGCCTCGGGAGAGGCACAGACGGCCGGAGGTCGGCGGGCTGTGCCTCCGGGCGGGGCTCAGTCGTCGTAGTAGGTTCGGGGGTCGTCGGTGACGACGGCAGCGCCGTCCTTCAGCAGCCGGATGGGCCCGGTCTGGGACGCGCGCTCGCTGGACACCGCGAAGTACGCATTGCCCTCACCGCGTGCGTCGGGGCCGTACGTGTTGCGGGTCTTCCAGGTCCCGGTGCTCCAGTCCCAGCGCTGGAGGGTGAAGATGGGCCAGGTGTTCGCCATGGCCGGTTCCTCTCTGCTGCGGGCCGGGGCCGCCGGTCGACGGC
>NZ_JBSFFI010000068.1:0-3927 GCF_053596035.1 Streptomyces sp. NPDC001781 | reverse complement strand
CGGCCAGCTCACGACCCATCCCCACCCACTGCGCACCCTGACCCGCGAACACGAACACCGTCCGCCCACCAGAACGCGCCACCCCCGACACCACAGAACCCGACGACACCCCAGCCGCCACACCACGCAGCCCCGCCAGCAACTCACCGCCCTCAGCGCCCAGCACCACCGCACGGTGCTCGAATGCCGAACGCGTCGCAGCCAACGACCAGGCCACATCGGCCGGCTCCAGTTCAGGCCGGGCGGTCACCCATTCCCACAAGCGGCTCGCCTGCGCGGTGAGCGTCTTCGCCGTGCGTCCGGAGACCGGCCAGGCCAGGGGCGCGGGAGTGGCGTCTTCAATACGCGCGGCTTCGGCAGGTTCCTGGTTCTCCTCAAGGATGACGTGGGCGTTGGTGCCGCTCATGCCGAAGGATGAGACGCCCGCGCGGCGCGGTCGGTCGTCGGCCACGTCCCAGGGGCGGGCCTCGGCGAGGAGTTCCACCTTGCCCGCCGACCAGTCGACGTGCGGTGAACGCTGCTCGGAGTAGAGGGAGCGCGGGAGTTGGCGGTGCTTGAGCGCCATCACCATCTTGATCACGCCCGCGACACCGGCGGCGGCCTGGGTGTGGCCGATGTTGGTCTTCACCGAGCCGAGCCACAGGGGCCGGTCGTCGGCCCGTTCCTTGCCGTAGGTCGCCAGCAGCGCCTGGGCCTCGATCGGGTCACCCAGGGGCGTGCCGGTGCCGTGTGCCTCGACGACGTCGACCTCGTCGGCCCGCACCCCGGCGTTGGCCAGGGCGGCGCGGATGACGCGCTGCTGGGAGGGGCCGTTGGGGGCGGTGAGGCCGTTGGAGGCGCCGTCCTGGTTCACCGCTGAACCACGGACGACCGCGAGGATCCGGTGGCCGTTGCGGCGCGCGTCGGAGAGGCGCTCGACGACGAGCATGCCGGCGCCCTCGCCGAGGCCCATGCCGTCCGCCCCGGCGGAGAACGCCTTGCAGGAGCCGTCCGGGGAGAGCCCCATCTGGCGGCTGAACTGGTCGAAGAGGAGCGGGTTGGCCGCGACCATGACGCCGCCGACCAGCGCGAGCGAGCACTCGCCGGAGCGCACCGCCTGGCAGGCCAGGTGGAGCGCCACCAGGGAGGAGGAGCAGGCCGTATCGACGGTGACGGCGGGGCCCTCAAGGCCCAGGACGTAGGAGATACGGCCGGAGACGACGCTGGTCGAGACGCCCGTGACGAGGTGTCCGTCGAGTTCGCCGTTCTGGAGGCCCGAGCTGTAGCCGTAGCCGGAGGCGGACGCGCCGGCGAAGACGCCGGTCGCGGAGCCGCGCAGCGAGGTCGGGTCGATCCCGGCCTGCTCCAGCGCCTCCCAGGCGACCTCAAGGAGCATCCGCTGCTGCGGGTCCATCATCAGCGCCTCGCGGGGGCTGATCCCGAAGAACCCGGCGTCGAAGCCGACCGCGTCGTAGACGAAGCCGCCCGCGCGGATGGAGGCGCCGATGTAGTCGTCCTCCTCCTCGGAGCGGTCCTCGAAGATCCAGCCCCGGTTCTCCGGAAGCGTGGAGATCGCGCTGGTTCCGGCCTCGACCAGGTTCCACAGCTCCTCGGCGCCGGTGACGCCGCCCGGGTAGCGGCAGCCGATGCCGACGATGGCCAGCGGCTCGTCGGTCGCGGCGGCGGCGATCGGCGCGGGGGCCTGGGTGTCGTCGGGGACGCCCGCAAGTTCGGCGAGCAGGTACTCGGCGGCGGCCGTGGGGGTGGGGGCGTCGAAGAGCAGGGTCGCCGGGAGTTGCACGCCGGTGGCCGCGCTCAGACGGTTGCGGAGTTCGACGGCCGTGAGCGAGTCGAAGCCCAGGTCGCTGAAGGCGCGGGTGGGCTCCACCGCGTCCGGGGACGGGTAGTCGAGGACCTGGGCGGCCTCGGTCCGCACGATGCCGATCAGCAGCCGGACCTGTTCGCCCCGGGAGAGGCCGGCGAGCCGCTGTGTGAGCGGGGAGCCCGTGGCAGCGCCGTCGGTCTGGTCGGGGGCCGACGCGGTGAGGACCTGGCGGACCTCGGGGAGGTCGGCGATGAGGGGGCTGGGGCGGCGCAGGGTGAACGGCGGGGCGAAGCGCGCCCAGTCCACGTCGGCGACCGTCATCAGCGGTTCGCCCCGGTCGATGACCTGGGTGAGCGCGTCGGCCGCACGGCCCGGCTCCATGACCATCAGGCCGCGCCGCTCGCCCTGGGCGGCGCCCTCCTCGTCGGTCATGCCGCCGCCGCCCCACGGGCCCCAGGCCACCGAGGTGGCGGGCAGGTTCCGGGAGAGGCGGTACTCCGCGAGGCCGTCGAGGAAGGCGTTGGCGGCGCCGTACGCGGGTTGCAGACCGCTGCCCCATGTGGCGGAGATCGAGGAGAACAGGACGAAGGCGTCGAGATCCAGATCCCGGGTCAGCTCGTGCAGCCACCACGCGCCGGCCGCCTTGGCCGCCACCACCTGGGCCGTTTCGGCCAGGTCGGTGGCCTGCACGGCGGTCTCCTGCCGGACACCGGCAGTGTGCAGCACGGCGTGGAGCGCGGGACCGGCCCACTCGACCACGCCGGCCAGGTCGGCGCGGCGTCCGCTGTCGCAGGCCACCACGTCGACGGAGGTCCCGGCCTCGGCCAGCTCGGCGGCCAGCACTCCGGCGCCGAACGCGGCCGGTCCGGAGCGGCTGGTCAGCACCAGGCGGGGGGCGCCGCGCTCGGCCAGCTTGCGGGCCACGTGCCCGGCGATGGCGCCGGTGCCTCCGGTGACGAGGGTCGTACCGCGCGGCGTCCACTGCTGGGCGTCGCCTCGGGGGCGGGGGGCGCGGGTCAGGCGGCGGCCGAGGACGCCGGAGTCGCGGATCGCGACCTGGTCCTCGGTGCCGGAGGCTCCGGACGCGAGCAGCGCCACCAGCCGGGCGGCGGCACGGCCGTCCAGCGTGGCGGGCAGGTCGATCAGGCCGCCCCAGCGTTCCGGGTGCTCCAGTCCGACACCACGGCCGAAGCCCCACACGTGCGTCTGCACGGGGGCGGTCAGGGTCTCGCCCTGGTCGGCCGCGACGGCGCCACGGGTGACGACCCACAGGGGGGCGCCGATCCCGGCGTCGCCGAGCGCCTGCGTCAGAGCCAGGGTGGCGCCCAGTCCACGGGGGACGACGGGGTGTTCGGGTATGGGTGTCTCGTCCAGCGCCAGCAGCGACAGCACGCCGGTGAGCTGCGTCTGCGTCTGCGTCTGCGTCTCGATGAGGATCGCGGCCATGTCGGCCCGGTCCACGGCCTCGGCGGGGACGCGGGCCACGACGACCTCGGCGCCTCGGTCGGTCAGCGCGGCGGTGCAGCTCCGGGTGAACTCGTCGTCGGCGAGTGCGGCCGGGACGGCGAGCAGCCAGCGCCCGGACAGCGCGGCCGAGGAGGCCACGGCGACGGGGGACCACTCCACACGGTAGCGCCACTGCGCGGTCGAGTAACGGTCCTGCTCACGGCGGCGCCAGGCCACCAGCGCCGACACCACCTCACCGAGCTGTTCCTGGTCGTCCAGTTCCAGCACCTCGGCCAGGTGCGCCAGGTCACGGCCCTCGGCGGCGGCCCAGAACCGGGCTTCGGCCGCGCTGTCCGCGATGTCACCGGGCGTGGGCACGGCCGGCTCGGCGGACGGCTCCATCCAGTAGCGCTGGCGCTGGAAGGCGTAGGTGGGCAGCTCGACGGTCTGTGCGGACGGCAGGACGGTCGTCCAGTCGACGGGGAGACCGCCGACGTACGCCTCCGCGAAGGACCGCACCAGCCGGGCCATACCGCCGTTGTCACGCTCCAGGGTGCCGACGGCCAGGACGCCGCCGACCACGCCCGCGTCCTCGGCGGTCTCCGCGACCGGTCCGGTCAGGACCGGGTGCGTGGAGACCTCGACGAACGCGTTGAAGCCGTCGCCCAGCAGCAGGC
>NZ_JBSFFI010000067.1:0-4013 GCF_053596035.1 Streptomyces sp. NPDC001781 | reverse complement strand
CTGCGACGTCGCCGACCGCGAGGCACTGGAGTCGGTGCTCGCCACGGTCCAGCGTCTGGACGGCGTCTTCCACGCCGCCGGCGTCCTCGACGACGGGCTGATCGGGACCCTGACCCCGGAGCAGGTCCGTTCCGTGGTGCGGGCGAAGGCACTCGGCGCGTGGAACCTGCACGAGCTGACGAGCCGGACGGACGTCTCACGCTTCGTCCTGTTCTCCTCCGTGGCCGGCGTCTGGGGCAACCCCGGACAGGGCAACTACGCCGCCGCCAACACCTTCCTCGACGCCCTCGCCGAGTACCGGCACGGACTGGGCCTCGCCGCGATCTCGCTGGACTGGGGCCCCTGGGCACGCGCCGACGGCATGGCCGGCACGCTGGAGCAGGGGGACCGGGACCGGATGGCACGCGCCGGGCTCGCGCTGATCTCCGATGCCGAGGGCCTGGCCCTGCTCGACGCCGCCCCCGGCACCGGCCGTCCGGCACTGGTCGCCGCCCGCCTGAACAACGGCACCCTGACCCACGACAACCCCCACCTGCCCGCCGTACTGGCCCACCGGGCCGGCCCGAGCACCGCGACGGCCGCACCGGCGGACGGCGACCTCGCCGCGCGGCTGGCCGGGCTCAGCCCGGAGCAGCGGTTGGAGACGCTCTCCGAGCTGATCAAGACGCAGGCCGCACTCGTCCTGGGCGTGGGCGGGCCGGACCGCCTCCAGACGACCCGCTCCTTCCGCGAACTCGGCTTCACCTCGCTGATGGGGCTGGAACTGCGCAACGCGCTCAGCCGCGTCACCGGAGTGCACCTGTCCGCCGGGCTGGCCTTCGACTACCCGACCCCCCAGGCGCTGGCCGAGTACCTGCTCGAACGTACGGCAGACACGGCCGACCCCGACCAACTGGTCCTCGAGGAAATCGACCGCCTCGAATCGGTGCTCGCCACAGCGGCCGACAGCCGGCGCCGCACGGCGATCCTGACCCGCCTCGAAGGACTCGTCCACGACTTCCGCAGCGGACGCTCGGACAACGCCGAGGATCTGCGCGAGATCGGCGAGGCGACCGACGACGAGATCTTTGACCTCATCGACAAGGAACTGGAGCTGTAACCCCGGGACACTCTGGACACGACGAGACGGCGGCCTCCGAGAAAGAGGCCGCCGTCTCGTCATATACGGGCTAGCTAGAAAGACCGCTTCAGCAACTGGTTGATCTCCAGCGCGTGGGCGCTGAGGAAGAAGTGGCCGCCCGCGAAGACCCGGAGGTCGAACGCGCCGGTCGTGTGGCCGTCCCACGCCTTCGCCTCGTCCACGGTGGTCTTCGGGTCGTCGTCGCCGGTCAGGACCGTGACGGGGCAGGTCACGGACGCGTCCGGCTCGCACCGGTAGGTCTCGACCGCCTTGTAGTCGGCGCGTAGAGAGGGCAGCGCGGCGCGCATCATCTCGTCGTCGCCCAGCAGAGCGGACGCGGTGCCGCTCAGGGCGCGCACCTCGGCCATGATCTCGTCGTCGCTGCGGTGGGCGCGCTCGTCCCGGTAAGTCGCGGGCCCACGCCTGCCGGACACGAACAGGTGGGCCGGGCGGTGGCCGTCGGCTTCGAGGCGGCGGGCCACCTCGAAGGCGAGCAGCGCGCCCATGCTGTGCCCGAACAGGGCCAGCGGACGCTGCGGCGCCGGGGCGAGCAGCGCGTGGATACGGTCGGCCAGCGCGCCCAGGTCGTCGATCAGCGGCTCCGTGCGCCGGTCCTGGCGGCCCGGGTACTGGACGGCGACCACATCGACGTCAGGGGCGAGGGCGCGGGCGACGGGGAGGAAGAACGAGGCCGACCCGCCCGCGTGCGGAAGGCACAGCAGCGTGCCGACGGGGTTCTCGGTCGGCTGGTAGCGGCGGAGCCACTGCGCTTCTTCGGAGGGGGATGCGGACATGCTGGCTCCTCTGGATCGGATGAGGGGACAGCGCAAATTTAACCGCCCCGCGCCCGAATTCCGACCGGCATCATCTTCGTTTGTTGTTCTAAATCGCGAGTCAATTCCGAGTAACGTTTCGGCCCCTGCCCCGGACGCCCTCCCAGACGCTGTTCGACTGCCGTGCAACCGCGTCTGAACACCCGTGAGGTGTTCAAGTGAGACGTTGCAGCCCTCCTCGACGGGCGGATAGCTTCCCGAAAGTCGGCTCGATATAGCGGCGGAAAAAAACACGGGCGATTCCCCACAGGGTCAGGGATGGTGCGGTAGTAGATGGCGAGCGAAGACAAACTCCGCGACTATCTCAAGCTCGTGACGGCCAACCTGCGTCAGGTTCGCCGCCGGCTTGCGGAAGTCGAGGAGCGCAGCCGGGAACCGATCGCGATCGTCGGCCTGGGCTGCCGTTTCCCCGGTGGGGCGAACAGCCCTGAGCGGCTCTGGGAGCTGCTGGCCGACGGCACGGACACGATCGGCGCGTTCCCCCAGAACCGCGGGTGGGATCTGGAGAACCTCTACGACCCCGACCCGGACCACCCCGGCACCTCCTACGCGCGGCACGGCGGATTCGTCCACGACGTCGCCGATTTCGACGCCTCCTTCTTCGGCATCAGCCCCCGCGAGGCGCTGATGATGGACCCGCAGCAACGTCTGCTGCTGGAGACCTCCTGGGAGGCGCTGGAGCGCGCGGGCATCGACCCCGCCGACCTGCGCGGCAGCCAGACCGGCGTCTTCACCGGCGCCTACACCTCCGGCTACGGCACCGGAGCCTCGATCGAGTCCAGCGGTTCGGAAGGCCACCTGCTCACCGGCATCGCGACCAGCGTGCTGTCCGGCCGCGTCGCCTTCGGCTTCGGCCTTGAGGGCCCGGCCGTGACCGTGGACACCGCCTGCTCGTCGTCCCTCGTCGCCCTGCACCTCGCCGTGCAGTCGCTGCGCTCCGGCGAGTGCTCGCTCGCGCTCGTCTCCGGCGTCACCATCGCCGCCACCCCCGCCGTCTTCGTCGGCTTCTCCCGCCAGCGCGGCATGTCCTTCGACGGCCGCTGCCGGTCGTTCAGCGCCGACGCCGAGGGCTCCGGCTGGGGCGAGGGCGTCGGCGTCCTCGTCGTGGAACGTCTCTCGGACGCTCGCCGCAACGGCCACAAGGTCCTCGCGGTGGTACGCGGCAGCGCGGTCAACCAGGACGGCGCCTCCAACGGCCTGACGGCCCCCAACGGCCCGGCGCAGCAGCGCGTCATCCGCGCCGCCCTCGCCAACGCCGCTGTCTCCTCCGCCGACGTGGACGTCGTCGAGGCGCACGGTTCCGCCACGAAGCTCGGCGACCCGATCGAGGCCGACGCGCTGATCGAGACCTACGGCCAGGAACGCCCCGAGGACCGTCCGCTGTGGCTCGGTTCGGTGAAGTCCGTGATCGGCCACACCCAGGCCGCCGCCGGCGCTGCCGGTCTGATCAAGATGGTCCTCGCGCTCCAGCACGAGGAGATGCCTCGGACACTGCACGTCGAGGAGCCGACCCCGCACGTCGACTGGTCGGCGGGCGAGGTGCGGCTGCTGGCCGAGGCGCGGCCATGGCCGACCGGGGAGCGGGTGCGCCGGGCCGGTGTGTCGGCGTTCGGGATGAGCGGCACGAACGTGCACGTGATCCTGGAGGAGGCGCCTACCGGGGACGAGGCCGACGAGGCCGTCGAGGAGACCGGGGACGACGAGCCGGCGGTGAGTGCTCCCGCCGTGGTCGAGCCCGGCAGCGTGTCGGCCTGGCTGGTGTCGGGCCGCAGCGCCGAGGCGCTGACGGCACAGGCCGAGCGGCTGGCCGCCTGGGCGGCGGCCCGGCCCGAGCTGGAGCCGGCCGACGTGGCGTGGTCCCTGGCCGCGTCGCGGTCGGTGTTCGAGCACCGCGCGGTGGTGATCGGCGGTGGCCGTGAGGAACTGACGGCCGGTCTGGAGAGCCTGGTCACCGGGACGCGGAGCGGTTCTGTGGTGTCGGGGGTGGCGCGTTCTGGTGGGCGGACGGTGTTCGTGTTCGCGGGTCAGGGTGCGCAGTGGGTGGGGATGGGTCGTGAGCT
>NZ_JBSFFI010000066.1:0-4594 GCF_053596035.1 Streptomyces sp. NPDC001781 | reverse complement strand
GACGCGGGGCTATGCCCGACAGGACCTCTCGGATCTCCGCTTCCAGACGGTCGACCTGCGGGCCGTGGGACGCGTAGTCCACCGCGACCATGCGCACCCGGATGCCCTCGGACTCGAACTGCGCCTTCAGCTCCTCAAGAGCCTGCGGCTCACCCGAAACGACCACCGCCGCCGGGCCGTTGACGGCCGCCAGCGCGAGACGGTCGTCCAACCGGCCTTCTACCTGCGACGCGGAGGCGGCCACGGACAGCATGCCGCCCGCGCCCGCCAGCACCTTCAACGACCGCGACCGCAACGCCACCACCCGCGCGCCGTCCTCCAGGGAGAGCATCCCGGCGACCGTCGCCGCCGCGATCTCGCCCTGCGAGTGGCCGACGACGGCATCCGGCGTAACCCCCGCCGCCTCCCACACCGCCGCGAGCGACACCATCACCGCCCACAGCACCGGCTGCACCACATCAGCCGCCTCCAGCGCCGGAGCGCCTTCAGCCCCCGCCAGCACATCCATCAGCGACCACTCGACGTGAGCCGACAGCGCCGCCTCACACTCCGCCAGCCGCGCCGCGAACACCGGGCTGACCTCAGCCAGTTCACAACCCATGCCGAGCCACTGCGAACCCTGACCCGGGAACACGAACACCGGTCGCACTCCGGACCGCGCCACTCCCGACACCGCAGAACCCGTGAGCACCTCGCCTCGGAGGCTCTCCAGCCCGGCCACCAGCTCGGTCCGGTCGGCGCCGACCACCACGGCGCGGTGCTCGAACGCCGAACGCGTCGCCGCCAACGACCAGGCAACGTGGGCCGGTTCCAGCTCGGGCCGGGCCGTCGTCCAGGTGAGCAGCCGCTCGGCCTGCGCCGACAGACCGGCGGCCGAACGACCCGACACCAGCCAAGCACTGGCACCCGACACCACCGGGGCCTCTGCCTCGGCAGCACGCTCGATCGACTCGATCCCGTCCGGCTCCTCGTCGGAGGCAGCGGCGTCGGACGAGACGGGGGCCTGTTCCAGGATGACGTGGGCGTTGGTCCCGCTCAGGCCGAACGAGGACACCGCCGCCCGGCGGACCCGCTCGCCCGCAGGCCACGGCACCGGCTCGGTCAGGAGTTTGACGTCGCCCGCCGTCCAGTCCACGTGCGGCGAGGGCTCGTCGGCGTGGAGGGTGCGCGGGAGTTGCTCGTGCTGGAGGGCCAGCACCATCTTGATCACGCCGGCCGCACCGGCGGCGGCCTGGGTGTGCCCGATGTTCGACTTCACCGAACCCAGCCACAGCGGACGGTTCTCCGGACGCTGACGGCCGTAGGTGGCCAGCAGCGCCTGCGCCTCGATCGGGTCACCGAGCTTGGTGCCGGTGCCGTGCGCCTCGACGACGTCGACGTCGGCGGGCGAGAGCTGGGCGTTGGCCAGCGCGGCGCGGATGACCCGCTGCTGGGAGGGGCCGTTGGGCGCGGTCAGTCCGTTGGACGCGCCGTCCTGGTTCACTGCGCTGCCGCGCAGGACCGCCAGCACCGGGTGGCCGTTGCGGCGGGCGTCGGACAGCCGCTCCACGACCAGCATGCCGATGCCCTCGGCGAATCCCATGCCGTCGGCCTGGGCGGAGAACGCCTTGGAGCGCCCGTCCTGGGACAGGCCGCTGTTCTCGCTGAAGCCGACGAATCCGTCGGCGGTGATCATGACCGTGACGCCGCCGGCCAGCGCCATCGAGCACTCGCCGGAGCGCAGGGCCTGCGCGGCCAGGTGCATGGCGACCAGCGAGGACGAGCACGCGGTGTCGACCGTGACCGCAGGGCCCTCCAGGCCGAGCGCGTAGGAGACGCGGCCCGACAGGATGCTGGTGGCGTTGCCGGTGATCAGGTGCGCGGCGCCCTCGATCTCCGCGCCGGAGCCGTAGCCGGAGAAGTAGCCGCCGACGAAGACACCGGTCGCGGAGCCGCGCAGCCCCTCCGGGTCCACGCCGGACCGCTCCAGCGCCTCCCACGACGTCTCAAGGAGCAGCCGCTGCTGCGGGTCCATCGCGATCGCCTCACGCGGGCTGATGCCGAAGAAGTCGGCGTCGAAGCCGGCCATGTCCTCGATGAAGCCGCCCGCGTGGACGTAGGAGGAGTAGTTCTCGCTCGACGTGAGCGTGTCGAGGTCCCAGCCCCGGTCGTCCGGGAAGCCGGAGATCGCGTCGGTGCCGGAGGACACCAGCGCCCACATCCCGTCCGGGCTCGCCACGCCGCCGGGGTAGCGGCAGGCCATGCCGACGATGGCGATCGGCTCGTCGTCGGTCGCCGCGACCACGCCGGTGACCGGCGTCGCGGTGTCGTCCGACAGGTCGCCGAGGAGTTCGTCGTACAGGTACACGCTCAATGCGGCGGCGTTCGGGTAGTCGAACAGGAGGGTCGCGGGGAGCCGTCGGCCCACGGCTGTGCCGAGTTCGTTGCGGAGTTCCACGGCGGTCAGCGAGTCGAAGCCCAGCTCGCTGAAGGCGCGGTCGCTCTCGATGGCGTCGGCGGAGGCGAAGCCCAGCACCTTGGCGGCCTTGGCGTGGACCAGTTCGGTCAGGGTGCGCAGCTGCTCGGCCCGACTCTGCCCGGCCAGCCGGCGCAGGAGTTCGTCCTCCGCCGGGACGGCGGCCATGTTCGCGAGGACCACGGCGAGCCGCTGGACCTCGGGCAGGTCCCGCATGACGGGCACCTTGAGGAGGGGAGCCGCGTCCTGCGGGTCCGCCAGGGCCAGGGACCAGTCGATGTTGGTCACCGTGAGGACGGGGTCCGTGCCGTCGAGCGCCTCGCCGAGCGCCTGGACAGCCAGCTCGGGCTCCATCGTGCCTTCCCACATGTTGCGGGCCAGCCGTTGCCGGGCCGCCTCGTTGCTCTGCGCCACGCCGTCGCCGGACCACGGGCCCCAGGCCACGGCGAGGGCGGGCAGCCCCCGGCTGTGCCGGTTCTCGGCCAGGGCGTCCAAGTAGGCGTTCGCCGCGCCGTAGTTGGCCTGGCCGGGGCCGCCGGTGGTGGCCACCACGGAGGAGAAGAGCACGAACGCGTCGAGGTCGAGGTCCGCGGTGGCCTCGTCCAGGTAGGACGCGCTCGCCGCCTTGGCCGCGAGGACCGTCTCCAGCCGGTCGGGCGAGAGGTGCTCGATGATGCCGTCGTCCAGCACGCCCGCGGTGTGGACCACGGTGGACAGCGCCGGGCCGCTGCGGCCGGTCCAGTCCACCAGCCCGGTCACCGCCGAGCGGTCGCCGACGTCGCAGGTCACCACGTCCACGCCGGTGCCCAGCGCGGCCAGGTGGGCCGCCTGTTCGGCGACGCCCCGGGCGGCGGGCCCGGAGCGGCTGGTCAGCACGAGCCGCTCCACTCCTCGGCCGGCCAGCCAGCGGGCCGTGTGCCCGGCGAGGGCGCCGGTGCCGCCGGTGATCAGCGCGGTGCCTCGGACCGGGTGCCGCTTGGCGTCGCCGGCGTGCTGGGCGCGGGTCAGCCTGCGGCCGAAGATGCCGGACGGCCGGATCGCGACCTGGTTCTCGTCGCAGCCGGCCAGTACGGCGGCCAGCTGCCCTCCCGCCCGGGTGTCCAGGGCGGCGGGCAGGTCGATCATCCCGCCCCAGCGGTCGGGGTGCTCCAGGGCGATGACCCGGCCGAAGCCCCAGATCTGCGCCTGCGCCGGGTTGGTGAGCGCGTCGGCCGGTCCGGCGGCGACGGCGCCTTGGGTGAGCAGCCACAGCGGGGCGTCGACGCGGGCGTCGCCGAGGGCCTGTACCAGGCCGAGCGTGGCCGCGAGGCCGACGGCCACCACCGGGTGGTCGTCCATGGCCGTCTCGTCCAGCGCCAGCAGCGAGAGCACACCGGCCACCTGGCCGACGTCCGTGCCGGACTCCCGCAGCGCCGACACGAGCAGTGAGGCGACGCCGACGCGGTCCGAGACCCCGGCCGGGATCACGACGGTGACGGGTGTCGCGCCTCGCGCGGTGATCAGGGACACGCACTGGCGCGCGGTCTCCTCGCCGGCCGGCGAGTCGGGGACGGCCACCAGCCAGGGGCCGGACAGCCGGGCGAAGCCGGGCTCGGCGACGGACGTCCAGCGCACGCGGTAGCGCCACTGCGCGGTCGCGGACCGGTCCTGCTCGCGCCGCCGCCAGGACGCCAGCGCGGGCAGGACGGTGCTGAGCTGCTTCGCGTCCTCGATGGCGAGGGTGTCGGCGAGGCCGGTCAGGTCACCGCCCTCGACTGCGGCCCAGAACCGGGCCTCGGTCTCGGTGCCCGCGCCGTCTCCGCCGGCGGCGACCGTGTCGGAGGCCGTGGCGGGGTGGAGCCAGTATCGCTCGTGCTGGAAGGCGTAGGTGGGCAGGTCCAGCCGGTCGCCGGTCGGCAGGACGGTCTTCCAGTCGACGGGGAGGCCGCCTGCGTGGGCCTGGGCGAGCGAGGTGACCACTCGGGTCGCGCCGCCGTTGTCGCGCTCCAGGGTGCCGACGGCCAGGACGCCGCCGACCACGCCCGCGTCCTCGGCGGTCTCCGTCACCGGTCCGGTCAGGACCGGGTGCGTGGAGACCTCGACGAACGCGTTGAAGCCGTCGCCCAGCAGCAGGCGGGTGGCCTGCTCGAAGCGGACCAT
>NZ_JBSFFI010000065.1:965-5047 GCF_053596035.1 Streptomyces sp. NPDC001781 | reverse complement strand
CACCGGCCACGTCCCAGGCCCCGGGGGGGGGAGCCGCCCCCCCCGCGACCAATGCGCACACCCGCCCCACGGGGTCACGCGCCCCCGGGGGGCCCCCCCCCGCGGCCCCCCGGGCCGCGGTGCGGTCCCGAGCGCCACGCGCCCCGGCCCCGCATCCGAGGTGCCGTGGCTGCGGGGCCGGGGTCTGCGCTGCGTGCCGGTTACCGCCGGCCGGTCCTGCGGCGCTTGGCCCGGAGCAGGCCGGCTCCGGCCGTCAGGAGCGCGGCGGCGGTGAGCGGGCACCTCGCGGAGCCGGACGCCGGGGCCCGGGACCGCTTCGCCCGCCGTACCGGCAAGCTGTCGGACCGGGTGGCCGACGGCGGGACCGAGCGCGGGGACCACACCGAGATCGCGCGCATGGCGATCAAGGTGCCCGAGGACGTGTCCGACGACGGCCTCCACGCCGAACGGCGACCGCGGAAACGCCGTGTCAGGTGCCGCTCGGACGGATGTCGGACAAGCGGTCGACGATCACCACGGACGACGGATGCGCGGGCCTGGGGACCTGGATGAGAATCGGCACGTAGACCACGTCGCCGTGCCTGTACTCGGCCTTCCACGAATGCCGGTAGCACACGATCTCCGTCGGAGCATCGCGCGTCGCATAGCACTGGGGTTGCGAACTCGGGTACGTGATCGGTGAGTTGTCCCACCGGGCGATCGATTCGCCCGCCGCTGCGGCTGGTGCGCCCCACGCCCCGAGTGAGACGCAGCAGAAGCAGAGAGCCGCGGCACTCCGGCATGCCGCCTTCCTGTCACTCATCGCGGAACTCCCCTCACGGCCCGGAGGGATGCAGTTTGCGGGCGGCGTCGTGGCGGGTGTGGACGCCGAGCTTGGCCAGCACCGCGCCCACGTGGTGCCCGGCGGTCTTGGGTGTGATGTACAGGCGCGCGGCGATCTCCGCGTCCGACAGGCCCTCGTGCAGCAGCTTGAGGACGTCGAGCTCCCGGTTGGTCAGCCCGTACGGATTGGCCCGGGTGGCAGCCCGTGCGCCGCGCCGGACCGGGCGGATCCCGCGGGCGCGCATCACGGCGCGGGTGCGTGCCACGGACGGCCGGGCGTCCAGGGATTCGAAGGCGGCCAGCGCCTGGTGCAGCGCGGGTGCGTCACCGGACAGGCGGGCCAGCGCCGCGTCGTGCGGGCAGCCGAGCCCGTCCCAGCGGGCCGCGGCGCCCGCCCAGTCGCCGGTCAGCTCCAGCGCGTAGGGTTCGGCGGCCGGCACCTTCGGGGGCGTCCCACCGGCGCGGCGGATCCAGCAGGCCAGCGGGCCGGACAGCCAGGGGTGCGTACGATCCGCCAACGCGGTCAGCCCGCGGCGTGCCTCGCTCTGTGCCAGCTCGTGGTCACCGGCCAGCCAGGCCGCCTCGACCCGGGCCTCCCACCCCAGACCCGTGTCCAGAAGGCAGTTCGAGTCGACCAGGCCCGCCGCATGCTCCAGGAGCGGCCATACCGGTGCCTTGCCCTGGCGGGCCCGCACCAGACCCAGGACGGTCAGGGCCAGGGCCTCGCCGACCGGTGGTGAGCCGGGGTGGGACACGATCTCCTGCGCGGTGTCGGCGGCCTGGGTCCACAGGCCCCTGTTCAGCAGTCCCCAGCTGTCCCAGGCCCTCGCGCACAACAGGTAGGGCAGCAGGTCGTGATCGAGGAAGTAGGCTTCCGCCCGGCTCACGGCCTCGGTGGTCCGGGCGGCGTCACGCTGCAACGCGCCGAGCCAGCACAGGGTGAGCGCCAGGAAGCCCGCGTCCACCGGCAGATCCCGCGCCATCGCGCAGGACACCGCCTGCTCGCAGTCCTCCCACCCCGCGCCGTCGCCCAGCAGACGTGCCGCCGCGGCGTGGAAGTGGGCCCGGTCGGCCACCCCCGCGTCGCCGAAACGCTCGCCCAGAGCGGCCGCCTTCTCGGCGTAGGCGGCTGCCACCGCGGCCCCCGCGTGCTCGTGGCAGGCCAACTGGCAGAGGTTCAGGTACGCCCATGCCAACTCCCGGCTCGGTCGCAGCCCTTCGAGTACCCGCACTGCCTCCAGACCGGTCTGCCTGGCCTCGGTGGCGCGCCCGGCCGGCCACAGCCAGCACGACAGCCAGCGCAGGTCCTCCCCCTCGCGCAGCCGGTCGCCCAGTTCCCGCCGCAGCCGCACCGCCGTACGCCGGGAAGCCACCCCCTCGTCGAGCCGGCTGGACAGCAGACAAGCCTGCGAGTGGCCCTCCAGCAGGGAGGTCTGCTGGTCGGCCGGCAGGTCGTCGGCGTGCCGCAGGGCGCGGGCGTACTGCGCGGCCGCCTCCCGGTACGCGCCCGACGCGACGGCGTGGGCGGCCGCCGCGGGCGCGTACTCCAGCACGGCGGTCGCGTCCTCGGCGCCCTCGGAATGGTCGGCCAGCAGCGCCAGGTCGTCCACCGCGACCGGCTCGGACCGCAGCAACGCGAGTGCCTGCCGGTGCACCCGCAGGCGATGGGCGGCGGGCACGGACTCCAGCACCGCCCGCCGGGTCAGTTCATGGCGGAACTCGGTCGTTCGCCCCTCGGTGCGTACGATGCCGCAGGCCACGGCCTCGTCGAGAGCTTCCTCCGGGGCCGGCAGGATGCCGGCCAGCAGTGCCGGTGAGACCCGGCGTCCGAGGACGGCCAGCACGTCGACCACTTCGCGTGCCGGGGCCGACAGGGCGGCCAGGCGGCCCGCGACGGCCTCGCGCACCGTGGCGGGGATCGGCTCGGCGGGGGCGGTCAGGATCGCGCTGACGATGAACGGGTTGCCGGCGGAGACGCGGTACACCTCCTCGGCGTCCACGGCGTGTCCGGCGGCGAGCCGGGCCACGGCCCGGCGGCTCAGGGGAAGCAGGTCGTGGCGGTACACCCACGGATAACCGGCCAGGGTGCCGAGGAGAGCGGTCAGGTCGTGGGTACGGCCGATTTCGTCGTCGCGGTAGGTGACCACCACCAGCGCCGGAACGCCGGGCAGGCGCCGGGCCAGATGGCGCAGCAGGTCCATCGTGGCCTCGTCCGCCCAGTGGACGTCCTCCACGACCAGCAGGCTCGGGTAGGCGCCGAGGTCGGCGAGCAGGTGGTCGAAGACCTCGTCGGAGCGGCAGGTGCCGGACAGCGCCCCGGTCAGGGCGTCGCGCGTCGCGGCGCCCAGGTGCGGGGCCAGGTCCATCAGGGGGCCCAGTGGGCGGGGTGAGGCCAGCGGATCACATGCTCCCGACAGCACCCGGACGTGGGGATCGGCCAGCCGGGCCAGCCGGTGAACGACGGCGGTCTTGCCGATGCCGGTCTCGCCGCGCACAAGGGCCAGACGTCCGGGGCCGCTCACTGCCACTTTCAGGTGGCCGGTGAGGTCCTGGAGAACGGCCTCTCGCTCAAGCAGGTCCATCACACGTCAGTTTCTCTCCGTGGCCGGAGCCGCGCAAAAGATCCGGACCGATGCCGGCGGGTAGGCCGTCGGGGTGGTGGTGCCCGGGTGACTCGCCGGTACCTGGGGTGTGCCCGCGGTGGAACTTGGGGTGTTCGCCCGATGTGCCGCCCGAGAGAGCGGCGCATGCTGGTGGAGAGCCTCCGAAGCCCGGCTCCCCCGCGCCTCCGCGAGAGGACTCTGGCAGTGCGCTGCGACCGATGTCTCGTCGGGGTCGAGGCGGCGGGAGCCCCAGGGCCACGGAGAGCGTCTTCCGAAAACGAGTCGGGACCGCGAGCCGGCCGGTCGCGCTGTTCCCCGGAGAGGAATCGTCATGCAGAACTTCGCGAAGCGTATGGCGCTGGTGACCGCATCGGCTGCCCTGGCCGCCGGAGGTGCCATGGCACCTTCCGCGGCCATGGCCGCCCCGGCGCCCGCAGGAACGCACGCGACGACGCCGGACAAGCCGTGCCACAACAAGAAGAACTGCAAGAGCGGCCGCAGCACCCAGGGCGGGGTCCAGGGTCGAGGCAACGGCAACACCCAGGGCGGAGTCCAAGGCGGAGGCAACGGCAACACCCAGGGCGGAGTCCAAGGCGGAGGCAACGGCAACACCCAGGGCGGAGTCCAAGGCGGAGGCAACGGCAACACCCAGGGCGG
>NZ_JBSFFI010000065.1:0-867 GCF_053596035.1 Streptomyces sp. NPDC001781 | reverse complement strand
GGAGTCCAGGGTTGATCGCTAGGCGGAATTCATCGCCCCGCGGAGGAATTCTCCGCGGGGCGATGGCGGTGTTCTCGAGGATCGATCATTCGCGTGGCCCATGTGTCCACGGCACTCTTCCCCGCCCGGACGGATCCGGCACGGACGGAGGACCTACCGGCCCGCGGCCGGCCGTCTCGGGACTGTCAGACAAAGAGCCTCACCGTCACCCCGAGGCCCTCCAACGCTCTGTACGGGTGACACCGCCTGTGTCGCTGTAGTAATGCGGCAAGGAGTAGCGGCTAATTTGGTCCGCGAGAAGTCCTATCTCCTGTCTTCCGTAAGAAGGGACTCCCGTGAAACGGGTCGGCATCTACGCATCCCTGTCTTTTGCCGCTGCCGTGGCGCTGACAGGCGCAACGGCGAGCCAGGCTTCCGCGGACAACCGCAACATTCCTGGTACCTCACCGGTCACCATTGTTTTCAACAATGGATATTACGGCAATGTTTTCAACACCCAGGGCGGAACCGGCAACACACAGGGCGGCACGCAGGGCGGTATCGGCAACACACAGGGCGGCACCCAGAGCGGCACCGGCAACACCCAAGGCGGCACCCAGAGCGGCACCAAGAACACACAGGGCGGCACGCAAAGCGGTATCGGCAACACACAGGGCGGCACCCAGAGCGGCACCGGCAACACCCAAGGCGGCACGCAGGGCGGCATCGCGCAAGGTGCCGAGGACGCAGCGAAGAGGATCACCGCGCGCACTCTCGAATTGATCAGCGATGGCCTGACCGGTTGACGGAGGCCACTGCCACCGCGGACGAGACCCACTGCCATGAATCGCGTACGTACAGGAGGGGCTCCCGGCATTTTGCCGGGAG
>NZ_JBSFFI010000064.1:0-5099 GCF_053596035.1 Streptomyces sp. NPDC001781 | reverse complement strand
GACGTCTCGGCTGGTGTTGATGGCCCCCTGGCGGGCGCCGGGTCGGTCATCGGCCGGGACCGCGTCGGCATCTACGGCGGTTACTACCCGGTCAAGCGGGCGCTGGACGCGGGCAAGGCGACGTGGGCGTGGCAGACCGTCGCCTGGTCCGGCGGCCAGTGGGACGCCCGCGCGGTGATCCGACAGGGCCTCCAGAAGACCATCAACGGCGTCTCGTGCGACCTGAACACCGCGACCGCCGAGGACTACGGGCAGTGGACGCCCGGCAAGACACCGACCACTCAGCAGCAGGAGGCGGACTCTCCCGTGGCCACATCGAACGACGTGAAGACCCTGTTCCAGACGGACAACGTGCTGGCCTCGCCGGACGGCGACAAGGACCCCAAGGGAAACAAGTTCTGGACCGCCGAGTCGTACCTGCGGTACGGCTACCTTCAGGACCGGGACACCCAGGCGCTGGTCAAGGCGCTCGCCGCCAAGATGGACGCGTTGGCCAAGACGAACGCCACGCTGGTGGACGCCGTGGCGAAGCTGTCCGCGAACGTCGGCGGCCTGGACGCGCAGGCCATCGTGGACAAGCTGACGGCGGCCATCGAGTCCATCGACGTGCGCCTGGACGTCACGCCCTCGCCGGCGGCCTGACCCCGCAGCCCGAAGGCGCCGTGCCCACCAGCAGGGAGCACGGCGCCTTCGCCGTGTTCACCGGGCGCCTGTCAGTGCGCTCCGCTAGCGTGCTGCGCATGACGACCACGGAACACGTCTACGTCCTGATTCACCCCGACGGCCGCGCCGTGTGGGGCGACGAGATCGCCGCCGCCAACGAGCACCTGGGGCCGCACGGCATCGGCCGGGCGTTCCTCACCGACGGCTCACGGCTGCGGATCGCCATGTCCGACTGCGCGCTGGTCCTGCGCGAGGTGTACCCGCCGAACCCGTACGCCGCCGCCGCGCTGGCACACGTCGCCGGGCTGCGCCCGGAGGACGCCCCCGAGACGCGCGGGCCGATCGTCCTGTTCGGCTGGGACCCGATGAACGAGTGGGACAGCACCCGGCCGTTCACGGCCGCCGAGCGGGACACGATCTCCGGGGCGCTGGACGCGGCCGGCTGCACGACGGTTGCCGAACCCGTCCAACGGTGATTTAATCAAATCAGGAACACCGACCACGGAGGAACGAATCATGGACCGCACCGCCATCGCCCACCAGGTCTCCACCACCCTCGGCGATCACATCGAGGACTACGACATCGACGCCATCGTGGCCGACCTCGGCGCGGCCGGGGCCAAGAACAGCGTGGACGACGTCGACAGCGACACGTACTGGAACATCGTCCGCAAGCACGACCGCACCGCCTGACCGAACCCCTGACCAAGGAACGAGGAAGCAACCATGAGCCGTACGCCGCGCGTCCCGGACGCCGACGCCGTGGGGGTCGGCAGCCTGCTGGTCTCCCCGTCCGGGGACCTGTTCGTCGTCACCCGTCATGACGGCGGGCACTACTCCACTGCCGAGCTGGAGGACGTCCAGAACTTCGCGGGCGGCGGGGAGATGTACGAGGACCGCTACGCCCCGGACGGCTGGGGCGCGCGGGACTACCCGCAGACCTCCGCAGGTACCGCGCCCGCCGAGGTGGTCGACGCCATCCGCGCCGTGGAGGCGCACGCGGCGGCGGTCCGCGAGGTGATGGCGGACGTGGACCCCGCGCGGCACCGCACGCTCGTCAACGCCATGGCCGGGGCCCGGCACTGGCGCGGCAAGGTGTTGACCGACCCAGCGGAAGCCGGCGAGTACGCCCGGCTGCTGGCCCGGGAGGTCGAGAAGATCACAGCCGTGGTCGGCTCCCTGGCCTCCGCCGCGACGCTGCTCGGCACCGACGAGGAGTCCCTGCGCCACGAGACCGGCGCCTGACCACACCCCGCCTCCGAAGCCCCTTGGACCACCGGTCCTCGGGGCTTCGCCGTGTCACAGGAACCGGTCCACCAGGCCCGCGTAGACCTTCACCGACGCCTGGGTGTGCTTCGCCCGCAGGTCGGCGTTGGTACGGCGCCGGATGTACCGCATCGTCGTGACCACGTTCGCGTGGTCGGCGAATCGGCGGATGTCGTCGGGCGGCGTGCCTTCGTCGTACATGTGGTGAGTTTGCTCCCGCGCAGCACGTGCGGGGTGAGGTCGCGGCCCGGGAGCACGCCGGCTTGGCGGCCGAGCCGGTTCAGCAGCCGGTCGACGCCGTGGCGGTCCATCGGCCGGCCGTCGTCGTCCAGCAGCAGCGACGTGCTCGTGCTGCCCTGCCAGGCCGCCGCGCCGAGGCCGCACAGCTCCGACGGCAGCGGGAAGGGGACCGTCTTCCCGCCCTTGCGCCGCAGGGTGAGCACGCAGGCCCCGGACTCCGAGGACAGATCGGCCGTGGAGGCGTCGCAGCACTCCGAGACCCGGCCGGCCAGGGTGTAGATCAGGCTCACCGCGAACGCCTGCCGGGCGGTCGTGCACGCGCCGAGGACGGCCTGGAGTTCGCGGATTTCCAGGATCGGTGTCATGGACGACTCGTCGTTCGGGTCGACCCTGAACCGGTCGTACCGGGTGATGGGGTGGACCAGCTCCTGCCGGGTCCGGTACTTCACCCAGTCGATGAGCGACGTCAGGCTGGAGGCGAGGCGGTTGACCCGGCGCGGGCCCAGCCGCAGCTCCTCGGTCGCCCAGCCGCGCCACACCGGGATCACGTCGGAGGTGATGGAGCCGAGGTACCAGGGCTCCGTGCCGCACAACTCCCGCCCGGCGAGCGTCCAGTGGCGGACGTCGTCGGCGTACTCCCGCGCGGTGCCGTCTGAGCGGCGCGAGCGCAGCCAGGTGACGACGTGCTCGAACGTCTCGCGCTCCACTGTCGCGTGCAGCAGATCAAGGCGGTGCACGGGCGGGCCGAGCCGGCGGGTCCGGCGGTCGCGCGGGCGGACGACTCCCAACCGCGCGCGGAGCCCGGCGAGGTGGGTGTGCATCGCGGAGGCGAGGACCGGACTCGCGGCGCCCGTGGTCGTGATCGTGGTGGTGGTCACGGGCGATGAGCCTACTTGCTCCGGTCCGCGTCACCCCGGAGAGCTGCGCCGAACTGCCGCAGCCCGATGACCGCCGCTGCCGTGGAGCCCGGCGCGGGCTCGATGCCGTACAGCTCGTACTCCAGGAGGGCGATCCGCGTGCGGTCCGGGACGACCGCGACCGGTGCGCGACGCTTGCGGCGGGGCCAGAGTCTCATGCACCCACGGTGCCACAGCCCGCTGCCGGGCGTCCTGATCAAATCACACGTTTTGCGCTTCACCAGGAGCGATTCTGCGGGAACGGCGTTCCGTGGCACTCTGCGGGTTGCGCGTTCGACGGCGTCCATGGTTTAATTAATTCATCGGGACGGGAGCCCCGACAGACCAAGGAAAGAGGAACCGGCCATGAGCGAGACCTTCCGAGTCACCATCGAGCGTCACCACCCGAAGACCGGCGGCGCGCTCGGCGCCGGCACCCGCGTGGTGCAGGCTGCCGACAAAGAAGAGGCCGCGCGAGTGGCCGTCGCCGAGACGGTGGCCTTCATGCGGGCGAAGAACGACAGGCAGCGCGCGGAGATGGAGCGCACCGGCGAGACCTGGCCGCTCGGCCCCGAGGACCCGAAGGACTTCACCGTGCTGAACGTGCGCCGCGCCCCGAAGCGCCGCACCGCCTGATACGCCCGGCCCCGGGACACCGCGTCCCGGGGCTTCACCGTACGGACCAAGGAAAGAGGGACTGACGTGACCGACAACCCGAGCCCCGAGCGCCGGCGAGCCGACCGGCTCCAGCAGCGGGCCGACCGACTCACGGTCGAGGCCGAGCAGCAGAGGGAGCGCGCGGACGGCATGTTCGGCCGGTTCGCGGGAGGGCAGCCGCTGCTCGTCGGACACCACTCCTACCGCAGCGCCCGGCGCACCAAGGACCGCGCGCACGCGGCGGATGACCGGGCGCTGTCCGCGTACACCGAGGCGAAGCGAGCGCAGGAGAGCGCCAAGCACGCGAGGGCAAAGGCGGACGCCAAGGACGCCATCACGGACATCACGGCCACCCGGTCCCGGTCGTGGGAGCGCGGGGACTTCCGCGTCGGCGACATCGTCACGGTGCGCACGTTCGACACCCATCAGGACACGTACCGGGTGAAACGGGTCAACGCCAAGACGCTGACGCTGGACGGCGGGGGAGGCGGCTGGGACGACCCGAAGCGGCCGTACGACCGCGTCCTGTCCCGCACCCGCGATGGTGTCACCGTCACCGACCCGGCCGCCGGCGAGGCCACGGCCTGACCCGCAGACATGATGAAGCCCCGGAGGTTTGCAGACCCCGGGGCTTCGTCGTGCGCGCCCTGTCGTGCCCAACAGGGTAGCCGGTCAGTCGTCAAAGTGCGTCTTGGACCCGGCCGTGGACGTCGTGGTCCCGACGGTACGCAGCACGCCCGCGTCGGCGGCGGCCGGGCTGCCGTCGGCGAGGACGTTCACCTGGCGCTCGGGGTCGTAGGCGTACGGCACGTCCGGTTCGGGCGGGGCCGGCTGCGCGTGGCGGAGGGCGAACGGTTGGCTCACGGGTGGTTTCCTCTCCGTCGGCCGGTGGCCGGGAGCCGGTCCGGCTGGTCGGGGTGCGGCGTGGCGCCGATGTCCCGGAGGGCCCGGCGCAGACCTTCAGGCCCGTGGAGATAGGGGCCGCCGGTGCAGGTGCACCCCGGGGTCGCGTCCTGCTGATCCTCCGTCATGGGACCAGCGTCACCTAACGCCCCGGCGGGGGGAAGGGCATCGGGCGCGGCGTCCGGAACTGGTGCGTGCCCCGGGAATGTGCGGCGAGTCATGGGCCGCATTGTCTCGCGCGGCCCCGTCGCGCGGGTGGTGATCCGGTAGTAATCCACGCCATCGGAGGACACAGCGAAGCCCCGGAGCCACCACGCTCCGGGGCTTCATGCTGCTTTCAAGCAGACCCGCTACGCCGGCCAGTGGCGGCCGGTCGCCGGGCCGAACGCGGCGACGTAGACGCGGTGCAGGTAGTCGCCGGGCTCCCACCGGGCGCCCTCGGCCCCGTGGATGATCGAGTGCCCGGACCAGTTG
>NZ_JBSFFI010000063.1:0-5625 GCF_053596035.1 Streptomyces sp. NPDC001781 | reverse complement strand
GGCTCCGACGGTGTGGTGTGGGTGGACGTGTCGGCGGGTGCGGGCCGGCAGGTGTCGGCGCTGCCGCCGTCGGTCGCGGCGTCGGACGCGCGGGCGGTGGTCGTCGACCCCGCCGGTCGGGCGGTGGAGCGTGCGCTGCCGGAGTTCGCGCAGTCGTCGTCCACGGCGCACGCGGTGCTTGACGCGGCGACGGGGCACGGGTACGGCGCGCTCGGCCTGGAGGTGGAGAAGCGTCAGTGGTTCGTGATCAGCGGCATCGGCGACCTGCCGGCCAAGGTGGTACTGGCCCACGCGCCCGGCTTCAAGATCGTCACCGATCACGCCTCCTTCGTGCGGACCGCCGACGGCCGCCATCACCTCACCTACCCCGACCTGGCGCCCGGTGAGCCGAAGCCCCAGCGCACCAGTTACCTCATCGGTGAGATCGTCACCGATCCGATGGCGGTACTCCCCGGCGAGCAGCGGCAGTCCCAGGAGGAGATGCTGGCTCGGCTGGAGCGGGTGGAGCGGGCTCTGGACTCCAGGGACGTGCCGGGCGCCGTGCCGTTCGTCAGCCTCTCCGATCTTCTCCCCGTCCAGGACGGCTGGGAGACCACCGAGCTGGGTGACAAGGCGCTGGTCGGCCAGACCCCGGTCCGGTCGAACCTCGCCTATGTGCAGCCGACCCCGGGTTTCCCCGTCCTTGGTCTGAGCGAGCTCCAGGACCTGGCGGTGGACCGGCTGCCCAAGGGCGCCGTGGGGGCCGTCGAGGCGTCGGGCCGGGAATTCGGGATGAAGGCCACCGCGCAGTTCGTGCGCGTCCTCACCGGCCGGACCGATGTGCCCGACGTGGTCGTCCCCTTCCTCGCGCCGATCCCGGACATCGACGAGCTGTGGGGCTACCTGCGGTTCGCCTATGCCCACGCCGTCGCCAGGCCGACCGGCGTCATCCTCAACCAGGGCCCGAACCCGTTCATGGTCAAGAACGGTCTGGCGGTGGCGTCGCGCCCCGCCCTGGACCGCGTCCTGCGGGCTCTGCGGCCTCGGACCCGGGAGTTCCTCGACCAGCACCACGACGACGTCAGCGCGAGCCTCGACGTCACGCTCGGGAGACTGCTGGAGCTCTACCGGAGGTCCCTCACGCCGGACAAGCCGTTCTTCCCGGGCTATTTCGACGCCACGATCGGCGACGTGCCGTCGGCCCGTGAGCACACCACCTCCGTGCTGACGGGGCGCACATCCCAGGGCAAGACCGTCACCCAGAAGCAGACGGTCGACATGGACGACGACCGCTACCCGACCCTGGACACCGACGACGGCCGGCTGGAGATTCCGCTGGTTGCCGCGGAGCTGCGGCACTTCGCTTACGACAACGCCCAGTTGATGTCGCCGGAGGACATCCGGCGGGCCGTGGCCGAGTTGTCGAAGCTCAGCCGTGAGGCCTACCGACGGGCGCTCACCCACCGGGCCCCGCTGCCGGAGGACGTCCTGCGCGAGTCCATCACCCGGGTCCTGGACAACCAGGCCGTCCGGGGTCTCGCGCACTTCGTGCAGATGGTGCTGATGGCGGGTCTGCCGCAGCCTGGCGGCAGTGCCCGGCGACTGGTGTCGGTGGGGGAGAGCCAGAAGATCTCCCGGGCGCTGGGTGAGTACGCCCTGGGAACCCCGCTGCCCGCCGCCCACCCCGTGCACCAGGCGCTGCGTACGGCCGTCGACGAGGCGGCCGATGCCCTTGACACGCTGCCCCCGCAGCACCAGGGGAGGCTCCGGACGCTGGTCGACACGGCGCGCGGCGCTCTGGAGATCCTGGCTGATCCTGAGCGGACGCCGCCGGTGATGGTGTGGGCTTCGGAACTGGTCGCGCTGGACGGGACACGGGTCCCCCTGGACCGGGTGCTGGTGACCGGTCACCGGGATGCGGAGGGCAGGCCGGTGGGAACGTCCTCGCGCCCGTTCGAGGACTGGCAGGACGCCCGCCGGCAGACCTACGGCCTGCTGCCCGACGTGGTCGGGTACACCTTCGTGCGACCGGGCCCGGCGACGCTGGAAAGCCCGGTGCAGACACTGCCGTTCGGCACGGCACACCTGGTCGGGCTGCGCGGAGGCCCCGGGGCGGCGGTGCTGGCGTTGTCGGACGGCTCCGATGCCGTCGTCGACTACGCGCGGGTCGTGGACTTCCTGTTCGCGGTGGACGGGCATCTGACGGCGTTGCCGCCGGAGAGCCCGGTGCTGGTGGCCGGGGCCGATCTGGCCGGCCCGCCGATGGGCGATCCGCTGGAGGTGCCGCTGGCCGGTGAGGTCCTGGCCGACGGCCTGGACCAGTGGGTGTGGGCGACGGGCAGCGGTATCGAACCCGTGCTGGTCCCCGCGGACGGGTCGGCGGGCGTGCGGTGGCAGTTGGCGGAGGGTGACTGGTGGGTCGGGTTCCGTCCTGGGCTGTCGACCGCCGAGCTGGGCCGCTGGGCCGAGCAGATCACGGGCCGTCGTGACCGGGCGCCGCAGGTGCGGCGGTGGGTGCGGGCGATCCGGCTGGTCTACGGTCCGTTGCTGGAGAACGACTCGGCCGCGTTCGAGGCGCTTCTGACGGGTTTTTGGGCGCTGGAGCAGACCCGCGCGGCCAACGACTTGCAGGCCTCGCTCACCTGGAGCGATCTGCGGTCCGCCGTGAGCTCCCACTTCGCGGCCTACGGCCAGCCGGAGCCCCCGCTGCCGGTCGCCCTGCAGTTCCTGCTGCTCTCGGCGGCGGGTGCGACGGGTGTGGACCTGGAGCTGTCCAGGTTCTCGATCGTTCCGCAGCACCACAGCGTGCGGGCCTGGGAGTGGGCCGGAGAGGCGGTCGACGGCGAGACCGGCGAGGACGAGGAGATGACTCTCTTCGCGCCGCCGCCGGGGTCTTCGGCGCCTCCCGTCGCGCTGCCCTCCGCGCAGAGTGTTCCCGAATCCTTGTCGGTGCCGGGGGCGTTGACCGGGCCGGAGGACTCGCTGCTGTCGGCGGGGACGCTGGTCACGGGGCCGTCGGGGCGTCCGCAGGGCCGTAACTGGACGGGTCGGCCGGTCGGCCGGGTCGAGCCGGGGACGGTGCAGGTCGTCGAGGCCCGGCCGGGTGTGGCACCGAGGGTGGTCTCGGCCGGGCCGGCGCCGTGGCCGGACACCGCCTACGTCGTGGCGGCGGGCGGTAGGGACGGGCGGGTGCGCCTGCCGGACGGCCGGGTGCTGGACGCCGAGGGCCTCGCCGCCGCGCTGGCCGCCGACCCGGAACTGGCGAAGCTGCCGACGGACGTTCCCGTCGTGCTGGCCGTCCCGTTCGCGGGACAGCAGTACCAGGAGACACTGCGACGGGTCGCCCACCGGCTGGGCCGTACGGTGTGGGGAGCCAGCGGTGACGGCCGGCTGGCCCCCGACGACACCGGCGCATCCGTCCTGGCCTTGGTCGACCGCGACCCGCGCGTGCCGGTCGGCTCCTGGGTGGCGGCCTCCCCCTCGGCCGCGACCGCTCCGTTCCAGGACCGCCGGTGGACGGCGCTGGACGGGACGGTGTTCCACGACAGCGACGTGCTCACCACGCCGCTGGTGGACGAGAAGGACGAGCGGTTCGGCCGGATCGCGGTCGCCCAGAACGAGGGATTGCGGCGGACGGAGCAGCATTTCCGCACCTTCCGCCGGATGCGGCGGCTGGTGCACTTGATGCCCGCCGGTGCGTTGAACCAGGACGGCGACTCCGAGCCGGTCTCCATGGACGCGGCGGTCTATGTCTACGCGGCCCATGGGTTGCCCGGGCGGGTGGCGCTTCCGCTGCGGGACGGCCGGACGGTGTGGCTGGGCAAGCGGGACGCGGCCGCGTACATCGCGGGGCTGCCGGAGGTACGGGAACTGCCCCCGGGGTACCGGATACACCTGGAGATCTGCTGGAGTGCGTCGGACGGCGACCCGTCGCGGCCACAGGCCGCGTACGCTCCGGCACCCCATGTGGACGATCCGCTGGGTGAGGTCTCGCTCGACCAGCATGTGGCGAACCTGTCGCGGAGGGGGACTGACGGCGCCACCCGGCCGACCGGCCTTGGCCGCGACCGGCGCGTGACGGTCGACGCGGCGAACGGTGAGCGTGGGCGCCGGGTCCAGCACCCCCCCGAGCCGCTGGAGCACCAGCTTGACCAGTTGGCGCGGGAGGTGGGCCTGCACGACGGCACGGGCGCGGTGCCGGTGGAGGTCCGGGATGCCGCCCTGCGGGTGGTGCGGGCGCTGCGGAGGGTGTTCGGCAACGAGATCGAGGACGACCGCGGCGTGCCGGGCGGCCGCTACGAGCGCGTACTGAAGGGCATCGCCGCGCTGGAACGCATGCGGGCCAACGACCCGATCGGCCAGACCACCCCCTTCCGCATGGACCTGCTGGACTTCTACGTCCAGGAACACACCGGCCGCTCCCCGGACCGGGCCGGGTACCTCGCCCTGCTCGACTTCGCCGCGGCCCGAGTGGCGGCCGACCCCACCGCCCGGCTGAACGACGCGGTGCCGGCTCCGGCGTTGCTGGCCGCTCTCCGGCAACTGGCGGGCCGGGGCGAGCAGATCACCCGGTATGTGCAGTCGCTGTCCGCCTCGGCGGTGGTCACCCCCCGGCACGTGGCGTCCATGCTGTGGGTCACGGCCCGGGCCGCCCAGGTTTTCGCTCCGATGACACGCGCGGACCGGGAGACGATGGGCCGCAAGGTCCTCCACCTGGACGCGTCCGCCGGGTGGGAGCGATCGCAGCACGAGGCCCTGTGGTTGCTGCTGTCGAAGGCGATCGCGCAGAACGTGGACGTCTCCGACCACGATCTGCTGGCCGCCTACCACCTGAAGGAAGCCGGTGCCTTCGGTCCGGGGGCCCTGCTGCGGCGGGGACCCCATATCGAAGGCTTCAACTGGTCGGACGCAGCCGCCCCTGCGGGCATCGACTGGGGCGTCGTGTACGAGGTGGGGTCCGGGCCCGGCGGGATCACCACGCGCCCGGTCCAGCCGGCCTGGGTCGGTCCGGGCAGGCGCATGCCCACGCTGCGCGTGGTCGAGGTGGACGGCGCCGGTACTGTCGTCGTCCACCTGCCCGGTCGGGCCCCCGTCCGGGTGCAGGAGAGCGAGTACCTGGCGCTGCTCGGCCTCGACCCGGTACTGAACAACATCCCTCTGGATGTCCCGGTGCTGCTCCTGACCACCGGTGCGGGGGCGCTGAGCCCGCAGCTGGTGCGGCGGTTCTCCCAGAGCACGGGACGTCCGGCCTTCGGCTACAGCGCGCCGATGCAACTGGCGAGCACCGCCGACTCCTCCACCCCGCTCCGGATCCTGACCCTGCCGTCTCCGGCCGGTACGGCCCCCGGCCACTGGACCACCGCCACCCGGCAGCCCACCGCCGCTCGAACCCGCACCGCCCAGAACGCCCCGACCGTCTTCGGTACGAACGTCCCCGCTCCGGCACAGGTGCCGAACAGCGAGGTCGGGGCCGGGGTCACTGTGCGGCGGCCGCTCTCCCGTTCGGATCTGGTGGCGTTGGCGCGCCGGGTGGCGGGTCGTGAGCCGGTGGGGGGCATGTCGGTCGAGCGGTGCCTGGTGTTGCTGGGGGCGTTGCGGGAGGCGTTGTATCCGCGGGGTGTGCGTCCGGCGGTGGCGGTGGACGAT
>NZ_JBSFFI010000062.1:0-6452 GCF_053596035.1 Streptomyces sp. NPDC001781 | reverse complement strand
GACGCGGGGCTATGCCCGACAGGACCTCTCGGATCTCCGCTTCCAGACGGTCGACCTGCGGGCCGTGGGACGCGTAGTCCACCGCGACCATGCGCGCCCGGACGCCCTCGGACTCGAACTGCGCCTTCAGCTCTTCCAGAGCCTGCGGCTCGCCCGAGACGACCACTGCCGCCGGGCCGTTGACCGCCGCCAGCGCGACACGGTCGTCCAACCGGCCTTCTACCTGCGAGGCGGAGGCGGCCACGGACAGCATGCCGCCAGCGCCTGCCAATACCTTGAGCGACCGCGACCTGAGGGCCACTACCCGCGCGCCGTCCTCCAGCGACAGCATCCCCGCGACCGTCGCCGCCGCTATCTCACCCTGCGAGTGACCCACCACGGCGTCCGGTGCCACACCGGCCGCCTCCCACACCGCAGCCAGCGACACCATCACCGCCCACAGCACCGGCTGCACCACATCAGCCGCCTCCAGCGCCGGAGCGCCTTCCGCACCCGCCAGCACATCCCTCAGCGACCACTCGACGTGAGGCGACAGCGCCGCCTCACACTCCGCCAGCCGCGCCGCGAACACCGGGCTGACCTCAGCCAGTTCACAACCCATGCCGAGCCACTGCGAACCCTGACCCGGGAACACGAACACCGGTCGCGCTCCGGACCGTGCCACCCCCGACACCGCATCACCACTGGCCACACCCCCGGCCAGGGACTCCAGCCCCTCCGCACCCAGCACCACGGCCCGGTGCTCGAACACCGAACGCGTCGCCGCCAACGACCAGGCCACGTCGGCCGGTTCCAGTTCGGGCCGGGCCGTCACCCACTCACGCAGCCGGTCCGCCTGGTCCGCGAGACCGGCGGCCGAGCGGCTCGACACCAGCCAGGCGGTTGCACCCGACACCACGGGAATCACCGGTGCCGTCGTCGGCTCGGGCTCAGGGTCGTCGGCGGGCGCCTCTTCCAGGATGACGTGGGCGTTGGTGCCGCTGATACCGAAGGAGGAGACGCCCGCGCGGCGGGGCCGCTCGCCGGGCTGCCACGAGCGCGCCTCGGTGAGGAGCCGTACCTGGCCCTCGGTCCAGTCGATGTGCGGGGACGGCTCGTCGGCGTGCAGGGTGCGCGGGAGTTGTTCGTGCTGGAGGGCCAGCACCATTTTGATCACGCCGGCCACACCAGCCGCCTGCTGGGGGTGCCCGATGTTCGACTTCACCGAACCCAGCCACAGCGGACGGTCCTCCGGACGGTCCTGGCCGTAGGTCGCGAGCAGGGCCTGCGCCTCGATCGGGTCGCCGAGGGCGGTGCCGGT
Source organism: Streptomyces sp. NPDC001781 (assembly GCF_053596035.1). Lineage (NCBI taxonomy): Bacteria > Bacillati > Actinomycetota > Actinomycetes > Kitasatosporales > Streptomycetaceae > Streptomyces > Streptomyces sp. NPDC001781. The sequence goes on along the minus strand of NZ_JBSFFI010000062.1, from coordinate 5,152 downwards.
GCCGTGTGCCTCGACGACGTCCACGTCGGTCGCCGCCACGTGCGCGTTGGCGAGGGCTGCGCGGATGACGCGCTGCTGGGAGGGGCCGTTGGGCGCGGTCATGCCGTTGGACGCGCCGTCCTGGTTGATCGCCGAGCCGCGGATCACGGCGAGGACCGGGTGGCCGTTGCGCTGGGCGTCGGACAGCCGCTCCAGCACCAGCATGCCCACGCCCTCGCCCATGCCCATGCCGTCGGCCTGGGCGGAGAACGCCTTGCAGCGGCCGTCCTCGGCGAGGCCGCGCTGCCGGGAGAAGCCGATGAAGCCGAGGGGCGAGGCCATCACCGTGACGCCGCCGACCAGCGCGAGCGAGCACTCGCCGGAGCGCACGGCCTGGGCGGCGATGTGCAGGGCCACCAGGGAGGAGGAGCACGCGGTGTCGATGGACACGGCGGGCCCCTGGAGGCCGAGCAGGTAGGAGATGCGGCCCGACATCACACTGGCCGCGCCTCCCGTCGTCAGGTGCCCCTCGATGCCTTCGATGCTGCGCAGGCCGGGGTGGCCCACGTAGTCGGTGGGGGCGACGCCGACGAAGACGCCGGTCGTCGAGCCGCGCAGGGAGGCGGGGGTGACCGCGGCGCGCTCCAGCGCCTCCCACGACGCTTCGAGGAGCAGCCGCTGCTGCGGGTCCATGGCGAGGGCCTCGCGCGGGCTGATCCCGAACAGTCCGGCGTCGAAGTCCGCCGCGCCGTCGAGGAACCCGCCCTCGACCACGTAGGAGGTGCCCTGGTGGTCGGGGTCCGGGTCGTACACGCTCTCGGTGTCCCAGCCACGGTCGGTGGGGAAGCCGGAGATGGCGTCGCCGCCCGCGCCGAGCAGCTCCCACAGCTCCTCGGGCGAGGTCACCCCGCCCGGGAGCCGGCAGCTCATGCCGACGATGGCCACGGGTGCGGACGACGCCTCGACCAGCAGGCGGTTGCGCTGCCGGAGGCGCTCCGTCTCCTTGACGGATGCCCGCAGCGCTTCCAGGAGCTTGTCAGGTGTTCCGGTCATCGCTTCCTCCACGCGCACGCGCTGATGTTCAGAGACTTCATTCCGACTCGCCGTCCAGGGCCATGCGGATCAGGCTCTCGGCGTCGAGAGCGTCGATGTCCTCGACCGTGTCGGAGGCCAGGGCTTCTTCGCGGACACCCGCGAGCTGCATCAGGGCCTCCATCAGCCCCGCCTCGCGGAAGCGGGCCAGCGGCACGGTCGCGAGCGCCTTACGGAGCGTCGACTCGGCGGCGTCCGGCGCGTCCGCCCGGTCGCTGTCGCCGAGCTGCGGCGCCAGCTTCTGCCCGAGGAACACGGCCAGTTCGGCCGGATTGGGGTAGTCGAAGACGAGGGTGGCCGGGAGCCGCGTCCCGGTCGCGCCGCTCAGCCTGTTGCGCAGTTCGACGGCAGTCAGCGAGTCGAATCCCAGGTCGGTGAAGGCCCGGGTGGTCTCGACCGCGCCGGCGGAGGCGTGTCCGAGGACGGCCGCCGCGTGGGCGCGGACCAGGTCGACGAGCCGTACCTCCCGCTCCTGCTCGGACAGGCCGGCCAGCTCCCGGTGCAGTGCCTCGGGTCCGGCCGGGCTGCTGCCGGACGCCGCCGTCCGTCGGCCGGTGCCCGCGCCGACCAGTGCCCGCCACAGCGACGGGACTTCAGTGCTGCGCGCGGACTGGGCGCGCAGTCCGGCCAGGTCGAGCCGGGCCGGGACGAGGACGGCCTCGTCGCGGGCGACCGCCGCGTCGAGGAGGGCGAGGCCCTCCTCGGCGCTCAGCGCGCTGATGCCGCCCCGGTTGATACGGGCCCGCTCGCTGTCCGTGAGCTGCCCGGTCAGCGCGCTTGCCTCGGCCCACAGACCCCAGCACAGGGAGGTCGCCGGGAGACCGGCGGCCCTGCGGTCGGCGGCCAGCGCGTCGAGGAACGCGTTCGCCGCGACGTAGTTGCCCTGGCCGGGGCTGGAGAACGCCGCCGCCGCCGAGGAGAACAGGGCGAAGTGGTCGAGGTCGAGGTGGCGGGTCAGCTCGTGCAGGTTCCACGCGCCGTCCGCCTTGGGCCGCATCACCGACGCCACCCGGTCCGCCGTCAGCGAGCCGATCGTGCCGTCGTCGAGGACACCGGCGGTGTGGATGACGGTGCGCAGCGGGGCCTCGGCCGGGATGTCGGCGAGGACCTTCGCCAGGTCGTCGCGCTCGGCCGTGTCACACGCGACCACGCGCACCGAGGTGCCCGACTCCGCGAGCTGTGAGGCCAGTTCGGCCACGCCTTGCGCGCCGGCGCCCGAACGGCTGGTCAGCACCAGCGAGTCGGCGCGGCCGGTTGCCGCCAGGTGACGTGCCGCCAGGCTGCCCAGGGTGCCGGTGCCACCGGTCACCAGGGCCGTCCGTGCGGCCGTCGGCGCCGGAATCCGGGCGGCCACGGGGGTCGCCGGGATCGTCAGGACGATCTTGCCGGTGTGCTTGGCCTGCGACATGAACCGGAACGCCTCCCTCGCCCGCCGCACGTCCCACGCCCGCACCGGCAGCAGCGACAGCGCGCCCTGATCCATCAGCGCGCTGATCTCCGACAGCATGGCACCGAGACCCTCCGGACCGGCCTCTGCCAGGTTGAACGGCCGGTACGTGACGCCGGGGTGTTCCGCCGCCACCGTGTCCGCGTCGCGCAGATCGGTCGCGCCCATCTCGACGAACGCCCCGCCGCGCGGCAGCAGCCGCAGTGACGCGTCGATCAGCTCACCGGCCAGCGAGTTGACGACCACGTCCACGCCCGCCGCGAACGCCTCCTCGAAGCCCGCGTCACGCGACGACGCGATGTGCTCGGCGTCCAGACCCATCCGCTCCAGCACCGGCCACTTCGCCGGGCTCGCCGTCGCGAACACCTCGGCACCCAGGTGCCGCGCGATCCGCACGGCGGCCATGCCCACGCCACCGGCGCCCGCGTGGATCAGCACCCGCTGACCTGCACGGACACCCGCCAGCTCGACCAGCGCGTACCAGGCCGTCATGAAGGCGCTGGGCACCGACGCGGCCTCGGCGTAGGTCCACTGCTCCGGGATGCGCACCAGGTGCCGGGCGTCGGTGACGACCAGCGGGCCGAACCCGCTGTCCGCCACGCCCATCACCCGGTCGCCGACCGCGAGGGCGGTGACCCCCGGCCCGGTCTCGACGACCACACCGGAGACCTCGCTGCCGAGCACTCCGCCGCCCGGGTACATGCCCAGGCCGATCAGCACGTCCCGGAGGTTCAGGCCCGCGGCCTTCACCGCCACCCGGACGTGCCCGGCGGGCACCGCGCCGACCGGCTCAGGAGCGGACTCGAACCGCAGCCCGTCCAGCGAGCCGCCCTCGTCCGGCACCAGCCGCCACGCGCCCTCCGGCATCGCCAGGTCGCCGGACGGGCGGGTCAGACGCCTGCCGTAGGCGGTCGTGCCACGGACGGCGAGTTCCGCCTCGCCGTCGGCCAGCGCCGTCGGCAGCGCGGCGGCGGACCGGTCGGCGGCGCCGTCGGCAGGCAGGTCGGCCAGCACGATCCGGCCCGGGTTCTCCGACTGCGCCGAGCGCAGCAGACCCCAGACGGCGGCTGCCGCCAGGTCCGTGACGCGCTCGCCGGCCGAGGCGGCCACACCGCCGCGCGTGACGACCAGCAGGCAGGCCGACTCCAGCCGCTCTTCGGCCAGCCAGCCCTGCGCCAGCGCCAGCGCCTCGCCGGTGGCCTCCTGCGCCGCCCGCGCCGCGTCGTCGCCGTTCGGCTGCCCGGTACCGGCGCAGGCCAGCACCACGCCGGGAGCGAACTCCGCCGCCTCGGCCAGCTCTGTCAAGTCGGTGAACGGCCTCACTTGAACGCCGGTGCCGGCCAGGGCGTCGACCAGGCCGAAGCGGTCGGCGCCGATCAGCGCCCACTCCCCCACCGGGACGGCGCTCTCGGCGAGCGGGGCCCATTCGATGGTGAACAGCGAGTCCGTCGGCCCGGTTTCAGCCGCCTTCAGTTGCTCGGCCGTCACCGCGCGAGTGATCAGCGAGGCCACCGAGACCACCGGAGCGCCGGTGGCGTCAGCGGCGGCCAGGGTCAGGCTGCCCTGCTCGTCCCGGCGGATCCGCGCCCGCAGGACGGACGCGCCGGTTGCGTACAGCTCCACGCCGGTCCACGCGAACGGCAGCCGCACCCCGCCCTCTTCGGCGCCGGCGAGCGAAGAGGCGTGGAGCACCGCGTCGAGCAGCGCCGGGTGCAGACCGAAGGCGGTGGCCTGCGAAGCCTCGTCCTGCGCCAGCGCGACTTCGGCGTACACATCGCCGTCGCGCCGCCACACCGCCTTCAGCCCCTGGAACGCCGGGCCGTAGCCGTACCCGTTCGTCTCCAGCGTGTCGTACATGCCGCTGACGTCCACCGCGTCGGCACCGCTCGGCGGCCAGACGGTAAACTCGTCACCGACGTCCACGGGCCGCCCGGCCGGGGCGAGCACGCCCTCGGCGTGCTGGACCCACGGCTCCTGGGAACCGGCGGCCCGCGAGAAGACCTCCACGCCGCGACGCCCGTCACCGTCCGCCGCAGCCACCACGACCTGGACCTGGATCCCACCGGACTCCGGCACGACGAGCGGCGCCTGAAGGGTGAGTTCCTCCAGCACCCCGCAGCCCACCAAGTCGCCCGCCTGAACAGCCAGTTCCACGAACCCGGTGCCCGGCAGCAGGATCACCCCGCCGACGCGGTGATCGGCCAGCCACGGGTGCGTCCGCACCGACAGACGGCCGGTGCACACGACTCCCGCGCCATCGGCCAGTTCCACCGTCGCGCTGAGCAGCGGGTGCTCCACCGCGCCCAGGCCCAGCGAGGACGCGTCGCCGCCCGAGGACACCGCCGCCTTCGGCCAGTAGCGCTCGTGCTGGAAGGCGTACGTCGGCAGTTCGACGGACTCCGCTGCGGGCAGCACCTTCGTCCAGTCGACGGACGCGCCGTGGGTCCATGCCTCGGCCAGCGAGGTCACGATCCGGGCCGTGCTGTCGTCGTCCCTGCGCAGGGTTCCACACACCGCGCCGGGCAGTGTGGCCGTCTCCTCCAGCGTGTCCGTGATGGCGCCGGTGAGGACCGGGTGCGGGGAGACCTCGATGAAGACCTGGTGGCCCTGGTCCGCGAGGGTGCGGACGGCGGG
>NZ_JBSFFI010000061.1:0-6685 GCF_053596035.1 Streptomyces sp. NPDC001781 | reverse complement strand
ACGAGGGATTGCGGCGGACGGAGCAGCATTTCCGCACCTTCCGCCGGATGCGGCGGCTGGTGCACTTGATGCCCGCCGGTGCGTTGAACCAGGACATCCAGGACCCCCGCCAGCTCCGGCAGGTCCGAGAGGACGTCCGCCAGCGGCACCCCCTCCCCCGCCGCCCGGCTCGACGCCTCGCTCAGCAGGCGCCGTGCCTCCGCCTTGCCCAGGCGGGGCGCCAGGACCGCGGCGAGGCGCTCGGAGACGATCTGACCATCCGTCAGACCCAGGTTGGCGCGCATGCGGCCGGGGTGGACGGCGAGGCCGCGGGAGAGGTCGAGCGCCGTGTGGGCGGCGCCGCCGGTCAGGCGGAGTGCCTCGCGGAGCAGGGCCCATTCGGCGTGCCAGGCACCGGCGGACCGCTCGTCCTCGGTGGTGAGGCACTGGGTCAACCCGGCCGACAGCACCGGTACTTGAAGGGCCGCCGAGCGGATCAGCGTGGCGAGGACCGGGTTGCGCTTGTGGGGCATGGCGGAGGAGGCGCCCCGGCCGGCCGGGGCGGGCTCGGCCGCCTCGCCGACTTCCGTGCGGGCCAGCACCTGCACGTCGAGGGCGATCTTGCCCAGCGCGGCCGCCGTGTGGGCCAGCGCGGCGCCGAGGTCGGCGACCGGGGTGCGCAGCGCGTGCCAGGGCAGCACGGGCCGGGCGAGGCCGGTCTCGTCGGCGTAGGCGGCCGTGAGGGCGTCCAGGTAGCCGCCGGGATCGCCGGCGCCGGCGGCGCCGTCGAGGCGGGCGTACTCCAGGTATCCGGCGAGGGTGCCCGCCGCGCCGCCGAGCGCCACCGGCAGGCCGTGGTCCAGGACGCGGCCGAGCCGGTCGGCGGAGTCCAGCACCAGGGACCGCCAGCCCGCCGCCTTGAGCCCGAAGGTGGTGGGGACGGCGTGCAGGGCGAGCGTGCGCCCGGCCATGACGGTGTCCCGGTGCTCCCCGGCGAGCCGGGCCAGTTCCCCGGCGGTGGCGCGCAGGTCGGCGATGGTGAGCCGCAGCGCGCGGGCGGCCATCAGCATGGTGCCGGTGTCGAGGATGTCCTGGCTGGTGGAGCCCCGGTGTACGTACTCGGCGGCGGCCGGGTCGGCGTCCGCGACCACGGCGGTGAAGGCTCTGACCAGCCCGACCACCGGGTTGGCGGTCTCGCGGGCCGCGAGGGCGAGCGCGCGGGCGTCCAGACGGCGCGCGTCGGCGGCCTCGGTGATGACCGCGGCGGCCGGGGCGGGCACGGCACCGAGCCGGGCCTGGGCCCTCGCCAGCGCGGCCTCGGCGTCCAGCATGGCCTGGAGCCATGCCAGGTCCCCGGTCGCCTCCTCCACGGGGACCCCGGCGCGTACGGGGGACAGCAGCCCGAAGTCGGCGTTCATACCGTCACCTCAGCGAGTCCGGCGGACACCGGGGCGGGGAGGGACAGCAGGGCGTGCGCGATGGCGTCGGAGTCCTCCAGCGTCACGGAGCCCACGCCGGGCCGGATGCCCGCCGCGGTGACCCAGTGCACGGACTCGGTGGGGACGCCGTAGGCGAAGCGCCGGGGGTGGGCGCGTCCGGCGGCGTCGACGAGCCGGTAGGGGCGCGTCGACACGTCGAGGCCGCCGGTCTCGTAGACCCCGCCGTGCGCCGTGGGTATGCGGTGCGGGCGGCACTGGCCGGTGCTCAGCAGATGGCGGAGCAGCGGGTCGGCGGTGCGCGGCAGGTCGGGCTCGGGGAGCCGGGCCTCGATGAGCGCGGCGAAGCGCGGCGCGATCTCCGCTCCGCCGAGGGTGCGGGCGACGAAGGCGGGATCCTCGGTGACGGTGTCCACGAGCAGGCCGGGCGGCAGGATCTCGACGATCCCGGCCTCGACGAGCGCGGTGAGTTCCTCGATGCGGGAGGCCGGCGGGCCGATGGAGAGGAAGGCGTTGAGCGGGGTGTACCAGGCGTGCAACTGGTCGCGGTAGGAGGCGCCGTCGATGCCGTCGTGGTCGACCACGAGGCGGATCTCGTTGCGCAGGTCGCGCAGCACGTCGAGGGCGGCCTTCAGCGGGCCGGCGACGTTCCCTGCGCGGGCGTCGGCCACGTCCTGGCGGAGGTGCCCGAGCAGCCAGGCCCGGTAGTCGTCCACGGAGCCGAACTCCCTGTCCCCGTATGGCCGGGCGATGCGCGCCCAGTCCCAGCGGTGGGCCGCGTCGATGCCGGCGGCGTCGAGGAACGCGTCCTCCTCGCCCTCCGGTACGTGCGGGTAGGCGGCCTCGAAGGCGGTGGCGTCCTGGCCGCGCGCGGTGAGCAGGGCCGCGTAGTAGACACCCTGGACCTCTCGGGCGATCAGCGGCCACAGGTCCGCCCGGAAGCTCAGCCGCTCGCCCCGGCGGGCACGTTCGCGCAGGGCGGCGACCTCCTCCTGGTCCAGCAGCCGTGGCTCGTGCCGGCCGTGCGCGCCCTTCTGGTTCTCGCCGCGCGCGTGGTAGGGCACTCCGCGCCGGGAGCCCGCGTACATGCGGGGCTCGTCGCCGGAGGCCCGGTAGACGAGCCGGTCGCCGACCCGCTCGAAGGAGCCGCCCCGGCCGAGCGTGAACAGGGCCAGGTAGTCGAAGAAGTTGAGGCCGAGTCCGCGTAGCAGCACCGGCTGTCCGGCGCCGATGCCGGAGAGGTCGTGGTCGGCGGGGTTGGCGGGCGGCAGATGGGTCAGCCCGTGCGTGGCGGCGAAGTCCGCGAACCGGCGTATCTCCTCGGTGGGCCGGTTGGGGAGGTGGCCGAGGGCCAGGACGACGGCGTCGAGCCCGGTCAGCCTGGTGCCGTCGGCCAGAAGCACGCTCTGCGGGCCGCCCGGTACGGGACCGGTGTCGTCCAGGGCGACGGCGCGCGAGGCGTGCACCCGGACGGTGACGTGGGCCGGGGCGGTGGCGATCAGGCGCTGGAAGACCCAGCTCAGGTAGTGGCCGTAGAAGGCTCGGGTCGGATAGGAGTCGGGGCCGAGGGCGCGGGCCTCGGCGGCCGTCGACTCGTCGGCGGTGCCGGTCTCCGCGAGGCGGCGGGCCCACTCGTACAGGCTGGGGCCGTCCTCGACCGGGCCGGCGATGTCGACACTGTGATCGGTGAACAGGGTGACCTGGGAGGCCACCGTGTTCATCAGCAGGTGCGGGGACTGCGTGGTGCGCCAGACCCGGCCCGGTCCCGGCGGCGAGGGGTCGACGAGGTGGACGGTGAGCTGCTCGCGCGAGGGCGACTTGCGTTCCTGGGCGAGCAGCCGCTCCAGGACGGACAGGCCGCGGGGTCCCGCCCCGACGACGCAGATCTCCGAGGGTGTGCTGATCAAAGGTTCACTCTCCGCTGGGCTGTGGAGTGGGCATGGCCGTTCCAGGGGCAGGACGGCATGCGTGTCGGTGGGTGGGCGGGGTGAGCCGGACGGAGACCTCCACTCCTGCGCCGACCGGCAGGGGTACGGAGAGGTAGTCCTCGCCGTCACGCACCCGGTCGAGGTAGGGGCCGGTGGAGGCGGAGCCAAGGGTGATCAAGATAGTACCGGGGCGCATCCGCCCCTCCAGCGCGCTGAGCGCGGGCAGGGCCGGGTCGGGCCGGCAGTCGGGCAGGGCGAGGTCGACCGGGGTGGGGGCGCGGCCGAGGTCGTGCAGGCCGACGTGGCGGACCTCGGCCCGGGGGGCCGGCCCGGCGGCCGTGAGCCGGGCGCGGGTGTCGGCGGCCCGGCGGGCGTCGGGCACATGGCCGACGATGCGTCCGGGCAGCGCTGCGGGTCGGCTACTGCCGGAGCGGGTGGAGGCCGTGGTGCGGGAACGCGACCGGCTGACCGGCGTGCTGCGGCCGATCCTGCCCGTGACCGCGTCCGGGGCCAACTTCCTCGGGCTGCCGCCGCGCGAGCGCGCGAGCGGGTTCGCGGAGACGTGCGCCCTCGCCGGGGTCGCCGTACGGGCCTTCCCCGGCGAGGGCGTACGCGTCACGGTCGGCACCCTGGACGCGAACGACGCCGTGCTGGGCGTGGCGGCGGCGCTCGCCTGAGGCTCAGTCCCGCACCGGCGCCGACTCCCCTTTCTCCGCGGGACGTTGTGCCTCGGCCCAGCGGACAACGGGTTCCATGGCGAGGCCGGCCGCGAGGAACAGCGCGCCCACGACGAGCCAGCCCCCGGTGCCCCAGGAGAGGATGGGCGTAGTGAGCAGCAGCGGGCCGATGAGCCGCGCGACGGCCGTTCCGGCGCCGTAGAAGCCCTGGTACTGGCCCTGCTTGTCGGCCGGGGCGAGGGTGAAGCCGATCTCCCAGGAGCCGGAGCCGAGCAGCATCTCGCCGAGGACCTGCACACACGCGGCGAGCAGCAGCACCAGCACCGGCAGCCAGGCCGAGGTGCCGGCCGCCGACACCGCGAAGCACACGCAGGCCAGCAGCAGCACGATCCCCGCCTGCCGTACGGCGCGCGCGGCCGACCGCAGCCCCGTCACCCGGGCGGCCATCCGCACCTGGAACAGCACCACGGTCAGCGTGTTGAGCACCAGCAGCGCCGACACCGTCCAGCCCGGCGCCGCGGTCCGCCGCACGATCCACAGCGGCAGCACCACGCTGAGCAGCGGCATGTACAGCAGCATGACCATGTTCAGCAGCGAGACCAGCGCGTACGGGCGGTCCCGGAGCACGGTGAGGGCGCGTCCGGCGGGCCGGTCGGCCGGGGGGAGCCGGCTCGCGGGCGCGGGCAGCCGGCTCAGCACCCAGGCGGCCAGGACGCAGGTGACCGGGTCCGTCGCCAGCGCGGTGAGGCAGGACGCCTCGTCGTCGAGCTGGAGGGCGATGCCGCCGAGCGCCGCGCCGAGGGCGAGGCCCGCGTTGACGGTCGACTGGAGGCAGGCCCGTTTCTCGGTGCGCCGGCCGGGCTCCACCAGCCCGGCCAGGAGAGCCTGCCGGGCGGCCGCCAGCCCGCACTGGCAGCACGTGTACAGGCACACGGCGGCGAGGAACGCCGGGTAGGTCCGTACGAAGAGCAGGGAGGCGATGGCCGCGCTCGGATCACCGCGGTGCACACGGTGCGGGGATCGATACGGGGACAAGCGGGACATGCCGGCGGGCCCCGGAGGCCGCGCGGGAGAGGTCAGACGCGCAGGAAGGCCGGTGCTCCGGGTGCGGTGGCCTCGGCGACCGTGCCGTCCTTCACGGGGTTCTCGCGCAGCAGGTCGGCGACGATCTCGGTGGCGAGCCGGTGCCAGGTGGTCAGGCGGCGCAGCATGGCGTGCTCCGCCCCGCTGATCATGATCATCCCGGCGTGGGCACCGGCCGTGCGGGCCCGCAGCACGAAGTCCACCGAGTCGTCGGCGCCGGTGATCCGGTCGGCGTCGCCGTGCATCACCATCAGCCGCTGTCCGCGCAGGTGGACGGCGGGTTCGGCGGCGGGCAGCCAGGGCGCGAGCGCCAGCACCCCGTGCACGGCCCGGTGGGCGGCCACGTGCAGGGCGGCCCGGCCGCCCATGGAGTGACCGACCAGCACGACCGGCAACGGGCCGAAGCGCTCGCGGAGTTCGCCCAGGGCACGCAGTACGTCGTCGGCGGCGGCCCCGCCGTTCCATCCACGGTGCCGATAGCGCACCTCGCCGAGCACGATGCCGTCCGACGGCAGACCGGTGGCGACGGCACGCAGCACGGGGCGCATGCGCAGCGCGGCCAGATGCCAGGGCCGGCTGGCGGAGACGTCCTCGGCCCGGCCACCGTGCAGCGTGAGCACGGCTGCCTTCGGGGACTTCGGGGCGTACCGGACGACCAGCGCGCACTCGGGGCCTTCCGTGCCCTCGCCGCCCTGCTGCTGCGTCGTCTCGTCCGGGCCGTCGCTGTGGACTCTCAACGGGGGCGCCTTCCCTTCGGGCGGTCGTACGGGATCGTCACCTTGAATCCGTAGCCGCTCGGCACGCGGCTTGGTCCAAGGGGCCCGTTCCGCCTACTGCGACGGGCGGGACGAAAGCACGTCTGAGAGGGTCGGACCGGGGCACATGTGCTCAGGCAAGGACTTCTCACCGTGACGACCGAGGTGAATCATGACCAGCCGGACCAAGGATCTGACCCCGAAGTACACCGTTCCCGGCCTCGAACGTGAGGCGGCCGGCCGGCTCATCGGTCTGCTCCGCCTGCGTCTGCACGCGCTCAACGACCTCCACCTCACGCTGAAGCACGTGCACTGGAACGTCGTCGGACCGCACTTCATCGCCGTGCACGAGATGATCGACCCGCAGGTCGACCAGGTCCGTGAGATGGCCGACGACGTGGCCGAGCGGATCGCCGCCCTCGGCGGTGTGGCCCAGGGCACGCCGGGCGCGCTGGTGGCCGAGCGCACCTGGGACGACTACTCCATCGGCCGGGGCGACGCCATCGCTCACCTCGCCGCGCTCGACATGGTCTACACCGGCGTGAACGAGGGCGTGCGGGCCGCGGTCAAGGAGGCGGGCGAGATCGACCCCGCCACCGAGGACCTGCTGATCGGGCAGCTCCGCGACCTGGAGCAGTTCCAGTGGTTCGTGCGGGCGCACCTGGAGAGTGCGCGCGGCACCCTCGCCACCGGTAATGTGCGCTCCGAGAAGGAGGCCGCCGCCAAGGGCGCCGAGATGAGCTGAGCCGCCGCACCGTGTCCGCCGCGCGCCGCCCCCCCCCCGGGGCGGGGGCGCGCGATACGAAGAGCCAACCTCAGTAAACCCA
>NZ_JBSFFI010000060.1:0-7663 GCF_053596035.1 Streptomyces sp. NPDC001781 | reverse complement strand
CCCGCCGTCCGCACCCTCGCGGACCAGGGCCACCAGGTCTTCATCGAGGTCTCCCCGCACCCGGTCCTCACCGGCGCCATCACGGACACGCTGGAAGAGGTCGCCGAAGTCGGCACTGTGCCGGGCGCGGTGTGTGGAACCCTGCGCAGGGACGACGACAGCACGGCCCGGATCGTGACCTCGCTGGCCGAGGCATGGACCCACGGCGCGCCCGTCGACTGGACGAAGGTGCTGCCCGCAGCGGAGTGCGTCGAGCTGCCGACCTACGCCTTCCAGCACGAGCGCTACTGGCCGAAGGCGGTAGCGGCCTCCGGCGGCGACGCGTCCTCGCTGGGCCTGGGCTCCCTGGCCCACCCGCTGCTCAGCGCGGCGGTGGAGCTGGCCGATGGCGCCGGAGTCGTGTGCACCGGCCGTCTGTCCGTGCGGACGCACCCGTGGCTGGCCGATCACCGCGTCGGCGGTGTGACCCTGCTGCCGGGCACCGGGTTCGTGGAACTGGCTGTTCAGGCGGGCGACTTGGTGGGCTGCGGGGTGCTGGAGGAACTCACCCTTCAGGCGCCGCTCGTCGTACCGGACTCCGGCGCGGGTGTTCAGGTGCAGGTGGCGGTGGGTTCCGAGGAGGCCGGCGGACGCCGGTCCGTGGAGGTGTACTCGCGGACCGACGGCGCCGGGGAGACGTGGGTCCGGCACGCGACCGGCGCGCTCGCGCCGGCCGGGCGGGCCGTGGACGCCGGTGACGAGTTCGCCGTCTGGCCGCCGCACGGGGCGAGCACGGTGGACGTCGGCGGCATGTACGAGGCGTTGGCGGCGGCGTCGTACGAGTACGGCCCGGTGTTCCAGGGGCTGAAGGCGGTATGGCGGCGCGACGGCGAGGTGTACGCCGAAGTCGCGCTGGCACAGGACGAGGCTTCGCAGGCCACCGCCTTCGGCCTGCACCCGGCGCTGCTCGACGCGGTGCTCCAGGCGGGCGCGCTGGCCGAGGCGCCCGGGGGTGCCGCGCAGGACGACGCGGGCGAGGTGCGGCTGCCGTTCGCGTGGACCGGCGTGGAACTGCACGCCACCGGCGCGTCCGTCCTGCGGGCGCGGATCCGCCGGGACGCGCAGGGCAGCCTGTCGTTCACGGCCGTGGACGTCGCCGGTGCCCCGGTGGTCTCCGTGGCCTCGCTGATCACCCGCGCGGTGACGGCCGGGCAGCTCCGCTCGGCCGGTACGGAATCCGGGCTGGCGGACGCACTGTTCGCGATGGACTGGGTCCCCGTCCCCGAGGCACCCGCCGTCCCGGTGGGGGAGTGGGCGCTGATCGGCGCCGACAGCTTCGGCCTGGTCGAGGCGCTGGCCGGCACCGGCGTTCAGGTGCGGCCCTTCGCCGACCTGGCCGAGCTGGAGGCGGCGGAGTCCGCTCCCGGCGTGGTGCTGGCCTGCGTCGGCACCGGGCAGCCGACCGGTGCCGACGCGGCGCGGGAGGCCACCGGCGAGGCACTGACGTTGGTGCAGGACTGGCTCGGCGACGAGCGGTTCGAGGAAGCCCGGCTCGTCGTGGTCACCCAGGGTGCCGTCGCCGCGTCCGCAGCCGAGGGCGTCGTCGACCTCGCGGCAGCGGCGGCCCGTGGCCTGCTGCGTTCCGCGCAGTCGGAGAACCCGGGCCGGATCGTGCTGGCCGACCTGTCGACCGACGGCGCCGACGACCGGTCCGCCGCGCTGCTGCCGTCCGTTCTGGACAGCGGCGAGCCCGAACTCGCCCTGCGCGACGCGGTCGCGTACGGCAGACGTCTGACCCGCCCGTCCGGCGACCTTGTGGCGCCCGAGGGCGCGTGGCGGCTGACGCCGGACGAGACCGGCTCGCTGGAGGGGCTGCGGCTGGCGGCTGCGGAGGACGTGGCCGGCCCGCTGCCGGACGGCTGGGTGCGGATCGCGGTGCGGGCGGCCGGCCTGAACTTCAAGGACGTGCTGATCAGCCTGGGCATGTACCCGGGCGGCGGAGTGCTGGGCACTGAGGTCGCCGGTGTCGTGACCGAGACCGGGCCCGGAGTCACCGCCCTCGCGGTCGGCGACCGGGTTATGGGCGTGGCGGCAGGCGGGTTCGGCCCGCTGGCCGTCACCGACGCCCGACAGGTGGTGCGCATCCCGGACGGCTGGTCCTTCACGGACGCGGCCTCCGTCCCGGTCGCCTTCATGACGGCCTGGTATGCGCTGGTCGAGCTGGCGGGTGTCCGTGCAGGTCAGCGGGTGCTGATCCACGCGGGCGCCGGTGGCGTGGGCATGGCCGCCGTGCGGATCGCGCGGCACCTGGGCGCGGAGGTGTTCGCGACGGCGAGCCCGGCGAAGTGGCCGGTGCTGGAGCGGATGGGTCTGGACGCCGAGCACATCGCGTCGTCGCGTGACGCGGGCTTCGAAGCCCGGTTCCTCAAGGCGACCGGGGGTGTGGACGTGGTCGTCAACTCGCTGGCCGGTGAGCTGATCGACGCGTCACTGCGGCTGCTGCCGCGCGGCGGGGCGTTCGTCGAGATGGGCGCGACCGATCTGCGCGACGCGGACACCGTGGCGGCGGAACACCCCGGCGTCACGTACCGGCCGTTCAACCTGGCGGAAGCCGGGCCGGAAGGCATGGGCGCGATGCTGACCGAGATCAGCGCGCTGATGACCGAGGGCGCGCTGTCGATGCTGCCGGTGCGGGCGTGGGACGTGCGGCGGGCGCGGGAGGCGTTCCGGTTCATGTCGCAGGCCAAGCACACCGGCAAGCTGGTCCTGACGATCCCGAGCGCCCCGCACACGGGCGCCGCGACGGCCCTCGTCACCGGCGGCACCGGCACGCTCGGCGCGCTGGTGGCACGTCACCTGGTGGACACGGGCCGCGCCGACTCACTGGTACTGACCAGCCGTTCAGGAGCCAGCGCCCCGGGAGTGACCCAACTCGTCGTGCACCTGGCGGAGTCGGGTGCGTCCGTACGCGTGGTGGCCTGCGACGCGGCCGAGCGCGACGACCTGGCGAAGGTCCTGGCCGACATCCCGGCCGAGGCCCCGCTGCGCACCGTCATCCACACCGCCGGTGTCCTCGACGACGGCACGATCGGCTCGCTGACGGCGGACCGGGTGGCGTCGGTGATGCGGCCCAAGGCGGACGGCGCGTGGAACCTGCACGAGCTGACCCGCCACCTCGACCTCGACCACTTCGCCCTGTTCTCCTCCGGCTCCTCGGCGTTCTCCAGCCCCGGCCAGGGCAACTACGTGGCCGCCAACGCGTTCCTCGACGCCCTCGCCACCCGGCGCCGCGCCGACGGCCTGCCCGC
The DNA here is from genome assembly GCF_053596035.1 of Streptomyces sp. NPDC001781. Classification (NCBI taxonomy): domain Bacteria; kingdom Bacillati; phylum Actinomycetota; class Actinomycetes; order Kitasatosporales; family Streptomycetaceae; genus Streptomyces; species Streptomyces sp. NPDC001781. The sequence continues at coordinate 4,376 of NZ_JBSFFI010000060.1, read as the reverse complement.
CTCCTCGCTCGCCTGGGGCCTGTGGGCCGACACCAGCGCCCTGACCGGCCAGCTCTCCGAGGCCGAGCGCGCCCGCATGAACCGGGGCGGAGCCGTCGCACTGAGCGCCGAAGAGGGCCTCGCCCTGCTGGACGCGGCGCTCGCCCGCGACGAGGCCGTCCTCGTCCCCGCCCGCTGGGACATCGCCGGGATGCGCGCGCAGGCCGCCCGCAGCGCCGAAGTCCCGCCCCTGTGGCGGGCGCTGGTCGGCGCGGGCACCGGCCGGCGCACGGCCGCCTCCGGCAGCACCGGGGCCGGCGCGGACTCGCTGCGCCGCCAGCTGGCCGGGATGGCCGAACAGGACCGTCAGCGGCTGCTCATGGACCTGGTCCGCACGCACGCCGCCGCCGTCCTCGGACACGCCGCCGTCGACGCGATCGCGCCCACCCGGGCCTTCACCGACCTCGGCTTCGACTCGCTCACCGCCGTGGAGATGCGCAACCGCCTGACCGGCGCGACCGGGACGCGGCTCCCCGCCACCCTCGTCTTCGACTACCCCAACCCGATCGCGCTCGCCGCCCACCTGCGGGCCGAACTCGTCAGCGACGGAGCGCAGTTGGCCGCGCTCGCGCCGGTCCGCACGGCCACGGCGACCGACGACGAGCCGATCGCCATCGTCGGCATGGCCTGCCGCTTCCCCGGCGACGCCGACGACCCCGACGCCTTCTGGCAGTTGCTCGCCTCCGGCAAGGACGCGATCAGCAGCTTCCCGGACGACCGGGGCTGGGGCGAGGGGCTCTACGACCCCGACCCCGACAACGAAGGCACCGTCTACACCAACGCCGGTGGATTCGTCTCGGACGCCCGTGGCTTCGACGCCGACTTCTTCGGCATCAGCCCGCGCGAGGCCCTCGCGATGGACCCGCAGCAGCGGCTGCTTCTTGAGGTCTCCTGGGAGGCGCTGGAGCGGGCCGGCATCGACCCGGCGACACTGCGCGGCAGCCAGTCCGGAGTCTTCGTCGGCGGCTTCGCCTCCAGCTACGGGCTGGGCGTCGCGGCGGGCTCCGAGGGACACGCGACCACCGGCTTCGCCACCAGCGTGATGTCCGGCCGCGTCTCCTACACCCTCGGTCTGGAGGGCCCGGCGCTCACGGTGGACACCGCGTGCTCGTCCTCCCTGGCGGCGCTGCACCTGGCCGTCCAGGCGCTGCGCGGCGGCGAGTGCACGATGGCACTGGCCGGCGGGTCCACCGTCATCGCGAGCCCCGAAGGAATCATCGGCTTCTCCCGGCAGCGCGGCCTCGCCGAGGACGGCCGCTGCAAGGCGTTCTCCGCCCAGGCCGACGGCATGGGCTTCGCCGAGGGCGCCGGCATGCTGGTCGTGGAGCGGCTGTCCGACGCCCGCCGCAACGGCCACCCGGTCCTCGCCGTGGTGCGCGGCAGCGCGGTGAACCAGGACGGCGCCTCCAATGGCCTGACCGCCCCCAACGGCCCCTCCCAGCAGCGCGTCATCCGCGCCGCCCTGGCCGACGCGCGCCTGACACCCGCCGACGTGGACGTCGTCGAGGCCCACGGCACCGGCACGACGCTGGGCGACCCGATCGAGGCGCAGGCGCTGCTCGCGACCTACGGCCAGGACCGTCCGGAGGACCGTCCGTTGTGGCTGGGTTCGGTGAAGTCCAACATCGGCCACACGCAGGCCGCCGCCGGCGTGGCGGGGATCATGAAGCTCGTGCTGGCGCTCCAGCACGGCGAGTTGCCGCGCACCCTGCACGCCGACGAGGCGTCGCCGCACATCGACTGGACTGCGGGTGAGGTGTCCCTGCTGACCGAGCCGGTGGAGTGGCCGGCCGGCGAGCGGGTGCGCCGAGGAGGTGTGTCCTCGTTCGGGATCAGCGGGACCAATGCCCACATCATCATCGAGGAGGCGCCCGCCGCTGAGCCTGAGCCCGAGCCGACGACGGCCCCGGTGGCTCCCGTGGTGTCGGGTGCGAATGCGTGGCTGCTGTCGGCGCGTACCGCTGCCGGCCTCGCGGGCCAGGCGGACCGGTTGCATGAGTGGGTGACGGCCCGGCCCGAACTGGAACCGGCCGACGTGGCCTGGTCGTTGGCGACCTCGCGCTCGGTGTTCGAGCACCGGGCCGTGGTGCTGGGTGCGGAGGGGCTGGAGGCCCTGGCCGGGGGTGTGGCCAGTGGTGCTGTGGTCTCGGGGGTGGCGCGGTCCGATGCTCGGACGGTGTTCGTGTTCCCGGGTCAGGGTTCGCAGTGGCTGGGGATGGGCCGGGAACTGGCCGAGGTCAGCCCGGTGTTCGCGGCGCGGCTGGCGGAGTGTGAGGCGGCGCTGTCCGGGCTGGTGCCGTGGAGCCTGGGGGCTGTCCTGGCGGGTGCGGAAGGCGCCCCAGCTCTGGAGGCCGCTGACGTGGTCCAGCCCGTGCTGTGGGCGGTGATGGTGTCGCTCGCTGCGGTGTGGGAGGCGGCCGGTGTGGCACCGGACGCCGTCGTCGGCCACTCGCAGGGCGAGATAGCGGCGGCGACGGTCGCCGGGATGCTCTCGCTGGAGGACGGCGCGCGGGTGGTGGCGCTGAGGTCGCGGTCGTTGAAGGTGCTTGCGGGCGCGGGCGGCATGCTGTCTGTGGCCGCCTCCGCCTCACAGGTAGAAGGCCGGTTGGATGACCGGGTCGCGCTGGCTGCGGTCAACGGCCCGACGGCGGTGGTCGTTTCGGGCGAGCCGCAGGCTCTTGAGGAGCTGAAGGCACAGTTCGAGTCCGAAGGCATCCGGGCGCGCATGGTCGCGGTGGACTACGCGTCCCACGGCCCCCAGGTCGACCGTCTGGAAGCGGAGATCCGGGAGGTCCTCTCGGGCATAGCCCCGCGCCGGGGCAGGATGCCGATGCTCTCCTCCATGTCCGGCGAGACTCTGTCCGGCGAAGAGCTGAACGCGGGCTACTGGTACGACAGCCTCCGCAACACCGTCCACTTCGACCCCGCCGTCCGCACTCTCGCCGCTCAGGGCCACCAGCTCTTCATCGAGGTCTCCCCTCACCCGGTCCTGTTCGGCGCCATCACGGACACGCTGGAAGAGGTCGCCGAAGTCGGCACTGTGCCGGGCGCGGTGTGTGGAACCCTGCGCCGGGACGACGACAGCGCGGCCCGGATCGTGACCTCGCTGGCCGAGGCATGGACGCAGGGCGCGTACGTCGACTGGACGAAGGTCCTGCCCGCCGCAGCACGCGTCGAACTGCCGACCTACGCCTTCCAGCACGAGAGTTTCTGGCCGACGGCGGCGGTCTCCTCGGGCGGCGACGCGTCCTCCCTGGGCCTGGATCCCCTGGCCCACCCCCTGCTGGGCGCGACGGTGGAACTGGCCGATGGCGCCGGAATTGTGTGCACCGGACGTCTGTCGATACGGACGCACCCGTGGCTGGCCGACCACCGCGTCGGCGGCGTGATCCTGCTCCCGGGCACCGGCTTCGTGGAGTTGGCGGTCCAAGCCGGCGACCAGGTGGGCTGCGGTGTGCTGGAGGAGCTGACGCTCCAAGCGCCGCTCGTCGTACCGGAGTCCGGTGGGATCCAGGTCCAGGTCGTGGTGGCCTCGGCCGACGACGGACGCCGCTCGGTGGAGGTGTACTCGCGCACCGACGGCGCCGGGGAGTCGTGGGTCCAGCACGCCGAGGGTGTGCTCGCGCCGACCGGGCAAGCCGTGGGCGTCGGTGAGGAGTTCGCCGTCTGGCCGCCGAGCGGGGCGAGCGCGGTGGACATCAGCGGCATGTACGACGTGCCGGAGTCGTCGTACCAGTACGGCCCGGTGTTCCAAGGGCTGAAGGCGGTGTGGCGGCGCGACGGCGACGTCTTCGCCGAGGTCGCGCTGCCGGAGTCGGTGGCGCAGGAGGCCGGTGCCTTCGTCCTGCACCCGGCGCTGCTAGACGCCGTGCTCCAGGCCAGCGGCCTGATCGAGGCGCCCGGAGCCGACGAGGTGCGGCTACCGTTCGCGTGGACCGGCGTGGAGCTGTACGCGGCGGGCGCGACGGTCCTGCGGGCGCGGATCCGCCGGGATGCGCAGAGCAGCCTGACCCTGGCCGCCGTGGACGCGGCCGGTGCCCCGGTGGTCTCGGTGGCCTCGCTGATCACCCGCGCGGTGACGGCGGATCAGCTGAAGGCGGCTGAAGCCGATCCGACGGACTCGCTGTTCGCCGTCGAATGGGCCCCGCTCGCCCTGAGCGCCGCCCCGGCGGGGGAGTGGGCGCTGATCGGCGCCGACCGCTTCGGCCTGGTCGAGGCGCTGGCCGCCACCGGCGTGCAGGTACGGCCCTTCGCCGACCTGGCCGAGGCGGCGGAGTCCGCCCCCGGCGTGGTGCTGGCCTGCGCCGGGGAGCCCGACGCGGCCGACGGCGACGCCG
>NZ_JBSFFI010000059.1:0-8079 GCF_053596035.1 Streptomyces sp. NPDC001781 | reverse complement strand
CACCGCCGGACGCACACCCCGCGGATACAACGCCTCCCGCAACGCCCCCAGCAACACCAGGCACCGCTCGACCGACATGCCCCGCACCGGCTCACCACCCGCCACCCGGCGCGCCAACGCCACCAGATCCGCGCGCGAGAGCGGCCGCCGCACAGTGACCCCGGCCCCGGCCCCGCTCAGCAGCAGCCCTGAGCGCCGCGGCGAGGAGAACACCGCGTCGCCGTAGGGAGCGGATGCCAGGACGCTGGAGCCGAGGCCCCGCAACCACGCCTTCCGCCACACACCCTGCTTTCCGGTGCCCGCCTCCGGCAGGCCTACGAGACGCAGCGGGGCCACTCCGGTGCCCTGGGGCGGGGTGCCGGGAGCCACCGTCAACGGGCCGCTGTACGCCCAGCCGTTGCGGGCCGTGCGGTTGGAGAACGCCTCCGAGAGCGTCATCGGGCGCCCGGAGCCGCTGCCCGCGCCGGACAGCACGAACAGCACCGGAATACCGAGCGACGCGGCGCGCAGGGGCAGGGCCATCTCCAGCAGAGCCAGAAACTCCCTGTCGGCCACCCGGAGCGGCGGCGTCCCCGGCAGGTGGAGGACCACGAATCCATCGGTACCGGTGTCCGTCCACACCACCATGACGTCCTCGGGCTCCCCGTCGGCCCTCCACGGTGCGCGGAAGTGCGTGAGGGAGGTTCCGTCACCGTCCCGGTCCTGCCTGCCGACGACCCGCAGGTCCACACCGCCGGGGGCAGGAGTGCCGCTCCAGTTGTAGCCCTGGAACTTCTCGCCGTCCATGAGGGCGTGCGCCGGTCCGAACGCGCCCATGGACGCGAGGTGGAAGGCTGCCAGCGTGAAGTAGTCCGCCGGGTTCAGCCGCGCCGCGATGGCCTGGGCCGTCATGACCCACAGCTGTTGCTTCCTCGCCGGGGTCCACGGGTCCTCCGGGGACAGGTGGAGGACCCTGCGCCCGAGCTTCTCCGTGAACGCCTCGTCCCGGCCCGCCATCTGCCGGGCGGCGCCGGCCATGGCCCAGAGGGCCCACGTCACGGCGCTCTTGGTCACCGGGGCGTTCTCGGGCAGCCGCAGTACGTTCCGCACCAGGACCGCGCCGAACTGCGTGATCTGCCGCTGCGCGTGCAGGATCAGCGGATCCGGGAGGGCCTCGCCCAGCCTGGCCGCCGGGTTCTGCGACAGTCGCTGCGCGGCGAGGTCCAGAACCGTCCGGTAGTCGTCCGGTCCGGGCGTCCCGCTGCTGACACGCTGCGCGGCGAAGGTCCACAGTTCCATCCGGAACGGGGTGAAGCGGCTCAGGTCCGGGTCGTTGGCACGCAGGGTCTCCAGGGCACCGATGCCCGTGAGGAGCCGCTCGTACAGGGCGCTGTCCGTCTCGACCTCGGGACCGAACACGATCCGCAGGGCCCGCACCAGCTTGAGGGCGGTCTGGCGCACCCCGGGTGCCGCCTCACTGTCACCGGTGTGCAGCCCCGCGGTCCGGGCCCTCTGGTCCAGCTCGTGCGGCAGGGGTTCGGGAAACGCGTCCTCGTGCCGCCCGACCACTCCGTCGGGAGTGTCGTGCAGGATGTGGGCGTCGACGTCGAATCCACTGCTCGTCAGCGGCCCGTTGGTCACCAGCCGGCTCTCGTTCGCCGTGTGCTGGGTGAGGGACACCTCCTCCAGCGGGTCGCGCACCGGGGGCGCCGGCCGGTTGGCCAGCTGCGGCGCCGTCGGGTTCCCCGCCGAGCCGCCGAAGCACACCTCCACCTTCATGCGGTGACCGCTCGGCAGCTCGGCCACCTCGGGGAGTCCGCCTATGTACCGTCCGCCGTCCGCGGCACTCAGCCACACGGTCCGGCCGTCCCGCAGGGCCAGGAGCAGTCCGCCCGGCAGTCCGTGGGCGACGAAGACGTACACCGCGAGGTCCGGGGTCCTCGCCTCCTCGCTGATCAGCGCGGTCCGGCCGCCGGACGCCATCAGGTGCACCTGCTTCTTCGCGCGGAGGTACGACCGCATCAGCCGCTCACGGTCCCGCACGTCGTCCACGTGGGACATCCGGCCGAAGCGCTCGTGCCGGTCGGAGACGACGGGCCGGGACGCGACGTCGCTGTCGCGGAACTTCGTGCCGTCCAGAGCCGTCCACTCGCGGTCCACGAACGGCGCGGACGCCTTCGTCGGCTGGAACGGCACCCATGCGCCCAGCGGGTGGTCCGGGCCGTGGTCGATCAGCGCCGGCACGTGCTCGCGCTTCTTGTTGCGCACCAGGCGCCCGTCGCCGCTGGGCGCCCAAGCCGTCCGCTCCAGCAGGTTGGCGACCGCCCGCAGGTACTCCAGGTACCGCTCGTTGGCGAGGTTCGGCACCACCAGCACGACCGGGACGGTCTTCGGCAGCTTCGCCAGCTCCGGGTCCGCCGCCAGCTCGGCCGCCAGCTTCTCCGCGTTCAGCACCCGCCCGTCGGGGAACCGCACACCGTCCGGGTGGCTCTCGCCCCACACGATGTACGCCGTGTCACCCCAGGGCGCGTCCGCGTCCGCGCCCTGCACCTCCTTCAGAGCCGCACCCGGCTGCTCCTCGAACACGCGCACCCGGCCCACGCGGAGCTGGCGCACCTTCTCGCCCGTCAGGTTGCGCCCGCGCGGCGCCCCGGACGCGTTCGTCATCAAGGTCCCCGGCGACAGCAGCGAGCCGGCCGGGGGCTCTCCCCCCTCACCGATGCGCAGGGCCCCGATGTCCGGTACCTGTGCCGGGTCGGGGTCGTTCGTACCGAAGACGGTCAGGGCGTCCTGGGTGGCGGTGTTCCCACGGGTGGTGGGCTGCCGGGTGGCGGTGGTCCAGTGGCCCGGGGCCGCGCCGGCAGGGGCCGGCAGGGTCAGGATCCGGAGCGGGGCGGAGGGGTCGGCGGTGTGCGCGAGCAGCATCGGCGCGCTGTATCCGTAGGCGGGGCGCCCGGTGATCCGGGAGAACGTCTGTACCAGCTGCGGGCTCAGGGCTCCCGGGCCCGTGGTCAGGAAGAGCACCGGAATACCCAGAGGGATGATGCTCAGCTCCGGGTCGAGGCCGAGCAGCGCCAGGAACTCGTTCTCCTGCACCCGGACGGGGGTGCGGCCGGGCAGGTGGACGACGACGGTGCCGGCGCCGTCCACCTCGACCACGCGCAGCGTGGGCATGGCTTTGCCCGGACCGGTCCAGTCCGGCTGGACCGGGCGCGTGGTGATCCCGCCGGGCCCGGAGCCCACCTCGTGCACGGCGCCCCAGTCGATGCCCGCGGGGGCGGCGTTACGGGACCAGTTGACGCCCTGGACGTTGGATCCGTGCCGCAGTACGGCCGCCGGACCGAAGGCACCGGCTTCCTTCAGGTGGTAGGCGGCCAGCAGGTCGTGGTCGGAGACGTCCACGCCCTGAGCGGTCGCCTTCGACAGCAGCATCCACAGGTCCTCCAGCTGCGATCGCTCCCACCCGGCGGACGCGTCCAGGTGGAGGACCTTGCGGCCCATCGTCTCCCGGTCCGCGCGTGTCATCAGGGTGAAGACCTGGGCGGCACGGGCCGTGGCCCAGAGCGTGGACGCCGCTTGCCGGGGGGTGACCACCGCCGAGGCGGACAGCGACTGCACGTGCCGGGTGATCTGCTCGCCCCTGGCCGCCAGTTGCCGGAGTGTGGCGAGCAATGCCGGGGCGGGTACCGCGTCGGTCAGCCGGGCGGTGGGGTCGGCCGCCACGCGGGCCGCGGCGAAGTCGAGCAGGGCGAGGTACCCGGCCCGGTCCGGGGAGCGGCCGGTGTGTTCCTGGACGTAGAAGTCCAGGAGGTCCATGCGGAACGGGGTGAACGGACTGAGTGCCGGGTCGTTGGCCCGCATCCGTTCCAGCGCGGCGATGCCCTTCAGTACGCGCTCGTAGCGGCCGCCCGGCACGCCGCGGTCGTCCTCGATCTCGTTGCCGAACACCCTCCGCAGCGCCCGCACCACCCGCAGGGCGGCATCCCGGACCTCCACCGGCACCGCGCCCGTGCCGTCGTGCAGGCCCACCTCCCGCGCCAACTGGTCAAGCTGGTGCTCCAGCGGCTCGGGGGGGTGCTGGACCCGGCGCCCACGCTCACCGTTCGCCGCGTCGATCGTCGAACGCCGGGCGTCGTCGAGGCCGGTCGGCCGGGTCGCGCCGTCAGTCCCCCTCTGCGACAGGTTCGCCACGTGCTGGTCGAGCGAGACCTCACCCAGCGGATCGTCCACATGGGGTGCCGGAGCATACGGGGCCTGCTCCGTGTGCGGATCACCGTCCGACGCACTCCAGCAGATCTCCAGGTGTATCCGGTACCCCGGGGGCAGTTCCCGTACCTCCGGCAGCCCCGCGATGTACGCGGCCGCGTCCCGCTTGCCCAGCCACACCGTCCGGCCGTCCCGCAGCGGAAGCCCCATCCGCCCGGGCAACCCATGGGCCGCGTACACGTAAACCGCCGCGTCCATGGAGACCGGCTCCTCGCCGCCGTCCTGGTACGACGCGCCGACGGGCGTCCAGTGCACCAGCCGCCGCATCCGGCGGAAGGTACGGAAACGCTGCTCCACCCGTCGCAGTGCTTGCTGTCGCGGCATGGCCATCCGGCCGAACCACTCCTGGCTCTCGTCCACCAGCGGCAGGGTGTCCACGTCGCTGTCGTGGAACACCGTCCCGTCCAGCGCCGTCCACCGGCGGTCCTGGAGCGGGTCGGTCGCGGGCGACGGGGAGACCGCCACCCAGGAGCCGACCGGCACGCGCCCGTCGCGGTCGACCGAAGCCGGAACGAGTGCGCCGGTGCCGTCGGGGACCAGACGGCCGTCACCGCTGGCTCCCCACACCGTACGGCCCAGCCGGACGGCCACCTTTCGCAGCGTCTCCTGGTACTGCTGTCCCGCGAACGGGACGGCCAGCACGACGGGAACGTCCTTCGGCAGCTTCGCCAGTTCCGGGTCGGCGGCCAGCACCGCGGCGAGACCCTCGGCGTCCAGCACCCGGCCGTCCGGCAGACGCACCCGCCCGTCCCTACCGCCCGCCGCCACGACGTAGGCGGTCTCCGGCCACGGCGCCGGCCCGGCCGAGACCACCCTCGGTGCCACACCCGGCCGGGCCTCGACGACCTGCACCGTCCCCGGCTCGACCCGGCCGACCGGCCGACCCGTCCAGTTACGGCCCTGCGGACGCCCTGACGGCCCCGTGACCAGCGTCCCCGCCGACAGCAGGAAGTCCTCCGGCCCGGTCAACGCCCCCGGCACCGCCGAGGATTCGGGAACACTCTGCACGGGGGTCGACGCGTACGGCGGCGAGGCGGAAGGCGCGGAAGACCCCGGCGGCGGCACGAAGAGAGTCATCTCCTCGTCCTGCGTCACCGCACCGTCGACCGCCTCTCCGGCCCCGGCCACCTCCCAGGCCCGTACGCTGGCATGCTGCGGAACGATCGAGAACCTGGACAGCTCCAGGTCCACACCCGTCGAACCCGCCGCCGACAGCAGCAGGAACTGCAGGGCCACCGGCAGCGGAGGCTCCGACTGGCCGTTGGCCGCGAAGTAGGAGCTCACGGCGAACCGCAGATCGCCCCAGGTCAGTGAGGTCTGGAAACCATTGGCCGCACGAGTCTGCTCCAACGCCCAGAAGCCCCGCAGCAACGCCTCAAGCGCAGCCGTGTCGTTCTCCAGCAAGGGACCGTAGACCAGCCGGATCGCCCGCACCCACCGCCGCACGTCCGCAGTCCGGCCGCGGTCGCCGGTGATCTGCTCGGCCCAGCGGCCCAGCTCGGCGGTCGAGAGCCCGGGGCGGAACCCGACCCACCAGTCACCCTCCGCCAACTGCCACCGCGGCCCGGCCGACCCGTCCGCGGGGACCAGCACGGGTTCGATACCGCTGCCGGTGGTCCACACCCACCGGTCCAGGCCGTCGGCCAGGACCTCACCGGCCAGCGGCACCTCCAGCGGATCGCCCATCGGCGGGCCGGCCAGATCGGCCCCGGCCACCAGCACCGGGCTCTCCGGTGCCAGCGCCGTCAGATGCCCGTCCACCGCGAAGAGGAGGTCCACGACCCGCGCGTAGTCGACGACGGCATCGGAGCCGTCCGACAACGCCAGCACCGCCGCCCCGGGCCCACCGCGCAGCCCGACCAGGTGTGCCGTGCCGAACGGCAGTGTCTGCACGGGGCTTTCCAGCGTCGCCGGGCCCGGTCGCACGAAGGTGTACCCGACCACGTCGGGCAGCAGGCCGTAGGTCTGCCGGCGGGCGTCCTGCCAGTCCGCCGCGGGACGCGAGGACACACCCACCGGCCTGTCCCGCAGGTCCCGGTGACCGGTCACCAGCACGCGGTCCAGGAGGACCCGGGACCCGTCCAGCGCCACCAGCTCCGGAACCCACGACAGCACCGGAGGCGTCCGCGTGGGGTCGGCCAGGATACCGAGGGCCTCCTGCGCGGCCCCGACCAGCGCACGAAGCCTCTCCTGGTGCTGCTGGGGAACCGTGTCGACGGCACGGGACGCCTCGTCCACAGCCTTACGCAGTGCCTGGTGCACGGGGTCGTCGGCGGGCAGCGGGGTCCCCAGGGCGTACTCGCCCAGGGCGCGGGAGATCCTCTGGCTCTCCCCCACCGACATCAGCCGTCGGGCCTCGCCGCCCGGCTGCGGCAGACCCGCCATCAGCACCATCTGCACGAAGTGCGCGAGGCGCCGGACGGCCTGGTTGTCCAGGACGCGGTTGACGGACTCGCGGAGGGCGTCCTCGGGCAGCGGTACCCGGTGGGTGAGAGCTCGCCGGTAGGCCTCACGGCTGAGGCTCGACAACTCGGCCACGGCCCGCCGGATGTCCTCCGGCGACATCAACTGGGCGTTGTCGTAAGCGAAGTGCCGCAGCTCCGCGAGGACCAGCGGGATCTCCAGCCGGCCGTCGTCCGTGTCCAGGGTCGGGAACCGGTCGTCGTCCATGTCGACCATCTGCTTCTGGGTGACGACCTTGCCCCCGGAAGTGCGCCCCGTCAGTGCGGACGTCGTGTACTCGCGGGCCGACGGCACATCACCGATCGTGGCGTCGAAGAAGCCCGGGAAGAACGGCTTGTCCGGTGTGAGGCTCTTGCGGTACAGCTCCAGCAGCCTCGCGAGCGTGGCGGCGAGGCTCGCGCTGATGCCGTCGTGGTGCTGGTCGAGGAACTGCCGGGTGCGAGGCCGCAGAGCCCGCAGGACGCGGTCCAGGGCGGGGCGCGACGCCACCGCCAGGCCGTTCTTGGTCATGAACCCGGTCGGGCTCTGGTTGAGGATGACGCCGGACGGCCTGGCGACCGTGTGGGCGTAGATGAACCGCAGATAGCCCCAGATGTCGTCGATGTCCGGGATCGGCGCGAGGAAGGGAACGATCACGTCGGGCACATCGGTCCGGCCGGTGAGGACGCGCAAGAACTGCGCGGTGGCCTTCATCCCGAATTCCCGGCCCGAGGCATCCACCGCTCCGATGGACCCCTTCGGGAGCCGTTCGCCCGCCGCGTCCTGGAGCGCGCTCAGACCCAGGGCGGGGAAGCCGAGGGTGGGCTGTACGTAGGCGAGGTCCGTCCCGGACGGGTTGGGGCCGACCAGGGCCTTGTCTCCGAACTCGGTGGTCGTCCACCCGTCCTCGGTGGGGAGCAGCGCGGCCAGGGGGACCTGCGGTGCGGCGTGGGGCGCGTTCCTGGCGTCCAGCGCCCGCTCCACCCGGTCCAGCCGGGCTAGCGCCTCCTCCTGGGACTGCCTCCGTTCCCCCGGGAGCACCGCCATCGGTTCGACGACGATCTCGCCGATGAGGTAGGAGCCCTGGAGGGGCTGGGGCTCTCCGGGTGCGGTCTCGGGATAGGTGAAGTGCAGCCGCCCGTCGGCGGTACGCCAGAGGCCGGCGTGATCGGTGACGATCTTGAAGCCCGGCGCCTCGGCCAGTAGCTCCTTGGCCGGCAGGTCGCCGATGCCGCTGATCACGAACCGCTGACGCTTCTCCACCTCCAGGCCGAGCGCGCCGTACCCGTGCCCCGTGGCCGCGTCCAGCACCGCGTGTGCCGTGGACGACGACTGCGCGAACTCCGGCAGCGCACGCTCCACCGCCCGACCGGCGGGGTCGACGACGAGAGC
>NZ_JBSFFI010000058.1:0-8442 GCF_053596035.1 Streptomyces sp. NPDC001781 | reverse complement strand
TCCGGCGATCAGGTCCGAGCCGGCGGAGGACAGCACGCGCCCGTACCCGCTCGCCGTGCGGGCGATCCGGCCGGGCAGGCTCACCAGGAACGTGCCGACCGTGCGGCCGATGTCCAGGAAGAAGCGGCCGACGGCGAGTTCGGCTGTGGAAAAGGCCCGGTAGAGGATGCCGGGCAGCCGGGAGAAGAAGCCGGCGACCGCCGACTCTACGCCCATGACGAACCGGCTGATCTGGCCGGGCAGCCGGGAGAAGAACCCGGCGACCGCCGACCACGTCTTGGAGGCGAACCCTGCGATCTGGCCGGGCAGCCGGGAGAAGAACCCGGCGACCGCCGACCACGTCTTGGAGGCGAACCCTGCGATCTGGCCGGGCAGTGCGGCGAAGAACCCGGCGATGGCCCGGCCCGTGCGGGCGAACCAGCCGGTGACCGAGTGGTACAGGTCGGCCGTGGCCTTCTTGATGCCGTCCCAGTGCCTCACGATCATGGCGACGAGCAGGCCGAAGCCGAACGTCATGATCGTGAAAGTGATGAGCTGCCAGTTCGCCTTGAACCAGCCGACGAAGCCGGTGAACCCCTTCTTGATCCCGCCCCACACGACGTCCCAGGCCGTGGAGAGCCAGTGGACGAACGTCGTCACCGGTTCCTTGACCGCGCCCCACACCCAGCCCCAGAGCTTCTGGAACCACGTCGTCTTGGTGGCGATCCACACAATAGCGGCGACCAGCAGGCCGATGCCGACGATGAGCAGGCCGATCGGGTTGGCGGTCATCGCCACGTTCCACGCCCACTGCGCGGCCGTCACGATGCCGGTCCACACGGCCTGCATCTTCTGCCAGACGAACAGCGCGGCGAGCTGCACCCGCGTGCCCAGCGCGTACCGGGCGCCGAGCCGCATCGCCAGGTTCCAGCCGGCTGTCGCCACGGTGGCGGCCCGGGTGTAGAACGCGTACATCTTCATGCCGACGTACGCGGCGGCCGTCGCGCCGAGGAAGGTCAGCGTGGCGATGGCGACGGCCAGCAGGATGGAGCGGTGTTCGGCGAAGAACCCGACGACCGCGCTCACCACCGGGATCAGCTTCTCGCCTATGTCGATGGCGAGCACCTGGAGTTGCGCCTTCGTCCGGTCGAGCTGGACGTTCAGCAGGTTCGCCGTGATCTTCCAGCCTTCCACGTCCTTGGTGTTGTGGTGGAAGGACTCTCCGACCTTTTTGATACGTTCCGCGTTGCCTTCGGCGGATTCGCCGGTGATCTGGAGAATGGTGTTCAGGCCGATGGCGCCGCCGCTCATCTTGCGCAGGGCGTCGGTGAACGTCTTCGCCTGCGGCCCGCCCGCCTTGAGTTCGCGGGAGAAGCCGCGCGAGCGGTCCACCAGCGTCTTGAAGTTCCGCAGCGCCGGCGCCTGCGCGACGGGCATCCCCTTGATCGACTTGTTCCAGTCCCCCTGGATCATCTCGCCCTTGAGGTATTCCTTGGCGAGCGCGGCCTGGTCGCCCGTCATGTGCTTGATCATGACCTGGGCGGCGGCGGCCGACTGCTTGCTGCCCTCGAACGCGTCCATGAGGCCCTTACCGGCCGGGCCCAGCTTGTGCAGGATCGTGTCGACAAAGAGATTCGCCGTGCCGGACAGGCCGCGCTCGCCGAGCCGCGTGGACACGTCGGTGGCGGACAGGCCGAAGCGGCCCATCTCGCGCACCGCGACCATGTTCGGGGCGGCGATGGCGCGGATGGTCGCGCCGAGTTCGTGGGTGGCCTCGCGGGCGGACGTGCCGTGCTGGGTGAGCGTCGCCATCGACCCGGCGATGTCCTCGAAAGCGATGTGGTTCGCCGAGGCGATCGGGAGCACGGTCGACAGGGCGCCCGAGAACTCCTCCATCGTGATTTTGCCTTCACCGGCGGCCGTCTTCATGGCGTTCATCACCTGGACGGACTTGTCCGCCTTCAAGTGGTAGCTGGCCATGATGGACGTCATCGCGTTGGTGACGTCGGACAGCTTGGCGCCCTCCTCGCGGGCGCCCTGGGCTGCGGCCTTGAGCACCTTCAGACCCTCGGACCCGCGAAAGCCGGCCTTCTCGATCTGGTACATGCCATCGGTCAGGTTCTTGATCCCCGTACCGGTGCCCATGGCGATGTTCTTGATTCCGGCCCGCACGGTCTCCAGGCCCTTGGCGGACTCGCCGGCCGCCGTCTGGAGGATCGCGGTCTCCGACTGGAAGTCGGCGGCCATCTTCACCGACACGGCGGCGACGCCGAGCCCGAGCGCGGAGGTCCCCTTGCCGACGACGGCCATCGACTTGCCGACGGTGGCGGCCGAGCGGCGCAGGCCCGCCGCCGAGCCGTCGAGCTGTGCGCGGGCGGTGCGCATGTCGGCCGCGAGCGCCTGGCTCCACTTCTTGAAGTCCGGCAGGATCTCCACGAGACCCCGCCCGACGACCGCCGTCGCTCCGGTCTCCACTACAGACTCACCCCCTGCGCGGCCAGGAAGGACGCGGACGCTTCCTCGTCGCCTTCCCACCACCACGGCGCGGCCGGGTCCGCCTCCGCGTCGGCGTACCGGCGCACCTCACCCGGTACGCGCAGCCACTGGCCGGTGCCGAGGTCGGCGTCGAACCTCCGCCGCACCACCTCCGGGTCCTCGTCCTCCCCGCCGTCCAGTCGCTCGCACATGGCTGCGTAGACGACGTTCAGGAAGCGATCGACGGGGAGTTCGCGGAGATCGACGCCACGGCCGATGTGTTCTCCGTCAAGCTGGTGCCAGGTCCCGGGACGGAGGGCCCATCCGACGAGCTGTCGGATGGCGTGGTAGGGCGCAGCCCGTACGACTCCATGATCCACGGGACGATCTCGGAGACCTGCTCCAGCTCGATGGCCCGCTCCGGGTCCGACATGCGCTCCCGGAACAGCTTGAAGTCGCCGGGCAGCAGGGTGACCTCCAGGACGCCGAGCATGGCGGTGATGCCCTGCTCCCCGGTCGGGTTGTCACCCATCTGGTCGGCCGAGACGGCGAAGTCGATCAGCACCTGGGCGGGGAGCCTCGGGTGGCACCGGAAGACGTCGTCATCGACCTTGAACTCAATCACCCTGGGCTGGCGCGTGAAGTCCCTCATGCGCGCAGGGTAGGGCCGAATTTTTCATGATCTTTCCGGAGCGCGTCAGGCGTTGAACTTCGCGGCCAGCATCGCCTTCCACAGGAACGGATTCGGCTTGGTCCCCGGGTGGTTGACGCTGCGTGCGTAGATGATCCGGCTGCCCGAGGTGAAGCGCAGCCGGCCGTTGTGGCGCCGGGGCCGGATCTCGTGCGGCCTGGTCCCGTTCATCACGAACGACGCGGCCGGGTGGTCCACCATGACGATGCCGAGCGGGTTCGCCTTGGAGCCCTTGAAGATGGGCCGGATCGTCTGCCCCATGTGGCCCGGGGCGGTCGCCGCCGCGATGGCAGCCGTGCGCAGGGTGAGCCGCTGCACCAGCGCGGCGGAGCCCTGGCGGGCCACCCGCTCCAGTTTGCTGCGGTCGATGGTCATGAAGTCACGGGCCATGGCTCACTCCCAGGTCAGGGCGACGCGGAACCGCAGTTCGGTGCCGACGCAGCCGCCTTGCGGCCCCTGCACGAGGGAGGCGTCCACGATGAAGTCCTCCACGTCCCGCTCGTCGCGGGCGCGGCACAGGAACGCGTTCACCGCGCGCCGCGTCTCGTACGCGTCGCGGCGGACCAGCATCGCCGCGTTCTCCTGCGCGGCGACGGTCGGCGCGGGCAGCGCGCTGGGAGCGCACTGCATCACCTGGAGCACGAGTTCCGCACCCTCGTACACCGCGCCGCAGCTCTCCGACGGGTCCGCCTCGATCTTCTGCATGGGCCAGTTGTCGCTCGCGTACGTCTGGTTCACCATCAGGTACAGCGCGCCGCAGTCGCACCCGTCCCACGCGATGAGCCCCGGCACGACGGAGACGCGGCCGTACCGGGCCGTCGTGTGCGCGTCCACGTGGGTCAGGATGTCTCTGGCCAAGTTGAACCACTTCAGTGGCCCGGCATACGCGCTCACGCCCCGGTCCTCCGCTGTGCGATGCGGTCCACGTCGTACACCCGAGGCCGCCGCTGGAGCCGGTGCGGGTTCTCGGCGGTGAGGAACATGTCGACCAGGTACAGGCCCGTCTTGCCATGGAACAACATCTGCCCGAAGTCGGGCACGGAGATGGTCACACCCTGACGGACGAGCTGAGTGACGGCCGCCGGGAGCCGGCAGTCCACACCGGACCCGGCCTTCGCTATCTCGCAGGCCAGCTCGCCCATCGCCAGGCGCCCGGAATCGGGGACGGGCTCGCCGAGTCGCGCGGTGACGCTCCACGTACCCGGTGCCGTGTCCGGCCGGGAGAGGTCGTTGCAGCGCGGCCAGCGGGCGCCGTCGGTGCGTACCAGCACCTGCCCGCCGTCCAGCCGGTACGCGGCCGGGTCCAGCACGGCGCCGTCCACGCGCACGGAGGCGATGGAGTCCACCGGGGAGGGCAGGCGTACGCCGGTGAGCAGCCCGCACGAGCAGCGGCCGGCGCAGCCGCCGCAGCAGTACGGAGTGCGGTAGAAGTCCCACGGCGGCAGCGCGTACCCGGCGCCCCACTCCCACGAGCCGGTGAACGGGTACCCTCCGACGCCCTGGCAGTCCTCCGCGCACGGGCGCAGCACGGCCGTGGTCAGCCCGAACCGGCGCCCCGACAGGGACCACAGAATCCGCGTGGCCGCGTTCACGGCGTACCCGGTCAGCTCGGGCGAGTAGCCGCCGACGTCACACGTCCAGTACACCGGCCAGGGATCGGTCGGTACGTCCGTCACAGCGGCCTCCTTCAGGGTCAGGCGGACAGCCGCAGGATTCCGGACGGATTCCACACGATCGTGAAGGTGCCGGCCGTAGTGGACTGCGGGCCGCCGAAGTACAGGTAGGCCACGCCCTGGTCGGCGGCGGTGCCGCCGGTGATGGAGTCGTCGTAGACCAGGCAGCCGTACGCGCCGGTGAGGGTGACGGCGCCGCCGGCGGAGAGGTCGGCCGCGTCGAACATGACGACCCCGGTGTCCGGCGACGTGAACGTCTTACCGGTCAGCGGACGGCCGCCGGCCGCCCAGTTGGTGCCGCCGGTGATCTCTCGCGCCGTGGTCCACGTACCGGAGTTGTAGCCGGTCGCACTGACCGCCGCGTCCTTGTCCGGGGTCACGGTGCCGTCGAACAGCGCGGCTTTCACCGTGTCCGAGTCCAGCCCGGTGTAGCCGGTCCCGGAGGACTGCATCATCGGCCCGGCGATCCACTCGCGGAACACCCGGCTGTCCGTCCACGCCATCGCTAGAGTCTCCTCACCCGCGCGGTCGGGGCGTACACCGCGCAGTCCTGCCCGTCCTCGCGCTCGGTGACCACGGCCATGACCGGCCGCCCGTCGCCGTCGCAGCGGACGTCCTCGGCCCCCACGTAGTCCTCGCGGACGACGGCCCTCACATGTGCGCGCACGCCGTCCAGCACCATCGGGGCGAGCAGCCCGGCCAGCCCGGCGCACGGGTGAAACCGGTTGTCCGCCCCGGTTGTCACGGCCGTGGCCGGGCAGTTGGGGCAGCCCCAGCGCTGCTCGCCGCTCAGGATCACGTCAGCTCAGCGTGGTGGGGTTGATGCCCGGGTTCGGCGGGGCCACGGTCGTGACGTTCCACAGCCAGTGGTCACCGGCCTGCGCCACCTCGTTGGCGGGCAGGTAACTCGCCCCCGACCCGGGTCCGTCCCCCCAGCCGACGGTGGGCAGCGTGGACGCGGCCCGCGTCTCGGACGTCACCTGGAGCGTGGACCGCCCGTTCTCGATGGTGTAGGTACCGATCTTGGACGAGCCGACATTGGGCCAGGCGTTGTAGATGTAGCGCTGGAGCCCGGACGGGTCGCACGCGCCGGACCCGGCGACGCGCTGCCACACCTCCAGCGAGTACCGGTTGGCCGGCGAGCCTTCGCTGAAGGCGAAGCCGGTGCCGGTGACGCCGGCCGCGTTGGCGGTCAGTTCGCGTGCGGACGCGAGGTAGCTGACCCCGGTGGTGTTGATCTCGCAGAATTCGATCTGGAGCTGCATCCTCTTGAGGACCGGGTCGTCCTTCTGGTTGACGCACGGCGTGCCGTCGGCGGTGCGCTCGAAGAACTCCTCACCGTCCTCGTACTGCGGCTCCATCTGCACCTGGACGAAGCCCTTGGAGACGACGACGAGCGAGCCGGTCCCGGTCACCGGGTTGCCGCACGCGTCCAGCTTGACGATGCGGAAGTGCGTCCCCTTGATCGGGGTTGCGGCCGTTGCCACGGTTGCTGCCACTGATTACACCCCTTACGTGGGTACGCCGAGGGTCACGAGCGCGGCGAGATGTACGCACTCGAACCCGAACAAGTAAGTCCTGGACGCCAGCTTGCGGACGGTGTTCTTCGCGCGGTCGAACGTGCCGGGGAAGTCCTGCACGACCACGTCACTGCGGTGCCCGAACACGGCGCCGGTCGCGTAGATCCACGCGGTTCCGGCGGCCGGTGCCGCGCCGTTCGGGCCGGTGCCGAGGTAGCCGGCCGCCGACACGACGCGGTGCCCGCCGGGGGTGTAGAAGGCCCCGGTGGCGTCGTCGTGCCAGATGACGGACCGGGCCTTGAGCGTGGGCAGCGCGGCCGGCGGGACGTGCACGAGGCCCTGCCCGCCGTAGTCGGCGGCCAGCCGGGCGTCGATGAGCCCGATGACCACGGCCACGTCGTCGCCACCGGTGATCACCGGCGAGGCCGCCGTCTGGAGCCGGATGCCCTGCGGGTCGTCCAGCACCGTGTCGGCGGCCAGGTGCGGCCATACGGTCGGCTGCCCGCCCGCGCGGCCCGTCCAGAACGCCCGGCCCACCTGGTACGACTCCGAGCGCTCCAGCGCCTGCACGGCCTGGTTCTCCGGAGGGAGCCCGATCAGTGAGCAGTCGAACCCGGCGAACACGGTGAAGGCGGTCGCGCCCCGGTCCGTGCCGTGGGCGGTCGGGGCGAGGTCGGGCGCGGCCGGGATCTGCCCGCCGGTGCCGGTGACGGCCATGCCGCACGCGTCGGCGTACGTCGTGTCCGCGCCGCCGCACCAGTCGGTCCAGGTGACACCCTGGCGCCAGTGCGGGCCGTCGTCCGCCGGGTGCTGTGCCGCCTCCCACAGCCCGTTGGGGAGCGCGACGAAGTCCGGCCCGTTGACGATGCCCCGGATCCCTGCCACGTCACACTCCCCTCGCTGTCGGTGCGGTCACAGGTCAGACCTGGGCCGCTGCGGTGAGACCGGCAGTGCCGGCCCCGTTGACCTGGAAGCCGGCCCGGTACAGGCGGGACTCGTGACCGACCTTGGCGACCAGGTGCGCCTCCTCCGCCCACAGGGCGGTGAAGTCGTTCTCCGCGTTGAGCACGCTGTCTCGGATCACGCCGAGGTCGAGCTGGAGCCCGTTGCCGTGCATGAAGGTGCCGGCCGCGTACATCATGAAGTCCACCGAGGTGGGCCACGAGGTCATGTTGGCGCTGACCCGGCCGAACTGCCCGGTGCCGCGCACCTGCCAGTCCGAGACGAACTGCGCGCGGACGGACCGGTCGGTGAACCAGGCGCGGATCTGAGCGTCCGAGACGGACTCCCGCTCCACGTTGTTCCGCCAGGCGAGGTCGGCCCGGATGACGGCGAGCGCCCAGATGGGCAGCACGACCTCCAGCACCGAGTCCTCGCGCATCGCGTACTTCGCGCGGTAGTCGATGGCGGCCAGCTCCACGCCGTTGAGCAGGGTCTGGGTCGCCGGGACGGACCCGCCGAAGCTGATCGGGCTGGTGGAGCGGGCCACCATGAGGCTGATCAGCCGGGCGTTGATGACGTGCGCGTACGCGGCACGCAGCAGCCGGATGAAGTTCTGCGTCGCCTCCGGGTACGCATCGTCCGTGAGGTTACCGGCGGTCAGGCTGATGCCGTACGCCTCCAGCCGCGCCTCATCGAACGTCGGGCACGGCACGCGCAGCGTCGGCTTGTTCACCGAGCCGGTGACGGTGGCGATGTCGTCGGCCTCGGTCCACAGCCACGGGTCGGACGCGTTGGAGAACGCGACGCCGAAGCCACCGAAGCCGGACGCCGGGTTGGAGCCCGCGTTCTGGAAGAACACGTCACCGATGGACGGGGAGACCGGGAAGCGGATGCCGCCCCGGCTCACACCGACGGTCGGCAGGTCGATCAGACCCATCGGCGTGTCGGCGATGTTGAAGAAGTCGTAGGAGACCTCCGACGGCGCGCACCAGCCACCACCGGCCAGCAGGGCCTCCGCCTTGCCGCCCTCCTGCGTCATCGAGTGCCACAGCTCCTCCACCTTGGAACCCGGAGGTGATGGCCGCCGCGATCGAGAAGCGCCCGCTGCCCATACCGGACACCGCATGACAAGCTGGATGAGGTGAACGGTCGAACAAGTGCA
>NZ_JBSFFI010000057.1:0-9949 GCF_053596035.1 Streptomyces sp. NPDC001781 | reverse complement strand
CCACGACCACTCCACCGCCCCCAAGGTCGCCTGGCTCCTCGCTCTCCCCGCCCTGAGCCTCCTCCTCTACGCCCCGCCCGCCCTCGGCGCGTACATCGCCGGGCAGCAGGATGAGGTAAAGCATCGACTCTTCAAGGGTAGGGTCACGAGTTGGTGCCCACTACCCCTGGAGGGCCGGCCCTCACGGCAGGCAGTTCTGGGAATGTATGCGTCGAACTGAAGGGATTTCACCTTGACTGACTGTCAGTCGCACATGTAACTGGAGTTTCTGACGGCTGGTCTGGAGTGGCTGGCCGGTCGCTCTCTAGCGCGCTGGACCGTGTCAGGGGCGGGTGCAAGCTGAACTGATACAGCCCTGCATTAAACCGTTTGTCAAGATGATGCATCGGGTAGAATCACGAAGAGATTGGCACCTCCTCTTTGAATGGAAAAGTACCCATGGCTCACGATTCTGTTTCTCTCCGGCCTCATCAGGTGGAGGCGCTGGAGGCTGTCGTGGCGGGTCTGGACATCCCGCCGGGTAAGCGGATTCCGGCCGGGGGGCTGCGCGGGACTGTGGTCAGTGCGTGTGGCACGGGGAAGACGTTTATTGGTGCGGCGGCGGCGAAGCGGCTGGTGCCGTATGGGCGGGTGCTGGTTTTGGTGCCGACGCTGGAGTTGCTTGCGCAGACGGTTGTGGAGTGGCGTGGGTTCGGGCATGCGGGGCCGATGGTGGCGGTGTGCTCGCTGGGTGATGATCGGCGTCTGCATGCGATGGGGGTGCGGTGTACGACGAGTGTCCCGCAGTTGTCGTTGTGGCACGGCTCGGGGCCGGTGACGGTTTTTGCTACGTACGCGTCGCTGGGGGTGGTGACCGAGGCGCATGCGGGTGTGTACGGGCTTCCGATGGACTTGTGGGACCTGGTGCTGGTGGATGAGGCGCACCGGACCAGTGGGTTGATGGGGAAGGCGTGGGCGGCGGTGCACGATCAGGAGGTGCTGCCGGCGATGAGGCGGTTGTACATGACGGCGACGCCCCGGATCTGGGAGGAGCGGCCGGCGCCGCGGGTACGGCGCGATGCGGATGGCGAGGGGGTGCCGGCCGTGCTGGACCGGCTTCCGGAGGAGATGGCCTGCTCGATGGACGATGAGGCGGTCTTCGGGCCGCTGCTCTATGAGCTGGATCTGTCCGAGGCGATCGCGCGGGGGCTGCTGGCGCGGTATCAGATCGTGGTGGCGGAGGTGAGGGACGGGAGCCTGACGGCGGAGCGGCTGTACGGGGAGTCCCGGTATGCCGAGAGCGTGCGCGGTGAGCGCCTCGCGGTGCTCCAGGCCGCGTTGCTGGAGACCATGGCTGCGCATGATCTGACCCGGTGTATCACCTTCCATCACCGCACCATGGAGGCCCGTGCGTTCTCCGAAGGGCTGGAGCGGGTCGTGAAGCAGTTGCATGCCGGGGATCCCGGGCGGTATCCGGCCGGGGTGTGGACGTCGTGGCTGTCGGGTGAGCACGAGGCAGATGTACGGGCGGAGCGGCTGACCCGGTTCGGAAACCGGGCAGGACGGGCAGTGCTGTCGAACTGCCGGGTACTCGGTGAGGGCGTGGACGTGCCCTCGGTGGACTCCGTCGCGCTGATCGACCCCAAGGGGTCGGCGGTGGATATCGTGCAGGCGATCGGGCGGGCGCTGCGGCAAAAACCCGGACAGGGAAAACTGGCCACCCTTGTCGTGCCGGTCATCCTCGGCCCGGATGAAAGCCCGGAAGACATGCCGTATTCGCCGGCTTATCGGCCGCTGGTGAAGGTTTTGAATGGGCTACGGGCGCATGATGAGCGGGCCGTGGAAATGCTTGCCATCCCCCAGGAATCAACCGCGCGCACGAAGGCGGGGTCGTCGTACCTGGGCGAAGAGCCCGGGGAGGGGGAGGCGGAGCAGCGGGCGCTGCTCCGGTTCGGCAGCCACCGTGACCCGGCGCTGGTCGCACGGTTCGTGCGGTACAACCTGCTGGAACCGGAACACGCCAATTGGAAGGCCGGTCATCGCGCGGCGGTGGCGTTCCGGCGGCGGGCAGGGCATCTGGAGGTGCCGTACGGGCATCGGGAACTCACTCCGAACGGGCAGCACTCCTTTCCACTGGGGCGGTGGCTGGCGGACCAGCGACGGGCCATGGGAGCGGGGACGCTGCCGGCGCAGCGTGCGGCGGATCTGGAGGAGCTGGGCATCGACTGGAACCCGGCCGATACGGGCTGGGAGGAGAACCTCGCGGCCGCGCGGGCCTACTACGCGTCGGCCGGCACGCTGGCCGCGCCGGTCACCGCGACCGCGCTCGACAAGCCGGTAGGACAGTGGCTGGCCAACTGCCGTAAAGGCATCGCCCTGGGTAAAGACCCGGTGCGGGCGGCGCGGCGGGCGGCGCAGCTCGCCGAGATCGACCCGGACTGGCGTCCGGGCTGGCCGGTGGACTGGCAGCGGGCTTACGCGGCCGTGGCACAGATACTCGCCACAGGCACCGTGCTGGAGGACATCGTCCCCGGCGTCACCGCCGCAGGAAAGGATGTGGGGCGGTGGCTTCAGCGGCAACGCGAACGAGTCGTGTGGGCGGGACTGGCCGAAGGACAGCGGGAACGGCTGACCGCCCTCGGAGCCACACCCCCCACCCCGACGACCAAGACACCAGAGACCAAGACACCGGAGACCGCAGGACCGGACACGGCCACCGCCACGCTCGACGGATCGGGAACCAGCGCCGTGGTGGCACCGAACACAGGCGCCGCCACGGGAGCCAAGACCGGCGCTGTGGTGGGACCGAACACAGGCGCCGCCACGGGACCGAAGACCAGCACCGAGACGGAACCCGCCCCACGCGGCAAGAGAACCCCGAGCGGCTCCACGGGCATCTCTGCCGCATTCCTACGGGGATGCAAGGCGCTGGAACAGTACCGGGCACGCACCGGCAGCGTGGAAGCCGTCAGCCGGGCCCACATCGAGGTACTGGCCGACGGCACCCAGGTCCGGCTCGGAGTATGGCTCTCCAACACCAAACAACGACGCGCAGGACTCAACCGGGAACAACTCGAGAAACTCGCCGACCTCGGACTCCCATGGGCACAAGTACAAGCCCGGGCACAGGCCTGAGAGAGAGCGGCACAAACCACCGCCAACAGCCCTCCTACCGCAACAGCCCCGCATGCGTAAGAACGACCAGATTCGCCTGCCCGGCGTCCTTGCTCATCAGCCCGCCCTTGAAATAGGTGAACACCTCGGCGGCGTCCAGGCCGAGGCCGGAACCTTCAGCACATGCTGGTGGATGGCCTCGGTGATGACCATGCCGACCGAGTAGGGCTGATCGTGCGTGGGTGAGGCGGTGTCTTCCGGCCGGACGGCGGAGCGACGTGGCGAAGTCGCCGTGAGTGGTGGTGCCGATGGGGAACGGCGGCGAGTCTGAGTGCACGCTTGGGTGTGTACGTCCGTCGTCGGCGCGGACGATTCGGGAAGCGAGGAGCACATGTCGTTTCAGGCGTACCTGGACAACATCGAGGACAAGACCGGCCTGACGCCCCGCCAGTTCATCGAGCTGGCGAAGGAGCGCGGTTTCGAGGGCCCGGAGCTGAAGGCGGGCCCGGTCCTAGAGTGGCTCAAGGAGGACTACGGGCTGGGCCGGGGTCATGGGATGGCTCTGGTGCACGTCTTCAAGAACGGCGCGCAGATCTCCGCCAAGCACGTCGGTTCCGAGGGCACGCACCGCGATGACTCCGACACACTGTGGCTGGAGGGGAAGGCCAACCGCCCCTGATTCGGCGCCGCCGCTTCGCCGCGGCACGCACGAGGCCGGCTCCCCTTGCTGGGAGCCGGCCTCGTGCGTGTCAGCTTCCGGTGGTGGCCAGTGGCAGTTCCTCGCGCCGCGTCCCGGTGGGCGGAGCGGTCTGGGTGAGGGCCGCCGTCGCGGCCGGTGCCAGCAGGGACGCGGGGACGGCGAGCAGGACGGCGGCCATCACGCCGGTGATGAACCAGGCGGAGGCGTCGTGCTCGGCGGCCCAGGTCATGCCGGCGGGAGCGATGCCGCCGAGGACGGCGCTCATGACGGCGTTGGGCAGGCCGACGCCGAGGGCGCGGACCTTTGTGGGAAAGATGTCGGTGAGCAGCTTGGGCAGCACGGTGGTGGCGCAGACGAGGTAGACCACACCGGAGCCGTAGGTGAACAGCAGGCTGGCGAAGGTGCCGGTCATCGTGAGGTAGGAGACCGAGCCGGTGACCGCGAAGAGGGCGCTGGCGGCGACGAGCAGCCGGGTGGCGCCGATCCTGTCGGCGAGCAGGCCGATGGGCACGTTGAGCAGCATCATCGTGGCGGTGGCGGTGACCACGACCCACATCATGGTGCCGGGCGTCGCGAGGCGGCCGCCGAGGGCGGGTACGGCCGCGGTCCAGGTGCCGCCGACGGCGCCGGTGCCGGCCACGAACAGGGTGGCGGTCAGGACGCTGCGCCGGTGGGCGCGGAGCAGTTGACGCAGGGAGCCGCGGTCGCGGCGGGAGTGGACCTCGCGCCGGTAGATCTCGGTCTCGGCGAGCCCGGTGCGCAGGACGAGCAGGACCAGGCCGAGGATGCCGCCGATCAGGAACGGCACGCGCCAGCCCCAGGAGGCCATGGGCCCGGGGCCGAGGGCGGTGGTCAGGGCGCCGCCGAGGAGTGAGGCGGTGAAGGCGCCCGCGCAGGTGGAGAGGGAGAACAGGCTGCCGTAGGTGGCTTTGCGATGGCGGGGGGCCACTTCCATCAGGTAGGCGGTGGCGGCGGGCCATTCGCCGCCGTGGGAGATGCCCTGTGCGGTGCGGGCGAGCAGCAGCAGGAGGGGGGCGAGGAGGCCGATGTGCGCATAGGAGGGGGTGAGGGCGATCAGCAGAGAGCCGCCGGCCATCAGGGAGATGGCGAGGATGAGGGCGGGTCTTCGGCCGTGCCGGTCGGCGTGGCGGCCGAGGAGGATGCCGCCGATCGGCCTGACGAGGACGCCGATGCCGAGGACGGCGAAGGCACCGAGGAGTGAGGTGAAGGAGTTGTTGGAGGGGAAGAAGCGGGTGGCGAACAGGGGGGCGAAAAGGCCGTAGCCGAGCCAGTCGAAGGACTCGATGAAGTTGCCGACGACGGTGGCGGCGACGGCGCGGCGATGCGACGGCTGCGGGGTGGCGGTGGGCACGACGGGCCGTTCTCCTTCAGACGGCCGCGTAGCCGTGTGCGGTGATGCGCCGGCCCGCTTCCTCGTAGTAGCCGGGCTCGGTGGGCAGGGTGGTGGCCAGGCAGCTGACGTAGCGGTTGTACATGCAGAAGGCGGCCGCGATGAGCACGGTGTCGTGCAGGTGGGTGTCGGTGGCGCCGGCGCCGCGGGCGGCGGCGATCGCGTCGTCGGAGACGGGGGCGGCCTGTTGCTGTACTTCGCCGGCGACGTGCAGCAGGGCGCGCAGGAGTGGGGTGACCGGGGCGGTGTCGGGGTCGCGGTGTACGGCTTCGACGACGGCTTTGCTGTCGTCGAGCTGGGCGGCGGCGGCCGCGCCGTGAGTGTCGGCGCAGAAGCGGGTGGCGTTGCGTTCGGAGACGTAGCTGGCGATCAGTTCGCGTTCGCCGCGGGTGAGGGGTGAGTCGCCGCGCAGGATCAGGTCGGCGAGGGCGTTGAGCGGGGCTGCCGTGTCGGGGCGGTCGCTCATCAGGCCTCTGATGCCGGGCAGGTCGCTGTCGAGGTGGATGTGTGGCACGGGTGCGGGTCCTTCGCTGCGGGAGGAGTGGCGGACCTCATCGTGAGTCACCTATGGCAGCGGAGACCAACTTTATTCGTGCTGAGTGGAGTTGCCGGGTGTCGTCCGCTCTGGCGGACGGCCGGTGCGACGGCGTGGCTGCCGTCGCACCGTGACCGTGGCCGTGGCCGACGTTGAAGGGGGATGTCGGTGGTGACGTCGTCGGCATGGTGTCGGCCGTCGGTGGCCTCGGGGGCGCTGATGGGGGGATGTCCGGGGAGACCGCCTCGGTGTGTGGGCGGCGGGTGCTGGTGTGGCGGCCGTT
The DNA here is from genome assembly GCF_053596035.1 of Streptomyces sp. NPDC001781. Lineage (NCBI taxonomy): Bacteria > Bacillati > Actinomycetota > Actinomycetes > Kitasatosporales > Streptomycetaceae > Streptomyces > Streptomyces sp. NPDC001781. The sequence continues at coordinate 3,927 of NZ_JBSFFI010000057.1, read as the reverse complement.
CCTCCGGGCGGTGTACCGACGGGCGCTGGCAGTGACCGGTGCCCTGAGTGCGTGGCGGCCGGTCTGTCCCGCCGAGGCATGACCGCAGCCGGGCGCTTCTCGCTGAGTGCGCGCCCGGAACGCCGGCCGGGGAGGGTCAGGGGCCGCAAGTTGGAAGTTGACCGCCCGTCAGGGGTGACGACGATGATGTCCTTTCGCCGGTATCGCGGCAGACAAAGGATGTGCATCGTGCCCCACATCGAGCTGACCAACGACCTCCCCGGCATCAGCGGGCTGTTCGCCCAGCGCCCGGACACCGCGGGCGTGCTGTCGCAGGTCGCGGAGACCCTTCTGCGCAGTGGTTCCTCTCCGCTGAGCCGCGGGGAGCGCGAGCTGATCGCCGCCTACGTGTCGAACCTGAACTGCACCGATTTCTGCGCCGGTTCGCACAGCGCGTTCGCGGCGGCGCAGTTGGACGGCGGCGCCGAGCTGGTCGCCGCCGTGCTCGCCGACCCCGGTACGGCCCCGATCGCCCCGCTGCTGCGGGCGCTGCTGACGGTGGCCGCCGAGGTGCAGGAGAAGGCCGCTCCCGTGTCGGACAAGGCGGTCGCGGCCGCCCGGGCGGAGGGCGCCACCGACGCTCATATACACGACACGGTCCTGATCGCGGCCGCGTTCGCGATGTTCAACCGCTATGTCAACGGCCTGGCCACCGAGGTGCCGTCGGACCCCGCGTTCTACGACGTGGCGGCCGGGCTGATCGTCGAGCAGGGCTATGGCGCCGCGCGCTGACCTGGCGTGCGTCCGGCGTCCGAGGAGGACGGCATGACGTGGTCCGCAGCAGATGTTCCCGACCTGAGCGGCAGGACCGCGCTGGTCACCGGCGCCTCGGGCGGCATAGGCCGGGAGACGGCCCGGGTGCTCGCGGCCCGCGGGGCGCATGTGGTCCTCGCCTGCCGCAGTACGCGGCGGGCGAGGGCCGTGGCCGCGTGGGTCGGCGGCAGCACCGAGGTGGTCGAACTCGACCTGGCGTCGCTGGACTCGGTGCGCGAGGCCGCCGCGCGGGTGCGCGACCGGCACGGGCGCCTGGATCTGCTGGTCAACAACGCCGGGGTGATATTCCCGTCGTACGGGCGTACGAAGGACGGATTCGAGGCCCATTTCGGGGTCAACCACCTCGGCCACTTCGCGCTGACGGGGCTGCTGCTCGGCCTGATGACTGGGGTGCCGGGTTCGCGGGTCGTCACGGTCGGGAGCCTCGCGCACCGTGCGGGCTTCGGCGGTGTCAGCGCGGACCGCGCCCGGTCCGGCTCCGGGCGGCGGTCGGTGACGGCGTACGGGCGTTCCAAGCTGGCGAACCTGCTGTTCGCACGGGAGTTGCAGCGTCGTCTCGGGGCGGCCGGTACCGCCACCGTCTCGCTCGCCGCGCATCCGGGGCTGTCGCCGACCGGGCTGTGGGACGGCGACGCTCCCGCCGTGCTGCGGCCGGTGGTCGCGGCAGGGATGCGCTGGCTGGCCCAGCCGCCGCGGGCGGCGGCGCTGCCGTCGCTGCGGGCGGCGACGGACCCGCAGGTGCCGCCGGGCGCCTATCTGGGGCCTGCTCGGCGGTTCGGGAGCCGTGGGGCGCCGGTACCCGCACGGTCGAGCCGTGGGGCGCGCGATGTGACGGCGCAGGCCCGCCTGTGGGAGCTGTCGGAGGAACTGACCGGAGTGCGGTACGCGTTCGTACCGGCGCCGGTGCCGGCTGAGCCGGCCGTGGGCGTGTGTCCGGTCACGGGAGCCCGGGACTGATCGCCGTGGCCGGGGAGAGCATCGCGGCCGGTGTGGGTGCGGGCATCGCGGATCGGGCCCGGATCCGGCCGGTGGCGGCCTGGGCGTGGATGTGGCGGAACTTCGACGCGGTGCTGCCGGACGGCGACGTGCCTGCGACGGACGCGGCGGACCGGCCGCTCCCGCTGTGGCCGGGGACCGTGCCGGAGGCGGGCGGCGTTGTCGAGGACGAGGGGCTGCTGCTGCGGTGACGGCGGGCCTCGGTGGGCCACTGCGAGGGTGAGGGCGACTTCACGAAGTGGGTGCCGGTTCTTCTTCTGCCGTGCTCGCCACGGGCCCGGACCGTCAACCGCGTGGGTGGGCGGGCCTAGCGTGGCGTGCGTTCACCCACCCCCCATCCGAAAGGCGACATGTCATGGCGCAGACAGCACAGCGGCCCGCCGCGTCCCTCGTCCGAGCGGGGCGGGCCGCGGACAGCGGTCCGGCCTCGTCCTCGTTCTTCTTCAACGGCCACGCGCCGCGCCGCCGTGCGCTGGTCGGCGCGGTCGCCGCTCTCTTCGGTTTCGCCCTGACGGTGGTGTGGTCCGCGCAGTTCGTGGACCGGACCATCGGCGACAATATCGCGGACAGTCTGCTCGGCCACGCGGCCAAAGGTACGCCGATCGCGGGCGTGCTGGCGGGCCTGGCGTTCGCGCTGGCCACCGGTGTCGCGGGCACGTTCACCGCGTGCAACGTGGCCGTCTTCAGCGCGCTGGCGCCATTGGCCGGCGCTCCCGCCGCCTCCCGGCGGGGCCGGATGGCCGCCGCGCTGCGTCCGCTGAGCCGGCTCGCTCTCGGTGCGGTCGTCGTGTCCGCCGTGTACGGGGCGGTGGTGTCCTTCGCCGGAACGGGCATGCCGCAGTTCGACGACAGCCAGGGCGTCGGTTTCCCCGGACGTCTGGTGCAGGCGATGGTGGTCTACGGGCTGATCGGTCTGCTGATGACGTATCTGGGCCTGGCGGCGCTCGGTGTGGTGCGTGATCCGCTGGCGCGGCTGTCGCGCCGCTTCCCGGGCGCGCCGATGCTGGTGATGGGCGCTTTGATCGGGGCGTTCCTGATAGGGCGCCCCTTCCCGTTGTTCCGCCAGTTGTTCCGGGACGCCGCCGAGAGCCACAACCCGCTGTACGGGGCGGTCGCGTTCGGTCTTCAGTCGATCGGCAACATCACCGTCATGTCGGTGCTGTTCCTGCTGGTGGCGGGGCTTTTCGGGGAGCGGCTGCACCGGTGGACCGCGCGGCGGCCGAGCCGCGCGTCGGCGCTGATGGCGGCGGGCTTCCTGACGGCGGGCGTGTTCCTGGTCCTGTACTGGGACGTGCGGATCCTGGCCGTCCGGGAGCTGATCTGGTACCCGATGGCGCCCTGGGCGGCGTGAGGCGGTTCCCATGAGGTGGATGGCCCGGCCGGAGACTTCCGGCCGGGCCATCCGTCTTGCGGGAGGGGTCAGGCGCTCGCGGCTGCCACGGCGGCGACCAGTTCGCCCGCCGTGCCGAGAAGGCCGGGTGCGGTGAGATGCGGGTCGTCCAGGACGGGGACGAGGTCGGCGAGGGCCTGGGCGAAGAGGCCGCCGTTGTCGTGGACGAGGGTGACGGCGCCCTCCCACAGGGCGGCCCGGATGCGGCGCGAGGTGAGCAGGCCGTCGCCGGCGGTGGAGGTAAGCAGCAGTGCGGCGACTCGGGCTTCGAGCGGTGTCGGCCGCCAGCAGCCGGTGCGCAGATCCGCGAGGAGTCCTTCGACGCCGCTGCGGGCGCGTTCGGTGGCAGCGGGCTCGATGAGCAGGCCGGTGCCGGGTGGGGCGTTGGTCGTGGACACGGGTGGTTCCTCTCGTGGGGTGCGGCCGGTCAGTCGAGGCCGGTGGCGGCGCGCAGGGCGGTGGCGCGGTCGGTGCACTCCCAGGTGAAGTCGGGCAGCTCGCGGCCGAAGTGGCCGTAGGCAGCCGTCTGGGCGTAGATGGGGCGCAGCAGGTCGAGGTCGCGGATGATCGCGGCGGGGCGGAGGTCGAAGACGTCGCGGATGGCCTGTTCGATGAGGTGGAGGGGGATCTCCTCGGTGCCGAAGGTCTCGACGAAGAGACCGACCGGCTCGGCCTTGCCGATCGCGTAGGCGACCTGGACCTCGCAGCGCGAGGCGAGGCCCGCGGCC
>NZ_JBSFFI010000056.1:0-12289 GCF_053596035.1 Streptomyces sp. NPDC001781 | reverse complement strand
CCGGGCGAGCCCCGGCGCCGCGAGCACGAGCACCGCCCCGGCCGCGCGGCCGGGGCGCACGTCGAGCAGATTGGCAGTGTGCGCGGCGCCCGCGATGGCCCCCGCGAGCCCGGCGTGATCCGGACGAAAGACCCTAGCCCTCCGCGCGGGCGGTGGCGAGGAGTTCCTCGGCGTGGGCGCGGGCGGCCTCGGAGTCCTCCTGGCCGGCCAGCATGCGGGACAGCTCGCGGACGCGGTCCTCGCCCTCCAGGACCTTCACGCCGGACCGGGTGACCGAGCCGTCGTTGGTCTTCTCCACCAGCAGTTGCCGGTCGGCGAACGCGGCGACCTGCGGGAGGTGGGTGACCACGACGACCTGCGCGGTCCGGGCGAGCTTCGCCAGCCGCCGGCCGATCTCCACGGCCGCCTTGCCGCCGACCCCCGCGTCCACCTCGTCGAAGAGGTACGTCGGCACCGGGTCGGTTCCCGCGAACACCACCTCCACGGCGAGCATCACACGGGACAGCTCACCGCCGGAGGCGCCCTTGGCGATGGGCCGGGGCGGCGCGCCGGGGTGCGGGGCGAGCAGCAGCTCGACCTCGTCGACACCGGTGGGCCCGTAGGCGACGGTACGGCCGCCGGCCTCGACGCCGTCGGCGTCCTCGGTCTGCCGGATGTCGAAGGAGACCCGCGCGTGCGGCATCGCCAGCGAGGCGAGTTCGGCGGTGACGGCGGCGGCGAACCGCTCGGCGGCCTCGGTGCGCGCCTTGGTCAGCGTCTCGGCGAGCGCGCCCAGTTCGACGCCCAGCGCGTCCCGCTCGGCGGTGAGTTCGCCGATCCGCTCGTCGTCGCCGTCGAGCTCGGTCAGCCGGGCCGCGCCCTGCTCGCCCCAGGCCAGCACGGCCTCGATGTCCTCGCCGTACTTGCGGGTCAGCGCGGTCAGCGCGGCCCGGCGCTCCTCCACCGCGGCCAGCCGCAGCGGGTCGGCGTCCAGGTCGGAGGCGTATCCGGCCAGCTCGCCGGCGACGTCGGCCAGCAGGATGCCGATCTCCCCGATCCGGTCGGTGAGCGCTGCCAGTGCCGGATCGTGGGCCCGGACAGCCTCCAGTGCCCGGTGGGCGCCCGCGACCAGGGTGGAGGCGTCGATGCCCTCCGGGTCCTCGGGGTTGCCCGCGAGGGCGGCGTGCGCGGCGCTGGCCGCCGCGGCGAGCGCCTCGGCGTGCCCGAGCCGCTCCGCCTCCTCGGCGAGTTCGGTGTCCTCCCCCGCGCGGGGTTCCACGGCGGCGATCTCGTCCAGGCCGTACCGCAGCAGGTCGGCCTCCTGGGCCCGCTCGCGGGCGCGGGTGACGATCTCCTCCAGCTCGGCGGCGACGGCCCGCAGCCGCCGGTACGCCTCGGTGTACGCGGCCAGCGGGCCGGAGACGGCCTCGCCCGCGTACCGGTCCAGGGCCTGCCGCTGCCGGGACAGCTTGAGCAGTCCCTGCTGGTCGGTCTGGCCGTGCACGGCCACCAGTTCGTCGGCCAGCTCGGCGAGCAGCCCCACGGGCACGCTGCGCCCGCCGAGATGCGCGCGGGAGCGGCCCTCGGCGGAGACGGTACGGCTGATCAGCAGGGCGCCGTCGTCCAGCTCGGCCCCGGCCTCCTCGGCGCGTACGCCGGCGAAGGCGCCGGCGGCCAGGGCGATCCGCCCCTCCACCACCGCCTTGCCCGCACCGATCCGCACGAGCGCCGGGTCGGCGCGCCCGCCGAGCAGCAGGCCCAGGCTGGTGACCACCATGGTCTTGCCAGCGCCCGTCTCACCGGTGACCGCGGTGAACCCCGGCGACAGCTCGACCACGGCGTCGTCGATGACCCCGAGCGACCGTATCCGCATCTCCTCCAACACGGAACAGACCTTACGAGGTCCGGGGCGCGCCGCGCACACGGGCCGCCGCTGTCACTCCGAGGAGTGGTCCCGGGCGCCGCGCCAGCCGGTGGTCGGCAGGGCGAACTTCGCCACCAGCCGGTCGGTGAAGGACGCGTGGTGCAGCCGGGCGAGCCGGACCGGCACCGCGCCGCGCCGGACCTCGACCCGCGCGCCGGGCGGCAGCTCGATGGTGCGGCGGCCGTCGCACCACAGCACTCCCGGCGGGACGTGCGGGAGCACCTCGACGGCGAGGACCGAGTCGGGGGAGGTGACCAGCGGCTTGGCGAACAGGGCGTGCGCGCTGATCGGCACCATGAGCAGTGCCTCCACCTCGGGCCACACCACGGGCCCCCCGGCGGAGAAGGCGTAGGCGGTGGAGCCGGTGGGGGTGGAGAGCACGATGCCGTCGCAGCCGAACGCCGTGACCGGGCGGCCGTCGATCTCCAGCACCACTTCGAGCATCTTCTCGGCGGACACCTTCTGCACGGCCGCCTCGTTCAGGGCCCAGTCGGTGTGCACGATGTCACCGTTGCGGTGCACGACCACGTCGATGGTCATGCGCTCCTCGACCTCGTAGGAGCGGGCCACCACGCGGTCCACCACCCGGTCCAGGTCGTCCCGCTCGGCCTCGGCGAGGAAGCCGACGCTGCCGAGGTTGACGCCGAGCATCGGCACCCCGGAGGCGCGGGCGAACTCGGCTCCGCGCAGCAGGGTGCCGTCACCGCCGAGGACGATGAGCAGTTCGCAGCCGTCGAGTGACTGCGGAGTCGCCTCCTTGACGAGTTCGACCCCTCCCGGCTCTCCGGGCAGCGGCAGGTCGCACGCCTCCTCCTCCAGCACCCGCACCCCGATGCCGGACAGCAGCAGTCCCTTGACCACGAGTTCCGCACTGCGGATCGCCGCGGGACGCCCGGTGTGGGCGAGCAGGAAAACAGTACGCGCTCGGTTCTGTGTCAACGCGGCCCCTCCGCAACTGCACGATCGATGTCGGCCGGGTCGATCTCGGGGGCTCCGGCACGCAGCCAGAGAAAGTACTCGACGTTGCCGGACGGGCCCGGCAGCGGACTCGCGGTGACTCCTCGCACCCCGAGACCCAGCTCCCACGCCTTGTCGGCCACCCCGCGCACGGCATCCGCCCGCAGTTGCGGACTCCGTACGACACCCCCGCTGCCCAGCCGTTCCTTACCCACCTCGAACTGCGGTTTCACCATCATCACCAGATCCGCGTCCGGCGTCACGCACCGCTTGAGGGCGGGCAGTACCAGATGGAGCGGGATGAAGGACAGATCGCCCACCACCAGGTCCACCGGCTTCCCGTCGATCACCTCCAGCGTCAACTCCCGTACGTTCGTACGGTCCTTGACGACGACCCGTTCATCGTTGCGGAGGGACCAGGCGAGTTGTCCGTATCCGACGTCCACGGCGACGACCTGGGCGGCGCCGGCGCGCAGCAGGACGTCGGTGAAGCCGCCGGTGGAGGCGCCGGCGTCGAGGGCGCGGCGGCCCTCGACCACCAGGCCCCGCGGGACGAAGGCCGCGAGGGCGCCGGCGAGCTTGTGACCGCCGCGCGAGACGTAGTCGGGGTCGGAGTCGTCGCTCAGCACCACGATCGCGGCGGCGGTCTCCACCTGGGTGGCCGGCTTGGTCGCCACGGTCTTGCCGACGGTGACCCGTCCGGCGGCGATCAGCATGCTGGCGTGCTCGCGCGAGCGCGCCAGCTTGCGGCGGACCAGTTCCGCGTCGAGACGGCGGCGTGCGACTCCTGCCACGTTCGGTTCAGCTCCTGCTCAGGTCTTCGTGCGTCGGTACGGCGGTGCGGGCCCGGCCTCACCGGGAGGCGGGTGCCGGACCGTCCGGGCGGGCGTCGAGCGCGTCCAGCGCGTCGCGCAGCCCTTGGTGTACATCCTCGTACACGCCGAGGTGCCCGTCGGTGGGCAGGTGGTCGGCGTCGGCCAGCCGGGTCAGGCGGGCATCGATCCCGGCGTCCCCGGTGGGGGTGCGGGGGACGGCCAGCGGCGCCGGGGCCGCGGGGTCGGACTCGGGCGCCGGGGGCACGGACTCGGGCGCGGACTCGCTCATGCCCAGACGCTACCGCGAACGGCTGGGGTACCGTCGTGCCCGATGGCCACGATCGAGGAGTGCCGTACGGCACTGGAGAAGCTTTCGGACAGCATGAGCGCCGCCGAGGGCGACGTCGGCGCGGCCGCCGCGCTGGACCGCTCGGTGAGCTGCCATGTCACCGACCTGGACGTCACCTTCGCCGGGCGCATGCGAGGCGGCCGGATCGAGGTGGCCGAGACCCTGCCGGGTCCGCCGGGGGAACGGGCCCAGATCCGGCTGGCGCTGACCGGCGACGACCTGGTCGCCCTGGTGGCCGGCGAGCTGGACTTCGCCCGCGCCTGGGGTTCGGGCCGGGTGCGGCTGGAGGCGGGCCTGATGGACCTGTTCCGGCTCAGGAAGCTGCTGTGACCTTCGCCGCCCGCGCCTTGCGGGCGGCGGGGACGACGAGCGGGGTCCCGGTCTCGGGGTCGTCGATGACCTGGCAGCGCAGCCCGAAGACCTGCTCGACCAGGTCGGCGGTGACGATGTCGTTCGGTGCGCCCTCGGCGATGACCTCGCCGCCGCGCAGGGCGATGAGGTGCGTGGCGTAGCGCGCCGCGTGGTTGAGGTCGTGCAGGACGGCGACGAGGGTGCGTCCCTGCGTCTCGTGCAGCTCGGCGCACAGGTCGAGGACGTCGATCTGGTGCTGGATGTCGAGATAGGTGGTCGGCTCGTCCAGGAGCAGCAGCGGGGTCTGCTGGGCGAGGGCCATGGCGATCCAGACGCGCTGGCGCTGGCCGCCGGAGAGCTCGTCCACGTACCGCTCGGCCAGCTCCGCGACTCCGGTGCGCGCCATGGACTCCCGCACGACCCGCTCGTCCTCGGCCGACCACTGGCGCAGCAGCCCCTGGTGCGGGTAGCGCCCCCGGCCGACCAGGTCGGCGACGGTGATGCCGTCCGGCGCGACGGAGGACTGCGGGAGCAGCCCCAGGGTGCGGGCGACCTTCTTGGCGGGCAGCGACTGGATGGCCTGGCCGTCGAGCAGCACCTGGCCCCCGGCCGGCTTCAGCATCCGCGACAGCGCACGCAGCAGGGTTGACTTGCCGCACGCGTTGGGGCCGACGATCACGGTGAAGGAGTTGTCCGGTATCTCCACCGACAGCCGCTCGGCGATGACGCGCTGTTCGTAGGCGAGGGTGACGTTCTCGGCGGACAGGCGGTTCACGGTGCTGGTACTCCCAGGGGTGCTCGGTTCGGTTTCGGTCCGCTCCGCTCCGGTGCTCATACCCGGCCCGCCCGGCGCTCGCCGACCAGCAGCCACAGCAGATAGGCGCCGCCCACGACACCGGTGACCACGCCGACGGGCAGCTGGTCGGCGCCGAAGACACGCTGGCAGACCCAGTCGGCGGTGACCAGCAGCGCGGCTCCCATGCACAGGGAGGGCACGAGGTTGGGGCCCGGCGAGCGGGTCAGCCGCCGGGCGAGCTGGGGCGCGGTGAGGGCGACGAAGCCGACGGGACCCGCGGCCGCGGTGGCGGCGGCGGTGAGCAGCACGGCGCCGGCCATCAGCACCAGCCGCACCCGGTGCACCCGCACCCCGAGGGCGGACGCCACGTCGTCGCCCATCTCCAGCGTCCTGAGGCCCCGCCCGTGGGCGAGGACCACGGGAACGACGACCGCGCACAGGATCAGCAGCGGCCGGACCTGGGTCCAGTCCCGGCCGCTGAGCGACCCGGTCATCCACACCACGGCGCGGGCCGCGTCGACGATGTCGGCCTTGGTGATGAGGTAGCTGTTGACGGCGGTGAGCATGGCGGAGACACCGATGCCGACCAGGACCAGCCGGTATCCGTGCACTCCCTGCTTCCAGGCGAGCAGGTAGATGCCGAGGCCCGTGACCAGGCCGCCGACCAGGGCGCCCGCGGTGACGGCGGCGGCGCTGCCGGAGAACAGCACGATCACCACCAGCGCGCCCGCGGTGGAGCCCTGGGCGAGACCGAGCACGTCGGGGCTGCCGAGCGGGTTGCGGGAGATCGACTGGAACAGTGCCCCGCCGAGCCCCAGCGACGCGCCGACCAGCAGCCCCACCAGCAGCCGGGGCAGTCGCAGCTCGTTGACGATGAAGTCCTGGTACGGGTTGCCGCCGCCGAAGAGGGTCCGCAGCACGTCCGCCGCGGGGATGTGCGCGTCGCCGGTGCCGATCAGGGCCACACCCGCGGCGAGCACGGCCGCCAGCAGCAGGACGACGACGATCAGGGAGCGCGGGTCCAGGCGCAGCGAGAGCCCGCCGGGGGTGCGTAGCGCACGGCTCCGGGAGAGTGTCTTCACAGGTGAGCCGTCTTCCGCCGTCGTACGAGAAGGATGAAGACCGGGCCGCCGATCAGCGCGGTGACGATGCCGACCTGGATCTCGGCGGGCCGGGCGACGAGCCGGCCGGCGATGTCGGCGCCGAGCAGCAGCACGGGCGACAGCACGGCGGCGTACGGAAGGATCCAGCGCAGGTCGGGCCCGGTGAAGGAGCGCACCATGTGCGGCACCATCAGGCCTACGAACATGACCGGGCCGCACGCGGCGGTCGCGGCACCGCACAGCACGGTCGCCGCCAGCATGGCGAGCGCGCGGGTGCGGTCGAGGTGGGCACCGAGCGCGCGGGCGGTGTCGTCGCCCATCTCCATGGCGTTCAGCGGCCGGGCCAGGGCGAGCGCGAGGACCATGCCGGCCAGCAGGAACGGCAGCACCTGGACGATGGTCCGGTCGTCGGCGGAGTCCAGCGAGCCGACCGTCCAGAAGCGCATCCGGGACAGCGCCTCGTCGTCCGTGATCATCACGGCCTGGAGGTACCCGTACAGGGCGGCCCCGATCGCGGTGCCGGCCAGCGCGAGCCGCACCGGGGTGGCGCCCCGGGTGCCGCCGAGGAACCACACCAGCGCGCCCACCACGGCCGCGCCGGCGAACGCGAACCAGACGTAGCCGCTCAGCGAGGTCACGCCGAAGAAGGTGATGGCGGTGACGACGGCGGCCGAGGCACCCGCGTTGATGCCGAGCAGGCCGGGATCGGCCAGCGGGTTGCGGGTGAGCGCCTGGAGCACCGAGCCGGACAGCCCGAACGCGGCCCCGGCCAGCAGACCGAGGACGGTGCGGGAGATCCGGTCCCGCACCACGATGTCGGCGTAGGTCCCGCTGTCGTGGAACAGTCCGTGCCAGACGAGGTCCGGCGCCAGCGACTTGGCGCCGACACCGATACTCGCCAAGGCGACGACCGCCAGCAGCAGGACGGCCGGCAGTAGCCCGAGGGCACGCACCAGCCGTCGCTTCGGGGGCGCGGGGGCGGTCGCCGCGCGCTGTCCGGGAGGACTCTCGACCAACACGCAGTTAGGTTAGCCTACCCTCCATTAGTTTTGATCCCGCCCGTCTGGCGAAACCTCAGAGACCGAGCCTGGCCAGGGCCTTCTCCGCGTCCAGCGTGCAGGTGCCGTCCCCGGCCGCCGTCCAGGCCGCCGCGCACAGCGCCCGCAGGCCGTCCAGCTCGGACCCCTCGCCCGACAGCTCCAGGCGATCCGGGCCCGCCGTGGCGGTCCAGCCCCCGCAGCGGAAACCGTCGCCGTCCCCGGCCACCTCCGGCTGCCCGGTCAGCAGCCCGCGCAGGTCGGCGTCGACATACGTCGGCCGGTGCTGCGGGGGCGCGGCGAGCAACTGGGCCCCGTCGGTGACCCCGGTCAGCACCAGCAGCGAGTCGACCTCGCCGTTGCAGGCCCCCTCGATGTCGGTGTCCAGCCGGTCCCCGACCACCAGCGGCCGCTTCGCTCCGGTGCGCAGGATGGTCTCCTTGTGCATCGGGGGCAGCGGCTTGCCCGCCACCTGCGGATCGGCGCCGGTGGCGATCCGGACGACCTCCACGGCCGCGCCGTTGCCCGGCGCGATCCCCCGCCCGCTCGGGATCGTCAGATCGGTGTTGGACGCGAACCACGGCACCCCGCGCGCCACCGCGTACGACGCCTCCGCGAACCGCCCCCACGGGAAGTCCGGGCCGCCGTACCCCTGCGCCACCGCCGCCGGGTCGTCGTCCGCCGAGTCCACCGGGATCAGCCCGCGCTCGCGCAGCGCCACCCGCAGCCCCTCGCCGCCGATCACCAGCACCTTCGCACCGGCCGGCACCTGCTCGCTGATCAGCCGGGCCACCGCCTGCGCGGAGGTGATCACGTCCTCGGCGCCGGTCGGTATGCCCAGCTCGGTCAGGTGCCCGGCCACCGCGTCCGGGGTGCGCAGGGCGTTGTTGGTGACGTACGCGAGGTGCATGCCGCCACGGGCGTCGGCCAGCGAGTCCACGGCGTGCGCGATGGCCTCGCCGCCCGCGTACACCACCCCGTCCAGGTCGAGCAGCGCCGTGTCGTACGCCTCGTGCAGGGGCCGCTCACTGCCTTCGGGGCTAGTCCTGACGCTCCGGCTCATCCGTACCGCTCCTCGTTCGACGTCTTTCCCCCGATCATCCCGCAACCCGCCCGCACACGTACGATGCCGGGATGAACATCGCAGGTCACTCGGAAGCAACGGCGCCCCGAGGTCTGGAACTCACCCCGTTCCGCGGCCTTCGTTACGACCCCGAACGGGTCGGCAGTCTGGCCTCCGTCACCTCCCCGCCGTACGACGTAGTGGTACGCCCGGACGGCCTGCACCACCTCCAGGACGCCGACCCCCACAACATCGTCCGGCTGATCCTGCCCCAGGCCGACACGCCCGACGTCCGCAACGAACAGGCCGCCGACACCCTGCGCCGCTGGCTCGCCTCGGGCATCCTCGCCCCCGACCCGGTCCCCGCCCTGTACGTGTACGAGCAGCAGGACGTGGACGGCCTGCTCCAGCGCGGTGTCATCGGGGCCCTGCGCGTCTCGGAACCGGAGGAGGGCGTCGTCCTCCCGCATGAGGACGTGATGGAGCCGGTGGTCGCGGACCGCGCGGGCCTGATGCGCGCCACTCGCGCCAACCTGGAGCCCCTGCTGCTGACGTACCGCGGCGACGGCGCCACCTCGGAGGCGATCGAGCGGACCGCGAAGCTGCCGCCCCTGCTGACGACCACCACCGAGGACGGCGTGCGGCACCGCCTGTGGAACCTGACCGACCCGGCAGAACTGGCCCTGGTCCGCGAGGACCTCTCCCACCACCAGGCTCTCATCGCCGACGGCCACCACCGCTGGGCCACCTACCGCCTGCTCCGCGCAGAGCATCCCTCCCCCGGTCCCTGGGACCTGGGCCTGGTCCTGCTGGTCGACACCGCCCGCTACCCGCTGCGCGTCCGCGCCATCCACCGCCTGCTGCACGGCCTGCCGGTGGCGGACGCCCTGGCCGCCGTGGGCGACCTGTTCCGGGTACGGCACCTCGCGGTACCGCTGCCCGAGGCCCTTCAGGCCCTGGCCGAGGCCGCCGGCGAGGGCAATGCCTTCCTGCTGGCCGGCGACGGCGCCTTCCACCTGCTGGACCGCCCGGACCCGGCCCTGCTGGACCGCGCGGTCCCGGCCTGTCACCCGCCCGCCTGGCGCTCCCTGGACGCGACGGTCCTGCACTCCGTACTGCTCGACCACGTCTGGCACATCCCCGAGGACTCCCCCGCGCACATCGCATACATCCACGACACGGCGGCCACCGTCGCCAAGGCGGAACGTGGCGGCGGCACGGCGGTGCTGCTGCATCCGGTGCGCGAAGAGGTCGTACGCGAGCTGGCCAGGCAGGGGGTGACGATGCCGCGCAAGTCGACGTCGTTCGGACCGAAGCCGGCGTCCGGGCTGGTACTGCGGATGGTGGACATCTGAGAGCGGCTCCGGCTGCTTCCGGGCACGAAAAAGGGCGGGACCGCCGGGGTCCCGCCCTTTTTTCGTGTGCTTCCCGGATCAGTCCTCGGTGGAGTCCTTGATCTGGACGGTCTTCGGCTCGTCGGCCTCGGGCTCGTCCTCGTCCGAGGGCTCGTCCTCGGTCGTGGTGTTCTCGTCCACCACGACCTTCACGACGGTCTCCGTCTCGGCGTCGTCCTCGTCCATCGCGTCGACGAACTCGACACCGTCCAGCTCGGCGAGCCGGTCGGAGGCGTCGGTGCTGCCGTCACGATCGGCCTCGACGGCCTTGGCGAACCACTCCCGCGCCTCGCCCTCCCGGCCGCCGGCCAGCAGAGCGTCCGCATAGGCGTAGCGCAGGCGGGCGGTCCAGGGCTGGATGGAGTTGGAAGCCAGCTCCGGGCTCTGGAGGGTGACGATGGCCGCGTCGAGCTGGTCCATGTCACGCCGGGCACCGGCGGCGACGAGCCGCATCTCGACCTGGCCGGCCTTGTCCAGCTTCTGCACCTCGGGGGCACCGGCCATGTCCAGCGCCTTCTCCGGACGTCCGAGCCCACGCTCGCAGTCGGCCATCACGGGCCACAGCTCGGTGTTCCCGGTCATCCGGCGGGCGGCACGGAACTCGGCCAGGGCCTCGCTGTACTTCTGGTTCGCGTAGGCGGCGAAACCGGCGGCCTCGCGCACGGCGGCCACACGGGACGCCAGACGCAGGGCGACCTTGGAGTAGCCGTAGGCGCCCTCGGGGTCCTCGTCGATGAGCCGCGCGACCATCACCAGGTTCCTGGCGACGTCCTCCGCGAGCGTCTTCGGAAGGCTCTGCAGCTCCTGGCGGACATCCTTGTCGATCTCGTCGCCGGTGACGTCGTCCGGAATCGGGAGACGCTTGATCGGCTCGCGGTCGCGGTCCCGCTCGTCACGACCCCGGTACCCACCGCGGTCGTCCCGGCGGTCGTCACGGTACCCACCGCGGTCACCCTGCCGGGCGCCCCGGTCGTCGCGTCCCCGGTACCCGCCACGGTCGCCGCCCCGGTCGTCCCGGCCACGGAAGCCGCCCCGGTCACCACCACGGCTGTCGTCACGGCGGAACCCTCCACGGTCGCCACCCCCACGGCGGTCGTCGTCGCGACGGAAGGACGGGCGGTCCCCGCCACGGTCGTCACGGCCACGGAATCCACCGCGGTCGTCACCGCGACGGTCGTCGCGACGGAAGTCACCACGGCTGTCATCACGACGGAACGACGGACGGTCACCCCCACGGCGGTCGTCGTCGCGGCGGAAGGACGGGCGGTCGCCGGAACGCTCGTCGCGGCGGAACGACGGACGGTCCCCGCCACGGTCGTCGCGACGGAAGTCACCACGGCTGTCATCACGACGGAACGACGGGCGGTCGCCGGAACGATCGTCACGACGGAACGACGGACGGTCGCCGGAACGATCGTCACGACGGAACGACGGACGGTCGCCGGAGCGCTCATCACGGCCACGGAAACCGCCCCGGTCGTCACCACGACGGTCGTCGCGACGGAAGTCACCACGGCTGTCATCACGACGGAACGACGGGCGGTCACCGGAACGCTCGTCACGGCGGAAGGACGGACGGTCCCCACCACGGCGGTCGTCGTCGCGGCGGAACGACGGACGGTCCCCACCACGGCGGTCGTCGTCGCGGCGGAACGACGGACGGTCCCCACCACGGTCGTCACGGCCACGGAATCCACCGCGGTCGTCACGGCCACGGAATCCACCGCGGTCGTCACCACGACGGTCGTCGCGACGGAAGTCACCACGGTTGTCATCACGACGGAACGACGGACGGTCACCGGAACGATCGTCACGGCGGAAGGACGGACGGTCCCCGCCACGACGGTCGTCGTCACGGCGGAACGACGGGCGATCGCCGCCCCGGTCGTCACGGCCACGGAAACCGCCACGGTCGCCACCGCGGCTGTCGTCACGGCGGAAGCCGCCGCGGTCCCCGCCGCGGTCATCGCGACGGAAAGAGGGGCGGTCGCCACCACGGCGGTCGTCACCACGGTCGTTGGACCGGTGCGACCCACCGCGGTAGCCGCCACGATCACCGCGGTCACCACTGTCCCGTCGCCGCTGGTCGCGCTCCGGTCGGTCGTCGGGAGAGTTGGTGGACATCGGGTGACTCCTGTCTTCGGGTACCACAAGCATTGTAAAAACAAAAGGACCCCTGGTCCCAGCTGAACGCTGGGACCAGGGGTCCTCCAAAGATTGTTCGGCGGCGTCCTACTCTCCCACAGGGTCCCCCCTGCAGTACCATCGGCGCTGTGAGGCTTAGCTTCCGGGTTCGAAATGTAACCGGGCGTTTCCCTCACGCTATGACCACCGAAACCCTAATGGTTTCGAGCGAACAAGCACACTTTTTATTTGTGAGTTCGAGTTCAGCTCTGAACCGGCAACTGTTCGTTGCCTCAGAACTTACACAGTGGACGCGAGCAACTGAGGACAAGCCCTCGGCCTATTAGTACCAGTCAACTCCACCCGTTACCAGGCTTCCATATCTGGCCTATCAACC
>NZ_JBSFFI010000055.1:0-13115 GCF_053596035.1 Streptomyces sp. NPDC001781 | reverse complement strand
GCCCGGCCGGAGACCATTCCGGCCGGGCGTCGCGGCTGTTCGTTCATCTGTTCTGCGAAAAAATCCCGGCGACTTGGGGTAGTGAATGGAGCAAATCCGTTCCCCAGACGGTCAGTTGTAGTGCTGAATAGGGGTGCGGGGATACGCAACGGCGCGCGCCCGGCACAGCAGGGAGGGGCGTGTGCTCCTGGCGGTCGAGAGGGGACTGTTCGTGCATGCATTGTCACGCGGCACCACATCGTCGACAGCGGTCGCGGTACCACCGTCCCTCGCGCTCCCGGTGATCGAGGACGCGTTTCCCCGGCGACTGCACCCCTATTGGCCGAGGCTCCAGGAGAACACCCGGCGGTGGCTGCTGGAGAAACGGCTGATGTCCCCGGACAAGGTCCGCGAGTACGCCGACAACCTGTGCTACACGGATCTGATGGCCGGCTACTACCTCGGCGCCCCCGACGACGTGCTGCAGGCCATCGCCGACTACAGCGCGTGGTTCTTCGTCTGGGACGACCGGCACGACCGTGACATCGTGCACGGCCGGCCCGAGGAGTGGCGGCGGCTGCGGCAGCGTCTCCACGCGGCGCTGGACGCACCCGAGGACCACCTCAACCACCAGGACGCGCTGGTGGCCGCCTTCGCGGACAGTGTGCTGCGGCTCTACGCGTTCCTGCCGCCCACCTGGAACCAGCGGTTCGCCCGGCACTTCCACGAGGTGATCGAGGCCTACGACCGGGAGTTCGGCAACCGGGTCGCGGGCCGGGTGCCCGGCGTCGAGGAGTACCTCGCGCTCAGGCGGCTCACCTTCGCGCACTGGATATGGACCGACCTCCTGGAACCGAGCGTGGGATGCCAACTCCCGGACGCGGTAAGGAAGAACCCGGCCTTTCGGCGCGCGGCCCTGCTGAGCCAGGAATTCGCCGCCTGGTACAACGACCTCTGCTCGCTGCCGAAGGAGATAGCGGGCGACGAGGTGCACAACCTCGGAATAAGTCTCATCACGCATTCCGGGCTCACTCTGGAAGAAGCCGTCGAAGAACTCAGGCGGCGCATCGAGAAATGCATCGCCGAATTCATCGAGGCCGAGCGCGAGGCGCTGGAGTTCACTCGGAAACTCGACGACGGCACCGTGCGCGGAAAGAAACTGAGCGCCGCCGTACGCACCTGCGTCGGCAACATGCGGAACTGGTTCAGCACCGTCTACTGGTTCCACCACGAGTCCGGCCGCTACATGGTCGACACCTGGGAGGACCGGTCCACACCCCCGTACGTCAACAACGAAGCGGCAGGTGAGAAATGACCGTCGACGCCGTCAATCCCGAGACGCGGGAAGTGGCCGATCTGAAGGAGCCGCCCCTCGCCGGTGGCGCCGTCCCGGTGCTCGGGCACGGCCTGAAACTGGCCCGCGACCCGCTCGCGTTCATGTCCCAGCTGCGCGACCACGGTGAGGTGGTGCGTCTGAGGCTGGGCCCCAAGACGGTGTACGCCGTCACCGCGCCGGCGCTCACCGGCGCACTCGCGCTGAGCCCCGACTACAAGATCGACGGGCCGGTGTGGGAGTCGCTGGAGGGGCTCCTCGGCAAGCAGGGGGTGGCCACCGCCAACGGCCCGCTGCACCGGCGGCAGCGGCGCACCATCCAGCCCGCGTTCCGGCTCGCCGCGATCCCCGCCTACGGCCCGATCATGGAGGAGGAGGCGCACGCCCTCACCGAGCGCTGGCGGCCCGGCGTGCCCGTCGACGCCACCTCCGAGTCCTTCCGTGTCGCGGTGCGCATCGCGGCCCGCTGCCTGCTGCGCGGCCAGTACATGGACGAGCGCGCGGAGCGTCTGAGCACCGACCTCGCCACCGTCTTCCGGGGCATGTACCGGCGCATGGTGCTGCCGCTGGGTCCGCTGTACCGGCTGCCGTTCCCGTCCAACCGGGAATTCAACCGGGCACTGGCCGATCTGCATCTGCTGGTGGACGAGATCGTCACCGAGCGGAGAGCATCCGGTCAAAAGCCGGACGATTTGCTGACGGCTTTGCTGGAAGCGAAGGACGACAATGGCGATCCCATCAGCGAACAGGAGATCCATGACCAGGTCGTCGCCATACTCACCCCCGGAAGCGAGACAATCGCCTCCACGATCATGTGGCTCCTGCAGATCCTCGCGGACCATCCTGAGCACGCGGAGAAGGTGCGCGCGGAAGTTGAATCGGTAACCGGCGGCGCGCCGGTCGGATTCGAGCACGTTCGCAGACTGAGTCACACCAACAATGTCGTCGTCGAGGCTCTCCGACTCCGGCCCGCCGTATGGATACTGACGCGTCGCGCGCTCACCGACACGGCCCTCGGCGCCTATCGCATTCCGGCCGGGGCGGACATCATCTACAGCCCCTACGCGATTCAGCGCGACGCCCGCTCCTACGCCCGCCACCTCGACTTCGACCCCGACCGGTGGCTGCCGGAACGGGCCGAGGAGGTGCCGAAGTACGCCATGAGCCCCTTCAGCGTCGGCAACCGCAAGTGCCCCAGCGACCACTTCTCGATGGCCCAGCTGAGCCTGATCGTCGCGGCGATATCGGCGAAGTACCGGTTCCGCCAGGTCGAGGACTCGGACGCCACCACCCGCGTGGGCATCACGCTGCGTCCGCACCGGCTGCTGGTCGAGCCCGTGGAGTGGTGAGTCGTCGCACGCGTCCGTGCCGGCGTGCGTCTCAGGCGGCCCGCGGGCCCCGGAACGCACGCCGGTAGGCGTTGGGGGTGGTGCCGAGCGCGCGGACGAACTGGTGGCGCAGCGCGGCCGCGTTGCCGAACCCGGTCCGCCAGGCGATCGAGTCCACCGTCTCGTCCGTCCCCTCCAGCAACCGCTGGGCGAGCAGCACCCGTTGGCGCAGTATCCAGCGGTACGGAGTGGTGCCGGTCTCCTGCTGGAAACGGCGGGCGAAGGTACGTGGGGACATGTGGGCGCGCGGCGAGCTGCTCGACGGTGACCTCCTGGTCGAGGTGTTCCTCCATCCACACCAGCACCCCGCCCACGGTGTCGCAGGGCCCCTTGGGCAGGGGCCGCTCGATGTACTGGGCCTGCCCGCCGTCCCGGTGCGGGGGCACCACCATCCGGCGGGCGATCTTGTTGGCGACCTCGGGCCCCTGCTCCTTGCGGACCAGGTGGAGGCAGGCGTCTATACCGGCCGCCGTACCGGCGGAGGTGATCACCGGGTCCTCGTCGACATAGAGGACGTCCGGCTCGATCGTCACGCGCGGATGGCGCCGGCGCAGTTCCTCGGCGTTGTGCCAGTGCACCGCGCACCGGCGTCCGTCCAGCAGCCCGGCCTCGGCCAGCACGAACACCCCCGTGCACACGCTGAGCACCCGCGCGCCCCGGGCCACGGCCCGGCGCAGGGCGTCCAGGAGGGCCGGGGGATAGTCGCGCGAGGTGTAGGAGTCGCCGGCCGGGACGGCGATCAGATAGGCCTCCTCCAGCCGCTCCAGTCCGTGCGGGGTGGAGACGGTGAAGCCGCAGTGGGTGCGCAGGGTGGGGCCCTCCGCCGAGGCCACCGCGAAGTCGTACACCGGGAGTCCGTCGTCGCTGCGGTCGATGCCGAACACCTCGCAGACCACCCCCAGCTCGAAGGGGTGCACTCCGTCCAGCAGGACCGCGACCACGTTCCTCAGCATGCTGCCAGTGTGCCTCGACGGTGGCAGGAATTCGAGGTCCTGGGGCAGTCCTGCCAGTGTCGGACAGGAGCGTTCAGCGCGACGCTGATGACATGAACGGAAACCAGATCGAAGGTCTCATCTCCATGGCAGCCGCTCTCGGCATCCTGGTCCTCCTGGTCCTGCCCTCGGTGATCGGCATCGCACGCGACCGGCGCGTCGACCGACAGCTCGGGCAGGCCCGGAAAGACCGCGGAAGCGGGGCTCGGAAGGCTCAGAAGTCCTCGTCCAGGTCCACGGTGCCCTCCACCGCGACCTGGTACGCCGACGGACGGCGCTCGAAGAAGTTCGTCAGCTCCTGAACACCCTGCAGCTCCATGAAGGAGAAGGGGTTCTCCGAGCCGTACACCGGGGCGAAACCGAGGCGCGTGAGGCGCTGGTCGGCGACGCACTCCAGGTACTGCCGCATCGACTCGGTGTTCATGCCGGGCAGGCCGTCACCGCACAGGTCGCGCGCGAACTGCAGCTCGGCCTCGACGGCCTCCCGGAGCATGTCCTTCACCTGCTGCTCGAGCTGCTCGTCGAACAGCTCCGGCTCCTCCTTGCGCACGGTGTCGACCACGTCGAAGGCGAACGACATGTGCATCGTCTCGTCGCGGAACACCCAGTTGGTGCCGGTGGCGAGGCCGTGCAGCAGACCCCGGCTGCGGAACCAGTAGACGTACGCGAAGGCGCCGTAGAAGAACAGGCCCTCGATGCACGCGGCGAAGCAGATCAGGTTCAGCAGGAACTTGCGGCGGTCCGCCCTGGTCTCCAGCCGGTCCAGCTTGTCGACCGAGTCGATCCACTTGAAGCAGAACCCGGCCTTCTCGCGGATGGAGGGGATGTTCTCCACCGCCGCGAAGGCGGCCGCGCGGTCCTCCGGATCGGGCAGGTAGGTGTCGAGCAGCGTCAGGTAGAACTGGACGTGCACGGCCTCCTCGAAGAGCTGCCGGCTCAGGTAGAGCCGCGCCTCGGGCGAGTTGATGTGCTTGTACAGCGTCAGCACCAGGTTGTTCGCCACGATCGAGTCACCCGTGGCGAAGAACGCCACCAGGCGGCCGATCAGGTGCTGCTCCTCGGGGGAGAGCTTCGCGAGGTCGGCGACGTCCGAGTGGAGGTCGACCTCCTCGACGGTCCAGGTGTTCTTGATCGCGTCCCGGTAGCGCTCGTAGAAGTCCGGGTAGCGCATGGGGCGGAGAGTCAGCTCGAAGCCGGGGTCGAGCAGGTTCTTCTCGGTCATCACTGGCAGGCCTCGCAGGACTCGGGGTTTTCCAGGGAGCAGGCGACGGCGTCCGGATCGGCCGCCTGCTGGACGGGGATGGTCTTGGTCTCCTGGGCGCGGCCGGCCGCACGGGCGATCCGGGTCGCCGGGCGCGAACGCAGGTAGTACGTGGTCTTCAGACCCGACTTCCACGCGTAGGAGTACATCGAGGAGAGCTTGCCGATGGTCGGCGTCTCCAGGAACAGGTTCAGCGACTGCGCCTGGTCGAGGAACGGGGTGCGGGCGGCGGCCATGTCGATCAGACCGCGCTGCGGGATCTCCCACGCCGTGCGGTACAGCTTGCGCACGTCCTCGGGAATCCAGGCGAAGCCCTGCACCGAGCCGTTGGCCTCGCGCAGCTCCTCGCGGGTGCGGGCGTCCCACACGCCGAGGTTCTTCAGCTCCTGCACGAGGTACGCGTTGACCTGGAGGAACTCGCCCGACAGCGTCTCGCGCTTGAACAGGTTGGACACCTGCGGCTCGATGCACTCGTACACGCCCGCGATGGAGGCGATGGTGGCCGTCGGCGCGATCGCCAGCAGCAGCGAGTTGCGCATGCCGACCTCGGCGATCCGGGAGCGCAGCGCGGCCCAGCGCTCCGGCCAGGTCAGCTCGACACCGTAGTGGTCGGGGTGCAGCACGCCCCGCGCGGTACGGGTCTGCTCCCAGGCGGGGAGCGGGCCGTTGCGCTCGGCGAGGTCGGCGGACGCCTCGTAGGAGGCCAGCATGATGCGCTCGGCGATCCGCGTGGACAGCGCCTTCGCCTCGGGGGAGTCGAAGGGGATGCGCAGCTTGAAGAAGACGTCCTGGAGGCCCATCGCGCCGAGGCCCACCGGGCGCCACTTGGCGTTGGAGCGGCCCGCCTGCTCGGTCGGGTAGAAGTTGATGTCCACGACCCGGTCGAGGAAGGTCACGGCGGTGCGGACGGTCTCGTCCAGCCGCTCCCAGTCCAGGTCGCCGTCCGCCACGAAGGCGCCCAGGTTCACCGAGCCGAGGTTGCAGACCGCGGTCTCCCCGTCGTCGGTGACCTCCAGGATCTCCGTGCACAGGTTGGAGGAGTGGACCACGTTGCCCGGCAGCGCCGTCTGGTTGGCGGTGCGGTTGGCGGCGTCCTTGAAGGTCATCCACCCGTTGCCGGTCTGCGCGAGGGTGCGCATCATGCGGCCGTACAGCTCGCGGGCCGGCATGGACTTCTTCGCCAGGCCCGCCTCCTCGGCCTTGCGGTAGGCCGCGTCGAACTCCGGGCCCCACAGGTCGACCAGCCCGGGCACGTCCGCCGGGGAGAACAGCGACCAGGACTCGTCGGCGTTGACCCGGCGCATGAACTCGTCCGGGATCCAGTGCGCGAGGTTCAGGTTGTGCGTACGGCGCGCGTCCTCGCCGGTGTTGTCGCGCAGCTCCAGGAATTCCTCGATGTCGGAGTGCCAGGTCTCCAGGTACACCGCCGCCGCGCCCTTGCGCCGTCCGCCCTGGTTCACCGCGGCCACCGAGGCGTCCAGCGTCTTCAGGAACGGCACGATGCCGTTGGAGTGCCCGTTGGTGCCCCGGATCAGCGAACCCCGGCTGCGGATACGGGAGTAGGACAGGCCGATGCCGCCGGCGTGCTTGGAGAGGCGGGCGACCTGGTGGTAGCGGTCGTAGATCGAGTCCAGCTCGTCCAGCGGGGAGTCCAGCAGGTAGCAGGACGACATCTGGGGGTGCCGGGTACCGGAGTTGAACAGGGTGGGGGAGGAGGGCAGGTAGTCCAGGCGGCTCATCAGACCGTAGAGCGCGGCCACTTCGTCCACGGCGGGGGCGCCGTCGTTCTCGGCCAGGCCGCTCGCCACGCGCAGCATGAAGTGCTGGGGGGTCTCGATCACCCTGCGGGTGATGGGGTGGCGCAGCAGGTAGCGGCTGTACAGGGTGCGCAGGCCGAAGTAGCCGAAGCGGTCGTCGGCGCCGGTGTCGATGAGGGCGTCCAGCCGGGCGGCGTGCAGCGCCACGAAGCCGGCGGTGCGGTCGGCGACCAGGCCCTCGCGATGCCCCACGGTCACCGACTCGGTGAAGCACGTCACGCCCTGCGAGGCGGCCTCGGCGCGGATGGAGAGCGTGAGCAGCCGGGCGGCCAGCCGGGAGTACGCGGGGTCCTCCGAGATCAGACCGGCGGCGGCCTCGGTGGCCAGCTCGCGCAGCTCCGCCTCGTCGGCGCGTGCCGAGCGGCCGCGCAGCGCGGCGGCCGCGACCCGGCCGGGGTCCGCGTCGGGGAGGTCGGCGGTCAGCTCGGTCAGGGTCCGCAGCAGCGCGGCACCGGGACCGTCGTTCTCCACAGGGGCCTCGGTCGCCGGGGTGGCTGAAGCCGGATCGGCAGGCGCGATGGTCACGTGGGGCTCTCCCTCGCTGGGCACGGGGCCTGGCGGAGGGTAGGAGGGGGCCACGAGCGCACACGGCGTCGCGTCCACCGGCCCACTCCACGAGGCCCGGACGTCTTCGAGCACCCGGACCGGACGGCCGGGCGCCGCTGTCGGCAGGTCCTCGGACTGACGCTGGCATGCACGAAGCACGCGAGTACACCGTTGCGGGACAGTTCCGGATTCGCACCGGATTCCCCTGCGGCGACAGCGAGCATGAGCATACATCTAGTGCCGCCCTGTCACGTCACCCCCAGATGTTGTGTCTGTTGTGTGTCGCGGCGGCTTCAGAGGGTGTTCTCTTGAGGTGATCGCTTCCGGTTCGGAATATGGCCCTGCCGCCGGATTCATCGCCTGATCGAGCGGTCCGCTGCGAACGCGTGATCGTGTGCCGCGTCTGTGTCCACGATTGCCGATCGTGAAGCTCGTGACGTGGGTTCGACCTCTGCCGACGCCAGGGCGGGCGCGGGCACTCGAGCTGACCTCGCGCGCCTGCGACGAGGCTGCGACATGGTGCGGCCTCGAAGCGTTCGACAAGGGCGCGCAGCGCGGTCAGCGGCCCCGGTTCCACCCCCGGAAGCAGGACGCGAACGGCGGTGTCGCCGCCAGTGACACCCGTTGTGCAAACGCGCCGCCTCAGCGGCGCGTGGTCGACAGGGTCAACTCGTAGGTGAGCAGACCGAGGTCCAGGACGCCCGGCAGGGGATTCCAGTCGCGGTGCGGGGTGCGGTGGAAACCGAGGCGTTCGTAGACGCGGTGGGCGGCGTGCATCGAGGACTGGGTGGAGAGGACGAGGCCGTGACAGCCCGCCAGGGCCCGTGCCCGGTCCACGCAGGTCCGTACGAGGGCCTCCCCGGCTCCCTGGCCCCGGCCGGTCCGGGCGACCGCCAGCATCCGGATCTCGGCCTCGCCCGGGCCCGCGATGTCGGCCATGGGGCCGCCGGCCGGGACGAAGGTGACCCCGCCCAGCAGGACGCCGCCGCGCACGGCCACCAGGATCTCCGCGTGCGCCGCCCGCCGAGCCACGTCCCGCAGCTCGCCCAGATACGCGTCGTCCTCCCCGAAGTCCAGCAGTCCGTCCTGGAGGTACGCCTGCGCGGTGATCTCGCCCAGGGCGGTGTACTCGGCCGGAGCGGCGGGTCTGACGACGAGGTCCATGCCCGGCAGTATGCACGACTGAGGGCCGCCGCAGCTCTGGCATCACGGCGGCCCTTGGGGCGGTGACTTCTAGTGGCTGGTGCCCGCTGTCGCCGGGGGGAGTTCGACCTCCACGCCGGGGTCGCCGGCGTCGGCCGTGTAGTCGGCCGGGGTGGTCTCGTCGACGCCGTCGGGGGCCTTGAGGGCCTTGAGGACGAAGGTGAGGACCACGGTGACGACGACGTTCAGGACGAAGGCCGTCAGGCCGATGTAGCCGATCTCGCCGATGCCGGGGATCTCCTTGGCGGAGCCGCCGAAGTGCTTCTGGGTGGGGGAGGCGACGCCGTAGGCGGCGAAGGTGCCGTAGACCATGCCGACCGCCCAGCCGGCCAGCAGGGCCCAGCGGTGGAACCAGCGGGTGAACAGGCCGCCGACCAGGGCGGGGAAGGTCTGGAGGATCCAGATGCCGCCCAGGAGCTGGAAGTTGATGGCCACGGTCTTGTCCATGGTGAGGACGAAGACCAGCGCGCCCACCTTCACCAGCAGCGAGACCAGCTTGGAGACCCGGGTCTCCTGCTCGGGCGTCGCGTCCGGCTTGATGAAGTCCTTGTAGATGTTGCGGGTGAACAGGTTCGCGGCCGCGATCGACATGATCGCCGCCGGGACGAGGGCGCCGATGCCGATCGCCGCGAAGGCCACGCCCGCGAACCAGTCGGGGAACATGTCCTCGAACAACTGCGGGATGGCGAGCTGTCCGTTGGTCACCTTCACCCCGGCCGCGATCGCCATGAAGCCCAGCAGCGCCAGCAGACCCAGCATCAGGGAGTACAGGGGCAGGATCGTGGTGTTGCGCCGGATGACCTCGCGGCTCTTGGAGGACAGCGTCGCGGTGATCGAGTGCGGGTACATGAAGAGCGCGAGCGCCGATCCCAACGCGAGCGTGGCGTAGGTCCACTGGCCCGCCGGGGCCGGGACCAGTCCGCCCGCCCCGGCGGCGGTGTACTTCTCGCCCGCCTTGGCGAAGATCTCGTCGAACCCGCCCAGCTTGATCGGGATGTAGATGATCGCCACCGCGATGACGATGTAGATCAGCGTGTCCTTCACGAACGCGATCATCGCGGGCGCCCGCAGACCCGAGGAGTACGTGTAGGCCGCCAGCACACCGAACGCGATCAGCAGCGGCAGGTCCTTCACGAACCAGTTGGTGTCCTCACCGCCGCCCACCCCCATCACGTCCAGCACCGCCTGGATGCCGACCAGCTGGAGCGCGATGTACGGCATGGTCGCCAGGATGCCGGTGACCGCCACCGCCAGCGAGAGACCCTTGGAGCCGAACCTGCCGCGCACGAAGTCGGAGGTGGTGACGTACCCGTGCCGGTGCGAGACCGACCACAGCCGGGGCAGGAAGGTGAAGATCAGCGGGTACACCAGGATGGTGTACGGCACCGCGAAGAACCCGGAGGCGCCGGCCGCGTAGATCGCCGCCGGCACGGCGACGAAGGTGTACGCCGTGTACAGGTCGCCGCCCAGCAGGAACCAGGTGATCCAGGTACCGAAGGACCGTCCGCCCAGGCCCCATTCGTCCAGCGAGTGCTCGTTCTCCGCCTTGCGCCAGCGTGAGGCGAGGAAGCCCAGGACGGTCACCGCGAGGAAGAAGAAGACGAAGACGCCGAGCGCCACGCCGTTGACGCCGTCCTTCACTCGGAGACACCCCCGCCCCGGGCCTCGCGGGAGCGCTGGTCGCGCTGCCAGAGCTGGTACGCGGTCACGGTGAGCGAGGTGGAGACCAGCACCCACAGCATCTGGTACCAGTAGAAGAACGGGATGCCGATGAACGTCGGGTCCACCTTGGAGAACGAACCCACCCACAGCATCGCCACGAACGGCGCCACGAGACACAGCGCGATGACCACCCGGACCGGTGTCACCACCGGTCGCCTCACTCCAGGATCTTCGGGCATGCCGGACTCCGTCCCCTCGTTGATCACGCGTAACGCGCACGCAATCTAGGTGACCGCACGGCGGAGCGGAAGCCCTCGTCCGGGTATCGATACGGCGATGTGGGCTGGGGGGACCCGGGGCGGGGGCGGAGCCGGTCAGTCCTGCGGACGCCGAAGCCGCGCCACGAACTTGTACCGGTCTCCCCGGTACACCGAGCGCACCCACTCCACCGGGCGCCCCTCCCGGTCCACCGAGTGCCGGGACAGCAGCAGCATCGGCAGGCCCACGTCGGTGCCGAGCAGGCTCGCCTCGCGCGGGGTGGCCAGCGAGGTCTCGATGGTCTCCTCGGCCTCGGCCAGGTGGACGTCGTAGACCTCGGCGAGCGCGGTGTACAGCGAGGTGTACTTCACCAGCGAACGGCGCAGTGCGGGGAAGCGCTTGGCGGAGAGGTGGGTGGTCTCTATGGCCATCGGCTCGGCGTTGGCCATGCGCAGCCGCTCGATGCGCAGCACCCGGCCCCCCGCGCTTATGTCCAGCAGCCCGGCCAGCCGGTCGTCGGCCGTGATGTAGCCGATGTCCAGCAGCTGCGAGGTGGGTTCGAGACCCTGAGCCCTCATGTCCTCGGTGTAGGAGGTGAGTTGCAGCGCCTGGGCGACCTTGGGCTTGGCGACGAAGGTGCCCTTGCCCTGGATGCGCTCCAGCCGTCCCTCGACCACCAGCTCCTGGAGGGCCTGGCGGACGGTGGTGCGGGAGGTGTCGAACTCCGCGGCCAGTGTGCGCTCGGGCGGCACCGGCGTACCCGGCGGAAGCGTCTCCGTCATCTCCTGGAGGTGCTGCTTCAGGCGGTAGTACTTGGGCACGCGTGCGGTACGGACGGTCGCGCCGGCCTCGTTCTCCGCCCTGCTGACGTCGGTGCTCATGGCTGCCTTCCCGGCTCCGGATGCCGATGGCGACCGACATCCCCATCGGTCGCGCGGCTCACATCGTGGCACGGCCGCGCGCGGCCGGTTCACCCGCACGATCCGTGATCTCCCTGTATACCGCCGCACCCCCGGTTGGTCTAGTCCACGCGTGCGGTGCGGGTCGGTGGTCCAGCCGAACCGGGCCGTCCGATCTGTCGGTTGCGCAATGAAAGGTCCCTGCATATCTCGGTCGCGTCACGGAGGCCCGGACCCCACCTGAACACCCTTGACAGCCCTTTTGGTCTGGGCCAAGCTCCCGGTGCTGGTCTACACCATTGGTCCAGTCCCGGCTCCGAGGGCGGTACGACGCGCAAGTGTGACACCGCGGGGAGGCAGGGGGGTTGTGGGCATCCCTGAGGAGGATGGCGTGAAGCGCAGACTGACAGCCGCGATCGGCGTCGCGGGCATGATCGTCTCCATCGCCGCGTGCGGCAGCGACGACGGCAAGGGCAAGGGGGGCGACAGTGACGCGCTGACCGTCTGGCTCACCGTCGACGCGCAGAACAACTGGCCGAACCTGGTCAAGGCCGCCGACGCCGCCGTGGTGAAGAAGCACCCGGGTCTGAAGATCAAGCACGAGTACTACGGCTGGCCGGACAAGAACACCAAGCTGGACGCCGTCCTCGCCACCGACAAGGCCCCCGACGTGGTCGAGATGGGCAACACCGAGATGCTCGGCTACATGGTGAAGGGCGCCTTCGCCCCCCTGGAGCCCGGCAGGTTCGAGAACTCGGGCGCCTGGCTGGACGGCCTGAAGTCGTCGGTCACCTACGACGGCAAGACCTACGGCGTGCCGTACTACGCCGGCGGCCGCGTCGCCAACTGGCGCAAGGACGTGGCCGCTTCGGTCGGCGTCAAGACCCCGCCGAGGACCTACGCCGGGCTGACCTCCGCGCTGGACAGGATCCAGAAGAAGGAGGGGAAGAAGTTCAGCGCCTGGTACCAGCCCACCCGTGACTGGTACGCGGCCATGTCCTTCGTCTACGACGCGGGCGGCTCCATCGCGAAGGAGGAGGGCGGCCAGTGGAAGGCGAACCTCTCCTCCCCGGAGTCCGTCAAGGGCCTCACCGCCTTCAAGCAGGTCGTCGACAAGTACATGCACGGCGACAGGACCAAGGACGAGTCCGACCGCTACCTCGTGTACGGCCAGGGCAAGTCGGCCATGATCTTCGGCGCGGCCTGGGAGGGCGCGACCTCCGCCGACCCGAAGAACGACAAGACCGGCAAGCTCAAGGACCACCTCGAGAACTTCGTGATGCCCGGCCCGTCCGGCAGGAACATGCCGGTTTTCCTGGGCGGTTCCGACCTCGCCGTCCCGGTGAAGTCGCACAACCAGGACGTCGCCGCCGAGTGGATCAACGCCTTCACCGGTCCCGAGGGACAGAAGGGCCTGATCGCCAAGGGCAACCTGCCCAACAACAAGACCGACCTCGCCACCCTGAAGAACGACCCGGCGACCGCCGTGCCGGCCACCGCGGCGGAGTCCAACTGGTTCGTGCCGATGGCCCCTGGCTGGGGCCAGGTGGAGAAGGCGCAGGTCCTGCAGACCATGCTCCAGCAGATCGGCACCGGCAAGAAGTCGGTCCAGGACGCCGCCAAGGAGGCGGACGCCGCGATCGACAAGGTCATCAACACCAAGTGACCCCGGTGCGCCGCGCGGGCCCCACCGCCCCCCCCGCGCCCCCCCGACCCCCCCCCCCCGCCAAAAATGTTAGGCGCGGTTGGGGTTTTTTTGGGGCTACAACAACCCCCC
>NZ_JBSFFI010000054.1:0-14058 GCF_053596035.1 Streptomyces sp. NPDC001781 | reverse complement strand
CCCCGCCCGGACACCGGGCGGGGGGCCTTGCTCATGCGGGCGCTCAGTCCTCGTACGCGTCCAGCGGAGGGCAGGAGCAGACCAGGTTCCGGTCACCGAACGCCTGGTCGATACGGCGCACCGGCGGCCAGTACTTGCCGGCCGGCGAGACCCCGGCCGGGAAGACGGCCTCCTCACGGCTGTACGCGTGCGTCCACTCGCCGCCCAGCGCGGCCGCGGTGTGCGGGGCGCCGCGCAGCGGGTTGTCCTCGGCCGGCCAGACGCCGGAGGCGACCTTCTCGATCTCCGCGCGGATGGCGATCATCGCGTCGCAGAACCGGTCCAGCTCCCCCAGGTCCTCGGACTCGGTCGGCTCGATCATCAGCGTGCCGGCCACCGGGAAGGACATGGTGGGCGCGTGGAAGCCGTAGTCGATCAGTCGCTTGGCCACGTCGTCCACGCTGACGCCCGTCGCCTTGGTCAGCGGGCGCAGGTCGATGATGCACTCGTGCGCGACCAGGCCGCCGGGGCCGGTGTAGAGCACCGGGAAGTGCGGCTCCAGTCGCTTGGCGATGTAGTTGGCGGAGAGCACGGCCACCTGGGTGGCGCGCTTGAGACCCTCGCCGCCCATCAGGCGGACGTACGCCCAGGAGATGGGCAGGATGCCCGCGCTGCCCCAGGGAGCCGCCGAGATGGGGCCGACGCCCGTCTCGGGACCGGCCGCGGGCTGCATCGGGTGGTTGGGCAGGTACGGCGCCAGGTGGGCGCGCACCCCGACCGGGCCGACGCCGGGGCCGCCGCCGCCGTGCGGGATGCAGAACGTCTTGTGCAGGTTCAGGTGGGAGACGTCGCCGCCGAAGTGGCCCGGCTTGGCGAGGCCGACCAGGGCGTTGAGGTTGGCGCCGTCCACGTAGACCTGGCCGCCCGCGTCGTGCACCTGGGCGCAGATGTCGGCGACGTGCTCCTCGAAGACGCCGTGCGTCGACGGGTAGGTGATCATCAGCACGGACAGCTCGTCGCGGTGCTGCTCGATCTTGGCGCGCAGGTCCTCGACGTCGATCTCGCCGTCCCCGGCGGTCTTGACGACGACGACCTTCATCCCGGCCATCACCGCGCTCGCCGCGTTGGTGCCGTGCGCGGAGGACGGGATGAGGCAGACGGTGCGCTGCGCGTCGCCGTTGGCCCGGTGGTAGGCGCGTACGGCGAGCAGTCCGGCCAGCTCACCCTGGGACCCGGCGTTGGGCTGGAGGGAGACCTTGTCGTACCCGGTGACCTCGGCGAGCCGGTCCTCCAGCTCACGGATGAGGGTGAGGTAGCCCTCGGCCTGCTCGGCGGGGGCGAAGGGGTGCAGCGCCCCGAACTCGGGCCAGGTGACCGGCTCCATCTCGGTGGTCGCGTTCAGCTTCATGGTGCAGGAGCCGAGCGGGATCATGCCCCGGTCGAGCGCGTAGTCGCGGTCGGACAGCTTGCGCAGGTAGCGCAGCATGGCCGTCTCCGAGCGGTGCTCGTGGAAGACCGGGTGGGCGAGGTAGTCGTCGGTGCGCAGCAGCACCTCGGGCAGCGTGTCCTCGGCCGCCGCGTCGAGCGCCTCGATGTCGCCGTCGACGCCGAAGGCGGCGAAGACGGCCTCCAGCTGAGCGCGGTTGGTGGTCTCGTCGCAGGCCAGGGAGGCGTGGTCGGCGTCGACGATGCGCAGGTTGACACCGCCCTCTCGGGCGGCGGCGACCACCTCGGCGGCCCGGCCGGGCACGCGCGCGGTGAGGGTGTCGAAGTAGGCGCCGTGCACGATCTCGACACCGCCGGCGCGCAGGCCCCCGGCGAGGATCGTGGCGTAGCGGTGGGTGCGGCGGGCGATGGTCCGCAGGCCGTCGGGGCCGTGGTAGACGGCGTACATGCCGGCCATGACGGCGAGCAGCACCTGCGCAGTGCAGATGTTGCTGGTGGCCTTCTCCCGGCGGATGTGCTGCTCGCGGGTCTGGAGCGCGAGACGGTAGGCGCGGTGCCCGTCGGCGTCGACGGACACGCCGACCAGGCGGCCGGGCAGGCTGCGGGCGAACTTCTCGTGCACGGCCATGTAGCCGGCGTGGGGGCCGCCGAAGCCCATGGGGACGCCGAAGCGCTGGGTGGTGCCGATGGCGATGTCCGCGCCCAGCTCACCGGGCGAGGTGAGCAGGGTGAGCGCGAGCAGGTCGGCGGCGACGGTGACGAGGGCGCCCAGCCCGTGCGCCTGCTCGACGACCGGCTTGAGATCGCGTACGGCACCGGAGGCGCCGGGGTACTGGAGCAGGACGCCGGTGATGTCGCGGGCGGCGATGTCGGCGGGGATGCCGTCGCTCAGGTCGGCGACGACGACCTCGACACCGGCCGGCTCTGCGCGGGTCTCGATGACGGCGATGGTCTGCGGCAGGGTGTCCGCGTCGACCAGGAAGAGGCCCTTCTTGTTCTTGCCCATGCGCCGGGACAGCGCCATCGCCTCGGCGGCGGCGGTGCCCTCGTCCAGCAGGGAGGCACCGGAGGTGGGCAGCCCGGTGAGGTCCGCGACCATGGTCTGGAAGTTCAGCAGGGCCTCCAGGCGGCCCTGGGAGATCTCCGGCTGGTACGGCGTGTAGGCCGTGTACCAGGCGGGGTTCTCCATGACGTTGCGCAGGATGACAGGCGGCGTGAAGGTGCCGTAGTAGCCCAGGCCGATCATGGAGCCGAGGACCTGGTTGTGGTCGGCGAGACCGCGCAGCTCGGCGATGACCTCGGCCTCGGTGCGGGCACCGGGGAGGTCGAGCGCGTCGGCGTTCTTGATCACGTCCGGCACCGCGGCGGCGGTCAGCTCGTCGAGGGAGCCGTAGCCGACCTGCGCGAGCATCTTGGCCCGCGCCTCGTGGTCGGGGCCGATGTGGCGCTGCTCGAAGGGGATGCCCGCTTCGAGCTCGGCGAGCGGAATGCGAGGGGCGGTCATGTGCGGAGGCCTCCTGGTCTGGCGCGACCTGCGAGGGGCACCACGGCTCGGGTGCCCACCGGCCTCCCCCTCTGTCATCTCGTACCTGAGAGCTTCACCGGGGTACTTGCGAACCCCGGCTTGCACCGTCGGTGAGAGCGGGAGCCGTGGCGCCCGCCCTGCTTTCCAGAGTGACCTCGTCCGTGCGGTACGGGTGCCTGAGAGATTCCGGGGAGGAGTTGCTCCTTCGGCGCCTCCGAACTGCTCGGAGGACTCTCCCGCACGGGGTCAGCAGCCGACTTCAGCCTACCAGCGGGGTCCTGGGCACAACGTTCGAGTGGCCGCCCGGCTGATTCTGCTCTTTTGTAGTGCTTACGGATGAGTTGCGACCATGTGGAGGGAGAGGGATCGTGCAGACCGACATCGATCCGCGCAGCCTGATCGGCCGCAAGGCGTTCGACCGCACCGGCACCAGGATCGGCACCATAGACGAGGTGTACCTCGACGACGCGACCGGCGTCCCGGAGTGGGCGGCGGTGCGCACCGGACTCTTCTCCCGCGACGCGTTCGTCCCGCTGGAACCCAGCGAACTGGTCGACGGCGCGCTGCGCGTCCCCTTCGAACGGGCCCTCATCAAGGACGCCCCCGACTTCGGCGTGGGCCGTCACCTCTCCCCCGAGCAGGAACTCCAGCTCTACCACCACTACGGACTCGACGTCGGCTCCGCCGCCCGGCCCACTGCGGACCGTGACTTCGGCAGGGTCGCCGGCGCCGAGGAAGCCTGACCCCCTCCCCTCTCATCCGCCGTCCATCTCCCCCTCCGCAGCCGCCTCCACCGGGGCCACCAGCGGGAGGGGGTCGGCCGCTTCCAGGCCGGCCTCGTCGGACCGGAACGTCCGCACCCGGCCCGGAGCGGAGAGCGGGGTCTCGAAACGCACGGTGACCCGCCCGAGGCCGCTGCCCTGCACCCACCCGTGCCCGTACTCCTCGTGCCGCACGTCCTGGCCCGCCCGCCACTCCGGTGCGGCGGGCCCGGGTCTCTCCGGGCCGGATTCGGGTGCGCTCTCCAGTGGTGTCTCCTCGGCCGGTTCACCCGCCGCCTGTGCGAACAGGTCCTCCTGCGTGTAGTCGGCGAGCCCGGACACGCCGACGCCGAGCAGCCGTACCCCGCCGGTGGTGTCGACACAGTCCAGCAGCCGCGCGGCCGCCTCCCGGATGACCGAGGGGTCGTCCGTGGGCCCGCGCAGCGTCTCGGAGCGCGTCAGGGTGGAGAAGTCGTACCGCCGCACCTTGAGCACGATGGTCCGCCCGGAGAGTCCGGCGCCGCGCAGCCGCCGTACGCACCGGTCGGCGAGACGGCGGACCTCCAGGCCGATACGCGGCCGGTCGTGGATGTCGACGGCGTAGGTGTCCTCCACCGACACCGACTTGGCCTCGCGCTCGGCCACCACCGGCCGGTCGTCGCGGGCCAGCGCCATCGCGTACAGCGCGTGTCCGTGGGCCTTGCCGAGGAGCCGGACCAGTTCGTCCTCTCCTGCCTCGGACAGCTCCAGCACCGTGGTGATACCGGCGCGCCGCAAGTGGTCACCGGTGGCGGGACCCACGCCGGGCAGCGTGCGCACCGGCATCGGGGACAGCAGGGCGCGCTCGGTGCCCGGTTCGATGAGGACCAGGCCGTCGGGCTTGGCCCGCTCCGAGGCGATCTTGGCCAGCATCTTGGAGGCGGCGAGCCCCACTGATCCGGTCAGCCCGGTCACCGCCCGGATGTCGGCGCGCAGCCGGGCTCCGGCCTCCCGCGCCGACGCCTCGTCCCAGGCGGCGTCACCGGCCTCGAGGTCCACGAACGCCTCGTCCAGGCTCAGCGGTTCCACCAGCGGGGACAGCTGCCGCAGAAGCGCCATCACCTGGTCGCTGATCGACCGGTAGAGCGCGAAGCGCGGCGTCAGGTACGCGGCGTTCGGCGCGAGCCGCCGGGCCTGCGCGGTGGGCATCGCCGAGTGCACCCCGAACACCCGTGCCTCGTACGACGCGGTGGCCACCACGCCCCGCGGTCCGATACCGCCCACCACGACGGCCTTCCCGCGCAGGCTCGGCTTGGACGCCTGCTCCACCGAGGCGAAGAAGGCGTCCATGTCGAGATGGAGGATGGTGGGCGCGTTTCTCACAGGTCCGATGCTGCACCATGCCACTGACAACGGTCCCCGCACGGGGACGCCCTGTGGAAAACGGTGCCCGGGGGTCTCAGACGGCGCGGTTGCGCCGGCGCGCCAGTTCGTCGGCCGGGTTGTGCCCGATCAGCGTCTCGCCGGTGTCGACACGCTCGCCGTGGAGCTGCGAGAGGGCGCTCTCCACGTCCCGCCAGACCACACCGACGGCGATTCCGAAAATGCCCTGGCCGCCCTGGAGCAGGGCGTGGACCTCGTCCGGGGAGGTGCACTCGTAGACCATGGCGCCGTCGCTCATCAGGGTCATGCGCTCCAGGTCGCGAAACCCGCGCTCCCTGAGGTGCTGCACGGCCGAGCGGATGTTCTGGAGCGAGACACCGGTGTCCAGGAACCGCTTGACGATCTTCAGTACGACCACGTCGCGGAAGCTGTACAGCCGCTGGGTGCCCGAGCCGTGCGCGGGCCGCACACTGGGCTCGACCAGTCCCGTGCGGGCCCAGTAGTCGAGCTGTCGGTAGGTGATCCCGGCGGCCGCACAGGCCGTGGGACCGCGGTATCCGATCTCCTCGGACGTCATGGCCGCCGCCCCTTCACCGTCAGGCACCACCGTAGGCCGCTGCGGAGCGTGATCGGCCGCGCCGTCGAGCTGTGGGTGCCCCCCGCCCGGCCGAAACCGCGCGCTCGGGGGAGGGTACGGGCCGTTGTCCCCGAAACCGTGTCCGGGGGCACCCCCAGCCGTACCGTCGCCGCTCATCCTCACGCCGACCTCCGTCCTTGACCTGCCTTGTCGACGGTAGGCAGTCACCAGGGGCGCGTCAACGATCGCCACACTCGGCACGCCGAGTGACAATCACCCTGAGAGTGGTTTCTCGTGTCCCACCGCGGGGAAAGGCTAGCCGAATGCCCTCGCGGAGGGCCGTAGGACGCCCTCACGGGACGTTGGCATGTGCCCCCTCGCGCGAGCGTCACAGCGCGCCACGAGCCGGCCGGACGGACCCCTGGTCCACCGGCCGGCTCCCGGCCTCACTGGCTGCTGGTCCCGAAGTCCTCGGGCGAGATCTGGTCGAGGAACTCGCGGAACTTCTCCACCTCGTCCTCCTGCTCGTCCGGGATGGCGATGCCCGCGTCGTCCAGCACCCCGTCACTGCCGTAGATCGGCGTGCCGGTGCGCAGGGCGAGCGCTATGGCGTCGGACGGCCGCGCGCTCACCTCGACCCCGCTGGCGAACACCAGCTCCGCGTAGAAGACGCCTTCCCGCAGATCGGTGATGCGTACTTCGGTCAGCTCCTGGCCGACCGCCTCCAGCACGTCCTTGAACAGGTCGTGCGTCAGCGGACGCGCGGGAGCCATGCCCTGCTGGGCGAAAGCGATCGCGGTCGCCTCCCCGGGCCCGATCCAGATGGGGAGGTAGCGGTCGCCTCCCACTTCGCGCAGGAGCACGATCGGTTGGTTGGAGGGCATTTCGACCCGGACACCTACGACATCGAGCTCGTTCACACAGCAACCCTAGGCCGTGCTCGGGACGTTTGGGTAGTCGGGCCGGGAACAGGTGGGCGATCCGGCGCAAGCCGAGCGGGTCGGGACACACCGGCCGTCAGGGCAGCCGCACCCCGAGCGCCGCCTTCACGAGCGCCGAGTGCAGCTTCATGGTGAGGGCCGCCAGCTCCTTGGTACGGGCCTCGGCGAGCGTCCTGGTCTGCGGATTGCGGTGCCGCTTCAACGGGGCGACGACCTGGTCGACCAGCCCCGCCTCGCGCTCGGCGGCTGCCTTCATCACCCGCAGGTGGCGGGGTTCGATGCCGAAGCGGCCCAGTTCGGCCACCAGTGAGGCCACGGTGACGGCCTCGGCGTCGTACACGCCGTCCGCCAGAGGGGCGAGGAGCCCGTACGACTCCCACTCGCTCAGTTCGGCCTGGTCGATCCCGGCCGCCGCCAGCAGTTCGTCCCGGCCGATCCGGGCGACCGTGGACCACTCGGTCTCCTCCGACTCGTCGTCGCCGCTGCGCTGGCGGCCGAGCACGGGCAGCACGGCGGCCTCGCCGCGCTCCATGGCGTCCAGGTGCTCCCGGATCACCTTGAGCGGCAGATAGTGGTCCCGCTGCATCCTGAGGACATGGCCGAGGCGCTCCACGTCACGGGGGCTGAACTTGCGGTACCCCGAGGGGGTCCGCTGCGGCTCGATGAGCCCCTCCGACTCCAGGAAGCGGATCTTGGAGACGGTTACTTCGGGGAACTCCTCGCGCAGCGCGTTCAGCACCGTGCCGATACTCATCAGCCCACTGTCCCTGGCGGCGGTACCGCTTCCGGCACCGCCGCTCGGTGTTTGAAGCATGGACCTTCCCTGGGGTTCCCCCGGGACGGGCGTCCTGGGGTGGGTCAGACTCCTTGCCGGCTCGCGTAGAAGACCAGCCGGTACTTGCCGATCTGCACCTCGTCACCGTTGGCCAGCGCCACCTGGTCGATCCGCTCGCGGTTGACGTAGGTGCCGTTGAGGCTGCCGACGTCGGCCACCGTGAAGGAACCGTCGGGCGAGCGGCGGAACTCCACATGGCTGCGGGAGACCGTCACGTCGTCCAGGAAGATGTCGCTCTGCGGGTGACGCCCCGCCGTGGTCAGATCGCTGTCCAGGAGGAAGCGGCTGCCGGAGTTCGGACCCCGGCGGACCACCAGCAGCGCCGAGCCGACCGGCAGCGCGTCGACCGCCGCCTGCGCCTCGGGAGACAGCATCGGCATCGCCGTCTGACCGGTGACCTCCGAGTCGTACGCCTCGATGCCCGAGATGGAGATCGTGGACGTGGTCTCCGACGCACGCTCCGGCGCCACACCGGGACGCAGGGGCGCGCCGCAGTTGGAGCAGAAACGGGCGTTCTCCGCGTTGCGGTTCCCGCACCTCGTACACACCAGGGCCGACATGGACGGAGCCTCCTGCCGCGACGGTTGTCCGAAACCTATGCCGCCGCCCTGGCCAGGGTCAACGGACGCCGCGCCCTGTCCCCCGGAAGTCCCACCACCCGGACCAGCCACCTGGTCCCGGAACAGCGGGCGCTGTCCTTCCTCGTCGGGCTGTGCGCGATGACGGGCCGTCGCGTTCTCGTTGCCCTCTCGCGCGCTCTTGCCGAACAACTTCCCAAACAACTTCACGGGCGATTCCCCTTGACCGAAACAGACCCGCCCGTGGGGCAGGACGAACCCAGAATGCCTACACCGACCGATCCGGACATCTTCACAACGTCCGTATCCACCCGACAGTTTCCACCACGCACCACCCCTTCGGTGCGGCGACCCCCCGCAACCTCATGCCCCCGCCCGTCGCCGCCCATGCACCGCGGGTTCACCGCGAGGACGACCGAGCGTAGTCAGGCAGCTTCGCCTGCCGCAAGGCATCCACGACGATCTTGTCCGAGCGCTCCACACTCACCGTGGCCTGCTCCTTCTCCAAGCTCTGCACCACGCCTCCAGGGATGTTCAACGCCGGTTCGAGGTCCTGCGGCTTGCCGATGACCCTGAAACGATACGGAGCGTTGATCTTGTTCCCGTCGACCGCGACGCTACCGCCGGTGTCCGAGAAATAGGTGTTCGCCACCACGCGCACATCGTTGACCTCTATCGCCTCGGCACCGGCCGCGCGCAGCTCCTGGATCGCGTCGAGCAGCATGTCGGACTCGACAGCTCCCTTCGCGTCCTGGACGGTCATGGTGATGCCGGGACCGGTGGCGCCCACGGTTCCCGCGAGTATGCCGAGCTGGCGCTCCTTCTCGGCGGTCTGCCTGCGCGCCTCCGCCGCCTGGTCGGAGCTGCTCTGCAACTCCTGACGCTGCTTCTCCAGTCCCTGCTTCTCGTCCTCCAGACGCTGAGTACGGTCGTCCAGTTCATCGAGGATGCGGACCAGGTCCTCCTGGCGTGCTCCGCGCAGCGCGCTGTCGCCGTCACTGTTGGAGGCCACCTGCACGGCCAGCCCGAAACCGAGCCCGAACAGCAGCAGCGCCACGATGAGTTGGGCGCGCGTCAGCCGGGGCGGCCAGAGACCGTCGATCAGCCGCTGGCGCCCGGTGAGCTGCGGCTGGGCCGCGTGTTCCGACGCCGGTGCGGCCGTGGCCGGTCCGGACGCCGGCGCCGGGTCCGGCCGGGGGCCGGGGGCCCGCGGCGGCAGTTCGGCGGGAAGTTCCTTGCGCAGCCCGTTCTCCGGCCGCTCCTCCTGGTCGCCCATCCCGCTCACGCCCGGAAGACGTGGCGCCGGATCGCCGCCGCGTTGGAGAAGATCCGGATGCCCAGGACCACGACGACGCCGGTGGACAACTGCGCGCCCACACCCAGTTCGTCGCCCAGGAACACGATCAGCGCGGCCACGACGACATTGGACAGGAACGACACCACGAACACCTTGTCGTCGAAGATGCCGTCGAGCATCGCCCGCAGCCCGCCGAACACGGCGTCCAGAGCCGCCACGACGGCGATGGGCAGATACGGCTCGACCACCGCCGGAACCTCGGGACGGACCAACAGTCCGGCCACCACTCCCACGACGAGGCCCAGTACGGCGATCACGATGTGCCCTTCTCAGTCTTCTCGGCCTGCTCGGCGCTCGGCTGTGCTGTTCGTACGATCACACTCGGCGCGGCGGGCAACCGTACGTCACCCTCCGCGGAGATGGCGGTACGGATGCCGAAGTTGTCCTGGAGCGCGTGCAGATACAGCCCGTCGGCGCTGTTCTGGAACGCGGTGCTCAGCTTCTGCCCGTCCCCCACCGCCAGCACCGTGTACGGCGGTACCAGCGGCCTGTTGTCGACCAGTATCGCGTCACCCGCGGCGCGGATCGCGGACAGGGCGGTCAGCCGCTGCCCGTTGATGGACACCGCCTCCGCGCCGGACGCCCACAGCCCGTTGACCACGCGCTGCATGTCCCGGTCACGCACCCGCCCGGTGTCGGAGAAGCCGGCGGACTCCCGGGGGTTCGTGCCGTCTCCCCCGGAGCTCGCCTCCTTGGCGTCGTTCACCACGAGCTTCACACCGGGCCCGTGCACGGCGGTGGCGCCGGACAGCAGACTCACGACGTCCGCCTGGCCGCCCCCGGTCTGCCGCAGCGCCGCCCGCTGCCGTGCGCCGACATCCTCGCGGAGCCGGTCGACCCCGCTCTCCAGCT
Organism: Streptomyces sp. NPDC001781; assembly: GCF_053596035.1. Classification (NCBI taxonomy): domain Bacteria; kingdom Bacillati; phylum Actinomycetota; class Actinomycetes; order Kitasatosporales; family Streptomycetaceae; genus Streptomyces; species Streptomyces sp. NPDC001781. Next base: position 3,845 of record NZ_JBSFFI010000054.1, on the reverse strand, counting down.
TGTCGGCGGCCGCGGTCTCCCGGTCGATGCGGTCGATCAACTCCTGGCGCTCCTTGGCCACCACCGGTGCCGCGACATGTGCCTGCGACGCGCCGACCGTCACCACCAGGGCCGCCAGCACGAGCCCGCCCGCGAGCCCCAGCTTGGCGCGGAGGGTCTTCGGCAGACCACCCTCACCGAGGGACTTCCGGCGCGCCGCCGCCTCGGCGTACCCGTCGTCGAGACTGTGGTCCATCACGTTGGTGATCAACGACATGGAGGCGTCCGGGCGCCTCGGCCGCGCGGGGCTGCTCCGAACGGGGGGTTGCTGCGGCATGCCGCACATCGTCGCATGCCTCGAGTGGTGTCTTCGAACGAGCCCCACGCACCTGCCGGACAGCACCCCCGGCGGGGACACTGTCCGGCAGGTCGGGAGCCCGGTGGGATCAGCGGCCGGCGCTGTCCACCACGGCCGACCACTCGTCGAGCAGTGCCTGCGCGGAGGCGTCGTCCGGGCCCTCCGCCCAGAGATGCGTGACCGCCTCGGCCGGGTCGGGCAGGACCATCACCCAGCGGCCATCGCTCTCCACCACCCGCACGCCGTCCGTGGTGTCCACGGACCGGTCGCCGGCCGCCTCGACCACGCTGCGCATGACCAGGCCCTTGACCGCCCACGGCGTCGCCAGGTCCCGCTTGAGGACGTGGGCCCGCGGAATCCGGGCGTCGATCTGGCTGAGCGTGAGCTGCGTCCGCGCCACCAGCCCGATCAGACGCACGAACGCCGCCGTACCGTCGTAGACGCTGCTGAACTCCGGGACGATGAAGCCGCCCTTGCCGTCACCGCCGAAGATGGTCTCCTCCTCGCCGCCGACCCGCGTGAGGTCGTCCGGCGAGGTGGTCGTCCACTCCACCTGGGTGCCGTGGTACGCGGCCACCTGTTCCGCGATCCGGGTGGTGGTCACCGGCAGGGCCACCCGGCCGCTGCGCCGCTCGGCGGCGACCAGGTCGAGCATCACCAGCAGCGCCCGGTCGTCCTCGATGATGCTGCCCTTCTCGTCCACGAGCGACAGTCGCTCGCCGACGGGGTCGAACCGCACACCGAAGGCCGCCCCGGAGGACGCCACGATCTCCCCGAGCCGCCGCAGGCCCTTTCGGCGCATCTCCTCGGTCTCGGTGGGCCGGGACTCGTCCAGACCGGGGTTGATGGTCAGCGAGTCCACGCCGAGCTTGCCGAGCAGGCTGGGCAGCACCAGACCGGCGCTGCCGTTGGAGGCGTCGACGACGACCTTCAGCCCGGACTCGGCGACCCCGCTGGTGTCCACGTTCCGCAGCAGCGACCCGGTGTAGGAGTCGTAGACGCTGGACGGGAAGTGGAGGTCACCGATCTCGCCTGGGAAGGCGCGCCGGTACTCCTGGCGCGCGAACACCCGGTCCAGCTTGCGCTGGCTGCCCTGAGAGAGGTCCGCGCCCTTGGCGTCGAAGAACATGATGTCCACGGAGTCCGGCACGCCCGGCGAGGTCCGGATCATGATGCCGCCGGAGCTGCCGCGCGCGGTCTGCTGCCGTGCCACCGGCAGCGGCACGTTCTCCAGGTCGCGCACGTCGATCGCGCTCGCCTGGAGAGCCGAGATCACCGCGCGCTTGAGCGCACGGGCGCCTCGGGAGTGGTCACGGGCCGTGGTGACCGTGGTCCCCTTCTTCAGCGTGGTGGCGTACGCGCCGGCGAGCCGTACGGCCAGCTCCGGCGTGATCTCGACGTTCAGGATGCCGCTGACGCCGCGCGCCCCGAAGAGGTGCGCCTGGCCCCTGGACTCCCAGATGACCGACTCGTTGACGAAGGCGCCCGCCTCGATGGTCTTGAACGGGTACACCCGGACGTTGCCCTGGATGATCGACTCCTCGCCGATCAGGCACTCGTCACCGATGACCGCGCCGTCCTCGATCCGCGCGGCCCGCATGATGTCGGTGTTCTTGCCGACCACACAACCGCGGAGATTGCTCTGCTGGCCGACGTACACGTTGTCGGCGACGACGGCCTTGTGCAGGAAGGCACCGCTCTTGACGACCACGTTGGAGCCGATGACGGAGTGCTCGCGAATCTCCGCCCCGGCCTCGACCTTGGCGTAGTCACCGATGTAGAGGGGCCCGCGCAGCACCGCGTCGGGGTGCACCTCTGCACCCTCGGCGACCCAGACTCCGGGCGAGATCTCGAAACCGTCGATGTCGACGTCGACCTTGCCCTCGAGAACGTCGGCCTGGGCCTTCACGTAGCTCTCGTGGGTGCCGACGTCCTCCCAGTAGCCCTCGGCGATGTAGCCGTAGATGGGCTTGCCTTCCTTCATCAGCTGGGGGAAGACGTCGCCGGACCAGTCGACGGGGACATCGGGATCGACGTAGTCGAACACCTCGGGCTCCATCACGTAGATGCCCGTGTTCACCGTGTCGGAGAAGACCTGGCCCCAGGTCGGCTTCTCGAGGAAGCGCTCGACCTTGCCCTCCTCGTCCACGATGGTGATGCCGAACTCCAGCGGATTGGGGACCCGGGTCAGGCAGACCGTGACCATGGCTCCCTTCTCCTTGTGGAAGTTGATCAGATCGGTGAGGTCGAAGTCGGTCAGCGCATCGCCGGAAATCACGAGGAAGGCATCGTCCTTCAGCGCGTCCTCGGCGTTCTTGACGCTTCCAGCGGTACCGAGTGGCTTCTCCTCATTGGCATACGTGAGCTCCATGCCGAGTTCTTCGCCGTCACCGAAGTAGTTCTTGACGAGAGACGCCAGGAACTGCACGGTGACCACGGTCTCGCTGAGCCCGTGCTTTTTGAGCAACCTGAGCACGTGCTCCATGATCGGGCGGTTCACCACAGGCAGGAGCGGCTTGGGCATGCTAGAGGTCATGGGGCGCAGGCGCGTGCCTTCGCCTCCGGCCATCACGACGGCCTTCATGTCGGAAGCGTCCTCCTCGAAGAGACGACGGTCTAGCCGACTTCACCCGTCAAGATTGTCCCGCACTTCTTCGTCACGGGCCATCGAAGCGTCACGTGGTGGACGATCGCGGAGTTCCGTCGGCCAACGAGTCCGCGCGCACCAGACGGCGGACCTGGACCATATAAAGCACTCCTGCCCACCAATACAGGGTTGTACCCCATCCGGCGAACGCCCATCCGAAAACAGCGGCAAGTGACGCGATCCAACCGCTTCCGTCACTGAGCAACAGCAGCGGGAAGGCGTACATCAGGTTGAAGGTGGCCGCCTTCCCGAGGAAGTTCACCTGAGGCGGCGGATAGCCGTGCCGGCGGAGGATGCCGACCATCACCAGCAGGACCAGCTCCCGGGCGAGCAGCAGCGCGGTCAGCCACAGCGGCAGGATCTCCCGCCAGGTGAGGCCGAGGAGCGTGGAGAGGACGTAGAGCCGGTCGGCGGCCGGGTCGAGAAGCCGGCCGAGGCTGCTGACCTGGTTCCAGCGCCGGGCGAGCTTGCCGTCCAGATAGTCGCTGACTCCGCTCAGCGCCAGGACCAGGAGAGCCCATCCATCACTCTTGGGGCCTCCGAACTCGGGCCGGAGGATCAGCCACAGGAACAGAGGGACACCGGCTAGCCGGGCCATGCTGAGGATGTTGGGGATGGTGAGGACCCGGTCCGTCTGGACGCGGGTCTCCTGGACCTCCACCCGGAAGCCTCCTGTACGAAAAAGTGCCGACAATGCCCCTGACCCTACCGCAACGCAAAAAAGCTCCGGCTCTCGGGCTGTATGCCCGAGAGCCGGAGCTGCAAAATTAGTTCGGCGGCGTCCTACTCTCCCACAGGGTCCCCCCTGCAGTACCATCGGCGCTGTGAGGCTTAGCTTCCGGGTTCGGAATGTAACCGGGC
>NZ_JBSFFI010000053.1:0-14188 GCF_053596035.1 Streptomyces sp. NPDC001781 | reverse complement strand
CGTGACCTCGCCGGCCACGTGCACCAGGCCGGTGGTGATCAGCGTCTCGACGGCCACGCGGGACGAGGGGTCCTCGCGGAGCAGCGCGTCGAGAATGGTGTCGCTGATCTGGTCAGCGATCTTGTCGGGGTGACCTTCGGTCACGGACTCCGAGGTGAACAGGCGACGGGACACAACGCTCCCTGGGGTTGCAGCGGCTGCTGGCTGATCATTGAAGGACCACGTCGGGAGCTGCGCCCAACGTCGTCCGCGAACAGTTTATCGGTCGCACCTGGCCGCAGGGCCACCCGTTCTCGCCCAGCGAGAACGCTGTGACCTGCGGCACAGGCATTCTGCCCGCTGGCGCGCGGCGTTGACCAGATGCGCCACGCGCCATCGCGGTATGAAAAAAAGACTCCGGGTGGCCGAAAGCCGACTGTTCCGAACGGCCCAGCCCCCTCAGCCCAGCCGGGCCGCCACCAGGTCCCAGACGGTGTCCGCGAGGTCCTCCTTCGGCCCGTGCGGTACGGCCGTCTCGGTGCCGTCGGCGCCGAGGACGACTGCCTCGTTCTCCTCCGAGCCGAAGGTCCGGCGCTCCCCCACCTCGTTCACCACGAGCAGGTCGCAGCCCTTGCGGGCCAGTTTGGCGCGGCCGTTGGCGAGCACGTCGTCGGTCTCGGCGGCGAAACCGACGACGATCTGGCCGGGGCGGGCGCGCTCGCCGGAGATCTCGGCGAGCACGTCGGGGTTGCGGACCAGGGCGACCGGCCCGGGCTCCTGGCCGTCCTTCTTCTTGATCTTCCCGCTCGCGTAGACCGCGGGGCGGAAGTCGGCGACGGCGGCGGCCATGACCACCGCGTCGGCGTCGGCCGCGGCCTTGAGCACCGCCTCGCGGAGCTGCACGGCGGTGCCGACGTGCACGATGTCCACGCCGGCCGGGTCGGGCAGGGAGGCGTTGGCCGAGACCAAGGTCACGCGGGCCCCGCGCGCGGCGGCGGTCCGGGCGAGGGCGTATCCCTGCTTGCCGGAGGAGCGGTTGCCGAGGAAGCGCACCGGGTCGAGCGGCTCACGGGTGCCGCCGGCCGAGACCACCACGTGGCGGCCCGCGAGGTCCGGCTCGCCCACGCCCCGCGCCAGCACCCGGCGGCACACCTCGAAGATCTCGGCCGGGTCGGGCAGCCGGCCCTTGCCGGTGTCGACGCCGGTGAGGCGGCCCACGGCGGGCTCTATGACGACCGCGCCCCGGCGGCGCAGGGTGGCCACGTTCTCCTGGGTGGCCGGGTGCTCCCACATCTCGGTGTGCATGGCCGGGGCGAAGACCACCGGGCAGCGGGCGGTGAGCAGGGTGTTGGTCAGCAGGTCGTCGGCGAGACCGTGCGCGGCCTTGGCCAGCATGTCGGCGGTGGCGGGCGCGACCACCACGAGGTCGGCGTGCTGTCCGATACGGACGTGCGGCACCTCGTGGACGGCGTCCCAGACCTCCGTGGAGACCGGGTTGCCGGACAGCGCGGACCAGGTGGCGGCGCCGACGAAGTGCAGCGCGGAGGCGGTCGGCACCACCCGCACGTCGTGCCCCGACTCGGTGAACCGTCTGAGCAGCTCACAGGACTTGTACGCGGCGATGCCACCGCTGACGCCCAGCACGACCTTCGGCTTGTCCACCGTCTCCACCGTCTCCCCGGACTCCCGGACTTTCGAGAACCTTCGACACCCATGACACACCACAGGCCCGGCAGCGTGACTGCCGGGCCTGTGGACAAAGCGACGGGACTACTGGACCGGGCCCTCGATGGCCTCGGAGGTCAGCAGACCGGCGTTGATCTCGCGCAGCGCGATCGACAGCGGCTTCTCGTGGACGTGGGTGTCGACGAGCGGACCGACGTACTCGAGGAGGCCCTCACCGAGCTGCGAGTAGTACGCGTTGATCTGACGGGCGCGCTTGGCCGCGTAGATCACCAGGCTGTACTTCGAGTCGGTGGCCTCGAGGAGCTCGTCGATCGGAGGGTTGATGATGCCCTCGGGCGCGGTGATGGAAGAGGACACGCTCTGCCTTCCGATGGGTGGGAAAGAATCAGTCGGTGTGGATCACCGTGACCGTCGGGTCCTGTCGATGGACGGCGGTCACGATCACACAACGTCCATCAAGGCTAGCAGCTCCCCGGCCACGTCCTCGACGGAGGTGTTGACCAGGGTGACGTCGAACTCGGGCTCGGCGGCCAGTTCCGTCCGGGCCGCCTCCAGCCGGCGCTCGATGACCTCCGGCGGCTCGGTGCCGCGGCCGGTGAGCCTGCGCACCAGCTCCTCCCAGGAGGGCGGGGCGAGGAAGACCAGCTGGGCGTCGGCCATCGACTCGCGGACCTGCCGGGCGCCCTGGAGATCGATCTCCAGCAGGACCGGCTCGCCCTTCTCCAGCCGCGCCAGCACGGCCGCGCGGGGCGTGCCGTAGCGGTTGCCGGCGAACTCGGCCCACTCCAGCAGCTCGCCGTTGGCGATCAGCTTGTCCATCTCCTCGTCGCTGACGAAGAAGTAGTGGACACCGTGCTGCTCGCCGGGGCGCGGCTTGCGGGTCGTCGCGGAGACCGACAGCCAGACGTCGGGGTGTTCTTTGCGCATATGGGCGACGACCGTGCTCTTGCCGACCCCGGAGGGGCCGGAGAGCACGGTCAGCCGCGGACGTGCGTCCGGGGGTACGGGGGACGTCCCCCGGAATGTTCCAGCCATGCAGCGATTATTCCAGCAATCCCGGAGTGCCCGGGACTCCGGTCCGGGCGGCGCCCGGACTCAGGAGCCGGTGCTGCCGAACTCACGCTCCAGGGAGGCGATCTGGTTGGAACCGAGGCCGCGGACCCGGCGGCTCTCGGAGATGCCCAGACGCTCCATGATCTGCTTGGCGCGGACCTTGCCCACGCCCGGCAGGGACTCCAGCAGGGCCGAGACCTTCATCTTGCCGATGACTTCGTTCTCCTGGCCCTGCTTGATGACCTCGTGCAGCGAGGCGCCGGAGTGCTTGAGTCGATTCTTGACCTCGGCCCGCTCCCGGCGAGCCGCGGCGGCCTTTTCGAGCGCGGCTGCGCGCTGTTCAGGGGTAAGGGGCGGAAGAGCCACGCCTACGTCACCTCGGATGTCGAACTGTCGGATACGGACCGGTGAGGAACCTAGTCGCCCCACACCTGGGGAGCGACGAGCAACACGCTCGCCCGCTCTCACTGCTCGGAGACTAGCGGGCATGTACGCCGGAGTCAGCGAGAACAGCGGAAAAGTCCTGGTCAGCCTCTGCGAGGCTGGACTTTTCGGGCATAGTGCCCACGATTCGTGGATGTATTCGCCCAGCGGACCCCCGCTCGGACCCGGCCGCCGTACTCAGCGGCCCGCGACGGCGGCCCCGATCTCGTCCGCGAAGGCCGCCGTGGCCGTCCGCAGCGCCGCGACGTCGGGACCGTGCCGCAGCACACCCCGGCTGACGTTCGGCACCACGTCGCCCACCGCGCTCCCGAACACCGCAGGAAGGTCCGCCGGGGTGGCCCCCTGCGCCCCCACACCGGGGGCGAGCAGCGGACCGTTGATGGCGAGGTCGTAGGACGACAGGTCCCCCACCGTGGCGCCCACGACCGCGCCGAAGGAGCCCAGCGGCTCGGCGCCCGCGTTCTCGGCGGCGAGGTGGGCCAGCATGGTCGCGGCGACACTGCGCCCGTCCGCACGGACCGCGTGCTGCACCTCGGGACCCTCCGGGTTGGAGGTCAGCGCGAGCACGAACAGCCCGGTGCCGCTCTCGCGGGCCAGCTCGACCGCCGGGGCGAGCGAGCCGTAGCCGAGGTACGGGGACACGGTGAGCGCGTCCGAGAAGAGCGGGGCGTCCTTGCTCAGGAACGCCTGCGCGTACCCGGCCATGGTGGAGCCGATGTCGCCGCGCTTGGCGTCCATCACCACCAGGGCGCCCGCCGCGCGGGTCTCCTCGACGACGCGCTCCAGGACGGCGACACCGCGCGAGCCGAACCGCTCGAAGAAGGCGCTCTGGGGCTTGATCACGGCGACGCGGTCGGCGACGGCCTCCACGACCGTGCGGCTGAACCGCTCCAGGCCGCGCACGTCGTCGCTCAGGCCCCAGTCGGCGAGCAGCGAGGCGTGCGGGTCGATGCCGACGCACAGCGGGCCGCGCTCGTCCATGGCACGGCGCAGACGGGTACCGAAGGGCTCGGTCATGCGGGGTTCCTGACGTCGGCGCCGACCGCGTCGGCGAGGGTGGCGTAGGGGCTGGCCTTCAGCCGGGCGGCGAGGCCCTTGTGGACGGCGCGGGTCCAGAAGGGGCCTTCGTAGACGAAGGCGCTGTAGCCCTGGACCAGGGTGGCGCCGGCCAGGACGCGCTGCCAGGCGTCCTCGGCGGTCTCGACGCCGCCGACGCCCACCAGGGTGATGCGGTCGCCCACGCGCGCGTACAGGCGGCGCAGCACCTCCAGCGAGCGCGCCTTCAGGGGGGCGCCGGACAGGCCGCCGGTCTCCTCGGTCACCGAGGGCGCGGAGCGCAGGCCGAGTCCCTCGCGGGCGATGGTGGTGTTGGTGGCGATGATGCCGTCCAGGCCGAGTTCCACGGCGAGGTCGGCGACGGCGTCCACGTCCTCGTCCGCCAGGTCGGGGGCGATCTTCACCAGGAGCGGCACGCGGCGCTCGCCGGTGGCGCGGTCGGCGGCCTCGCGCACGGCGCGGAGCAGCGGGCGCAGCGCCTCGGTGGCCTGGAGGTCGCGCAGACCGGGCGTGTTCGGGGAGGAGACGTTCACCACGAGGTAGTCGGCGTGCGGGGCGAGCCGCTCGGCGGACTTCACGTAGTCCGCGACGGCGTCCGCCTCCGCGACGGCCTTGGTCTTGCCGATGTTGACGCCGACGACCGTGCGGAAGACCGGGCGCCGGGAGGCGAGCCGGGCCGCGACGGCGAGGGAGCCCTCGTTGTTGAAGCCCATGCGGTTGATCAGGGCGCGGTCGGCGACCAGCCGGAACAGCCGCTTCTTCGGGTTGCCGGGCTGGGCCTCGCCGGTGACGGTGCCGATCTCGACGTGGTCGAAGCCGAGCATGGAGAGGCCGTCGATGCCGACGGCGTTCTTGTCGAAGCCGGCGGCGAGCCCGAAGGGGCCGTGCATGCGCAGGCCGAGGGCCTCCGTGCGCAGTTCCTCGTACCGGGGGGCGAGCGCGGCGGCGGCGAAGGTGCGCAGCACCGGTACCCGGGCGAGCAGGCGGATCCAGCGGAAGGCGAGGTGGTGGGCCTGTTCGGGGTCCATCCGCTGGAAGATCAGCCGGAAGAACAGCTTGTACATGTGAGGAGTCCTCGAAGGGCGGGGGCGGGCGTGGCTCATGAAGAGGGGGACACCGTTTCCGGTGTCCCCCTCGGCGCGGCTACTCGCGGGCCGCGTTCAGATGTTCCGCGTGCTCCTGGAGGGAGCGGACGCCCACGTCCCCGCGGCCGAGGGCGTCGATGCCCTGGACGGCGGCGGCGAGCGCCTGGACGGTGGTCAGGCAGGGCACCGAGCGGGCCACGGCCGCCGTACGGATGTCGTAGCCGTCGAGACGGCCGCCGGTGCCGTAGGGCGTGTTGACGATGAGGTCGACCTCGCCGTCGTGGATGAGCTGGACGATGGTCCGCTCGCCGTCCGGGCCGGTGCCCTCGGACTGCTTGCGCACCACGGTGGCGTTGATGCCGTTGCGCTTGAGGACCTCGGCGGTGCCGGAGGTGGCCAGCAGCTCGAAGCCGTGGGCGACCAGCTCGCGGGCCGGGAAGATCATCGAGCGCTTGTCGCGGTTGGCGACCGAGATGAAGGCGCGGCCCTTGGTGGGCAGCGGGCCGTACGCGCCCGCCTGCGACTTGGCGTACGCCGTGCCGAAGACGGAGTCGATGCCCATGACCTCGCCGGTGGAGCGCATCTCCGGGCCGAGCACGGTGTCCACGCCGCGGCCCTGGATGTCCCGGAACCGGGACCAGGGCATCACGGCCTCCTTGACGGAGATCGGCGCGTCCAGCGGGAGTTCGCCGCCGTCGCCGCCTGCGGGGAGCAGGCCCTCGGCGCGCAGCTCGGCGATGGTCGAGCCCAGCGAGATGCGGGCGGCGGCCTTGGCGAGCGGGACGGCGGTCGCCTTGGAGGTGAAGGGCACCGTGCGGGAGGCGCGCGGGTTGGCCTCCAGGACGTAGAGGATGTCGCCGGACATGGCGAACTGGATGTTGATCAGTCCGCGGACGCCGACGCCCTTGGCGATGGCCTCGGTGGAGGCGCGCAGCCGCTTGATGTCGAAGCCGCCGAGCGTGATCGGGGGCAGGGCGCACGCCGAGTCGCCGGAGTGGATGCCGGCCTCCTCGATGTGCTCCATGACGCCGCCGAGGTACAGCTCCTCGCCGTCGTAGAGGGCGTCGACGTCGATCTCGATGGCGTCGTCCAGGAAGCGGTCCACGAGGACCGGCCGGGACGGGCTGATCTCGGTGGACTCCTCGATGTACGCGGAGAGGCGCTCCTCCTCGTACACGATCTCCATGCCGCGTCCGCCGAGGACGTAGGAGGGGCGGACCAGGACCGGGTAGCCGATCTCGTCCGCGATGGCCTTGGCCTCGGCGAAGGTGGTGGCGGTGCCGTGCTTGGGCGCGGGCAGGCCGGCCTCGGCCAGGACGCGGCCGAAGGCGCCCCGGTCCTCGGCGGCGTGGATGGCCTCCGGCGAGGTGCCGACGACCGGCACGCCGTTGTCCTTCAGCGCCTGCGCTAGGCCCAGCGGGGTCTGCCCGCCGAGCTGGACGACCACACCGGCGATCGGGCCGGCGAGGGACTCCGCGTGCACGATCTCCAGCACGTCCTCCAGGGTGAGCGGCTCGAAGTAGAGCCGGTCGGAGGTGTCGTAGTCGGTGGAGACGGTCTCCGGGTTGCAGTTGACCATCACGGTCTCGTACCCGGCGTCGGAGAGCGCGAAGGAGGCGTGGACGCAGGAGTAGTCGAACTCGATGCCCTGGCCGATGCGGTTGGGCCCGGAGCCCAGGATGATGACCGCGGGCTTCTCGCGGGGCGCGACCTCGCTCTCCTCGTCGTACGAGGAGTAGAAGTACGGCGTCTTCGCGGCGAACTCGGCGGCGCAGGTGTCGACCGTCTTGTAGACCGGGCGGACGCCGAGCGCGTGCCGGACCTCGCGGACGACGTCCTCGCGCAGGCCCCGGATCTCACCGATCTGGAGGTCGGAGAAGCCGTGCCGCTTGGCCTCGGCGAGCAGCTCGGCGGTCAGCTCGGGCGCCTCGGCCAGTTCGTCGGCGGTCTCCTTGATGAGGAAGAGCTGGTCCACGAACCAGGGGTCGATCTTCGTGTACTCGAAGATCTCCTCGGGCGTGGCGCCCGCGCGGATGGCCTGCATGACGGTGTTGATCCGGCCGTCGGTGGGGCGCACCGCCTCCTCCAGGAGGGCGGTCCTGTCGCCGGGGTCACCGACGAAGGTGAACTGGCTGCCCTTCTTCTCCAGCGAGCGCAGCGCCTTCTGGAACGCCTCGGTGAAGTTGCGGCCGATGGCCATGGCCTCGCCGACCGACTTCATGGTGGTGGTCAGCGTGGAGTCGGCCTGCGGGAACTTCTCGAAGGCGAACCGGGGGGCCTTGACGACGACGTAGTCGAGCGTGGGCTCGAAGGAGGCCGGGGTCTCCCGCGTGATGTCGTTCGGGATCTCGTCCAGGGTGTAGCCGACGGCCAGCTTGGCGGCGATCTTGGCGATCGGGAAGCCGGTGGCCTTGGAGGCGAGTGCGGAGGACCGCGAGACGCGCGGGTTCATCTCGATGACGATGACCCGGCCGTCCTCGGGGTTGACGGCGAACTGGATGTTGCAGCCGCCGGTGTCCACGCCGACCTCGCGGATGATGGCGATGCCGACGTCGCGCAGCAGCTGGTACTCGCGGTCGGTCAGCGTCATCGCGGGGGCGACGGTGATCGAGTCACCGGTGTGGACGCCCATCGGGTCGAAGTTCTCGATGGAGCAGACGACCACGACGTTGTCGTTCCTGTCGCGCATCAGCTCCAGCTCGTACTCCTTCCAGCCGAGGATGGACTCCTCCAGGAGCACCTCGGTGGTCGGGGAGAGCGTGAGGCCCTGGCCGGCGATGCGGCGCAGCTCGTCCTCGTCATGGGCGAAGCCGGAGCCGGCGCCGCCCATGGTGAAGGAGGGGCGGACGACGACGGGGTAGCCGCCGAGCGTCTCGACGCCCGCGAGGACGTCGTCCATGGTGTGGCAGATGACCGAGCGGGCGGACTCGCCGTGGCCGGTCTTCCTGCGGACCTCCTCCACGACGTCCTTGAAGAGGTCGCGGTCCTCGCCCTTGTGGATCGCCTCGGGCCGGGCGCCGATCAGTTCGACGCCGTACTTCTCCAGCACCCCGCTGTCGTGGAGCGAGATGGCGGTGTTGAGGGCGGTCTGGCCGCCCAGGGTGGGCAGGAGGGCGTCGGGACGCTCCTTGGCGATGATCTTCTCGACGAACTCGGGGGTGATCGGCTCGACGTAGGTGGCGTCGGCGATCTCCGGGTCGGTCATGATCGTCGCCGGGTTGGAGTTGACGAGGACCACGCGCAGGCCCTCGGCCTTGAGCACGCGGCACGCCTGGGTGCCGGAGTAGTCGAACTCGGCGGCCTGACCGATGACGATCGGGCCCGAGCCGATGACCAGGACGGACTGGATGTCGGAGCGCTTAGGCACGCTGGCCCTCCCGGACGGTGCTCATCAAAGACGTGAAGCGGTCGAAGAGATAGGCGGCGTCGTGCGGACCGGCCGCCGCCTCGGGGTGGTACTGGACGGAGAAGGCCGGCTGGTCGAGGAGCTGGAGGCCTTCCACCACGTCGTCGTTCAGGCAGACGTGGGAGACCTCGGCACGGCCGAACTTCGTGTCGCTGACCCGGTCCAGCGGCGCGTCCACGGCGAAGCCGTGGTTGTGCGCCGTGACCTCCACCTTGCCGGTGGTGCGGTCCTGGACGGGCTGGTTGATGCCGCGGTGACCGTACTTCAGCTTGTAGGTGCCGAAGCCGAGCGCACGGCCGAGGATCTGGTTGCCGAAGCAGATGCCGAACAGCGGGGTCTTCCGCTCCAGCACCGCGGTCATCAGGGCCACCGGGCCGTCGGCCGTGGCCGGGTCGCCGGGGCCGTTGGAGAAGAACACGCCGTCGGGACCGACGGCGTAGACGTCCTCGGTCGTGGCGGTCGCCGGGAGCACGTGTACCTCGATGCCGCGCTCGGCCATCCGCTGCGGGGTCATCCCCTTGATGCCGAGGTCGATCGCGGCGACGGTGAACTTCTTCTCACCGACGGCGGGGACGACGTACGCCTCCTTGGTGGCGACCTCCTCGTAGAGGCTCGCGCCCTTCATGTGCGGCTGGGCCTGGACCCGCCGCACCAGCTCGGCGTCGGGGGCGAGCGCCTCGCCGGAGAAGATCCCTGCGCGCATGGACCCGCGCTCGCGCAGGTGGCGGGTGAGGGCGCGGGTGTCGATGCCGCTGATGCCGACGACGCTCTGGGCGGTCAGCTCGTCGTCCAGGGAGCGCCGGGAGCGCCAGTTGGACGGCACGCGCGCGGGGTCGCGCACCACGTAGCCGGAGACCCAGATGCGGCCGGACTCGTCGTCCTCGTCGTTCCAGCCGGTGTTGCCGATCTGGGGGGCGGTGGCGACGACGATCTGGCGGTCGTAGGACGGGTCGGTCAGGGTCTCCTGGTAGCCGGTCATGCCGGTGGAGAACACGGCCTCGCCGAAGGTCTCCCCCACGGCCCCGTAGGCGCGGCCGCGGAAGGTGCGGCCGTCCTCCAGGACGAGTACGGCGGGAGTCTTCGCGGCTCCCCTGGTGGAGGTCGTCATCGTGCGCCTTCCGTGTGGTTGGTCATCTGGTTCAGGGTCTCGACCCAGGTGGGGTGTTCGGCGGCGCGGTCGGAGCGGAAGCCGGAGTCGATCAGCTTCCCGCCGTGCGCCCAGGTCACCACGAGCAGGCCGCCCTCGGTGAGGACCTTGCCCGCGATGCCCTTGTCGAGCCGGGCGCCGCGCAGCGCCGCCACCGGGATGAAGAAGTCGGCGGCGCCGGGGCGCTCGACGGCCAGGCCCGCGTCGGTGAGCGTCAGCTCGGCCCGGCTGCGGGAGCCCAGGCCGTGGGCCACGATGCGGTCCAGCCACTGCCCGGCGGTGGTGGAGCCGTGGTAGCGGCCGCTCATGGAGAGTTTCTCGGGGCCGGCGGTCTCCGGCACCTCGGGGAGTGCGGGCAGGTCGCTCTGGAGGGTGCCGCGCCACTTCCAGCCCTCGCGCATCAGCCAGTAGACGAGGGTGACGAAGAGGGCCAGGCCGACGAGCCAGCCCAGGCGGGCGGCCCAGTCGGTCACCGCGGCCGACTTCTTCTCGTCCGCCAGGGTCGTGGCGAGCGATGCGGCGAGCTGAGTTGCAGGTGTCACGTGAGCTTCCCGTCCATGAGCGTGGCCTTGCCCCGCAGCCAGGTGTGCGTGACACGGCCCGGCAGCTCGCGGCCCTCGTAGGGGGTGTTGCGGCTGCGCGAGGCGAAGCGCGCGGGGTCCACCTGTCCACGGTAGGCCGTGTCCACGAGGGTGAGGTTGGCGGGCTCGCCAGCGGCTACGGGACGGCCGTGGCCGCGGGCGTCACCGATCCGGGCCGGGGCGAAGGACATGCGGTCGGCGACCGCGGCCCAGTCCAGCAGGCCGGTCTCCACCATGGTCTCCTGCACCACGGACAGTGCGGTCTCCAGGCCGACCATGCCCATGGCGGCCGCGGCCCACTCGCAGTCCTTGTCCTCGTGCGGGTGCGGGGCGTGGTCGGTGGCGACGATGTCGATCGTGCCGTCCGCCAGCGCCTCGCGCAGGGCGCGCACATCGCGTTCGGTGCGCAGCGGCGGGTTGACCTTGTAGGCGGGGTTGTAGGTGCGCACCATCTCCTCGGTCAGCAGCAGGTGGTGCGGGCACACCTCGGCGGTCACGTCGATGCCGCGGGACTTGGCCCAGCGGATGATCTCCACCGATCCGGCCGTGGAGAGGTGGCAGATGTGCAGGCGGGAGCCGACGTGCTCGGCGAGCAGCACGTCCCGCGCGATGATCGACTCCTCGGCGACGGCCGGCCAGCCGCCGAGGCCCAGCTCGGCGGAGACGACGCCCTCGTTCATCTGGGCGCCCTCGGTGAGCCGGGGCTCCTGGGCGTGCTGGGCGACGACCCCGCCGAACGCCTTCACGTACTCCAGGGCGCGGCGCATGATGACCGCGTCGTCCACGCACTTGCCGTCGTCGGAGAACACGCTGACCCGGGCGGCCGAGTCGTGCATGGCCCCCAGCTCGGCGAGCTTCTTGCCCTCCAGGCCCACGGTGACGGCACCGATGGGGCGCACGTCGCAGTAGCCGGACTCCTTGCCGAGCCGCCAGACCTGCTCGACCACGCCGGCGGTGTCGGCGACGGGGAAGGTGTTGGCCATGGCGAAGACGGCGGTGAAGCCGCCGGAGGCGGCGGAGCGGGTGCCGGTCAGCACGGTCTCGGAGTCCTCGCGGCCCGGCTCGCGCAGATGGGTGTGCAGGTCGACCAGACCCGGCAGCAGCACCTTGCCGTCGGCCTCGACCACCTCGGCGTCCTCGGCGCCGAGGCCGGTGCCGACCGCCGCGATCAGCTCGCCGTCGATCAGCACGTCCTGCGGCTCGCCCCCGAGCACCTTCGCACCACGGATCAGGATCTTGCTCATGGGTCTTACTTCTCCTCGGTACGAAGGTGGGCGGTGGCGGCGGGCTCGTTGCCGCCGAGCAGCAGGTAGAGGACGGCCATGCGGATGGAGACGCCGTTGGCGACCTGCTCCACGACCGTGCAGCGGTCGGAGTCGGCGACCTCGGCGGTGATCTCCATGCCCCGGACCATCGGGCCGGGGTGCATCACGATGGCGTGGTCCGGCAGCCTGGCCATGCGGTCGCCGTCGAGGCCGTAGCGGCGGGAGTACTCGCGCTCGGTGGGGAAGAACGCGGCGTTCATCCGCTCGCGCTGGACGCGGAGCATCATCACCGCGTCGGACTTGGGCAGCGTGGAGTCGAGGTCGTAGGAGACCTCGCAGGGCCAGGTCTCCACGCCGACCGGCAGCAGGGTGGGCGGGGCGACCAGGGTGACCTCCGCGCCCAGGGTGTGCAGCAGGTCGACGTTGGAGCGGGCGACCCGGCTGTGCAGGACGTCGCCGACGAGAGTGACGCGCTTGCCGTCGAGGTCCCGGCCGAGGCCGGCGTCGGCGCCGACCAGGCGGCGGCGCATCGTGAAGGCGTCCAGCAGGGCCTGGGTGGGGTGCTGGTGAGTGCCGTCGCCGGCGTTGATGACCGGGGCGTCGATCCAGCCGGAGTTGGCGAGGCGGTACGGGGCGCCGGAGGCGCTGTGCCGGATGACGACGGCGTCCACGCCCATCGCCTCCAGCGTCTGGGCGGTGTCCTTCAGCGACTCGCCCTTGGAGACGCTGGAGCCCTTGGCCGCGAAGTTGATGACGTCGGCGGAGAGCCGCTTCTCGGCGGCCTCGAACGAGATCCGGGTGCGGGTCGAGTCCTCGAAGAAGAGGTTGCAGACGGTGCGGCCGCGCAGGGCCGGAAGTTTCTTGATCGGCCGGTCCGCGACCCTGGCCATCTCCTCGGCGGTGTCGAGGATCAGGATGGCGTCGTCGCGGGTGAGGTCGGCGGCCGAGATGAGATGACGCTGCATCTGTCAGGCTCCGTAAGGCAGTTAATACGGGAGGTTTCGGGCGGGCCTGGGTGCGTGGGGGCACGCCGGAGCGGCCGGGCACCCAAAAGCGCTACAGGTCGGCAGACTTGGCACCGAGCAGCACGGTGTCCCGGCCGTCCTCCTCGGCGAGCTGGACCTTGACCGTCTCCCGCAGCGACGTGGGGAGGTTCTTGCCGACGTAGTCGGCGCGGATCGGGAGTTCCCGGTGCCCGCGGTCGACGAGGACGGCGAGCTGCACCGCGCGGGGGCGCCCGATGTCGTTCAGGGCGTCGAGGGCGGCGCGGATGGTGCGGCCGGAGAAGAGAACGTCGTCGACGAGGACCACCAGGCGGCCGTCGAGACCCTCACCGGGGATCTCGGTGCGGGCGAGGGCGCGCGGGGGGTGCATGCGCAGGTCGTCGCGGTACATCGTGATGTCGAGCGAGCCGACGGGGATCTTCCGGCCGGTGACCTGCTCCAGTTTGACGGCGAGACGCCGGGCGAGGAAGACGCCCCGGGTCGGGATGCCGAGGAGCACCACGTCGTCGGCGCCCTTGGCGCGTTCGACGATCTCGTGGGCGATGCGGGTCAGGACGCGGGCGATGTCCGGGCCTTCGAGCACGGGCCGGGCATCGGAGTTCAGCGGATTGGCGTGCGTGTCCATACGAAACGGACCCCCTTCTCCGCCTCACGGGACGGACTTTAAAGGACGTCGGATTTGCGCCAGCCACCCTAGCAGGTCACCGAAGGGGCTTCTTCACCCACTTGGCCCAACGGGCGGCCACTACCACGGAAGAGTCGGTGTGGACCATTCGGCTTGACGCAGGAGAATCACGCTGCGTAACCTCACAGTGAGTTACCAGCCGCGCGGTGGGATCACCTGCCGCCCGCGTCTACACAGTGTCCGGGGAGCTATATGTCCAGCGAATACGCCAAACAGCTCGGGGCCAAGCTCCGGGCCATCCGCACCCAGCAGGGCCTTTCCCTCCACGGTGTCGAGGAGAAGTCCCAGGGGCGCTGGAAGGCCGTGGTGGTCGGTTCCTACGAGCGCGGCGACCGTGCCGTGACCGTGCAGCGCCTGGCCGAGCTGGCCGATTTCTACGGCGTTCCGGTGCAGGAGCTGCTGCCGGGCACCACGCCGGGCGGGGCCGCCGAGCCGCCGCCGAAGCTGGTCCTGGACCTGGAGCGGCTGGCCACCGTGCCGGCCGAGAAGGCGGGCCCCCTCCAGCGTTACGCGGCGACGATCCAGTCCCAGCGCGGCGACTACAACGGCAAGGTGCTGTCGATCCGCCAGGACGACCTGCGCACCCTCGCCGTGATCTACGACCAGTCCCCCTCGGTCCTCACCGAGCAGCTCATCGGCTGGGGCGTCCTGGACGCGGACGCCCGCCGCGCGGTCGCCCACGAGGACAACTAGCCGCCGGGTTCCGCCGCAGAAACGTGCCGCCGGGGTGGCGGGGGGGGCGCAACCCCCCCCCAACGGAAAGCGTCGGGGTGGGAAAGAAGGTGAGAGGGGGGGTG
>NZ_JBSFFI010000052.1:0-14192 GCF_053596035.1 Streptomyces sp. NPDC001781 | reverse complement strand
GACACCATCGAACCCTCGACATCAAGCCCCGAGAGACCCTTGGACCGCGCCACCACCACACGCGCCGCGTCCTCCAGCGACAGCATCCCCGCCACCGTCGCCGCAGCCACCTCACCCTGCGAGTGACCCACCACGGCATCCGGCGCCACACCGGCCGCCTCCCACACCGCAGCCAGCGACACCATCACCGCCCACAACACCGGCTGCACCACATCAGCCGTCCCCAGCCCCGGAACACCCTCAGCCCCTTCGAGGACAGCACTCAGACTCCACGGCACCAACCCGGACAGCGCCGCCTCACACTCCGCCAACCGCGCCGCGAACACCGGGCTCGACCCGGCCAGCTCACGACCCATCCCCACCCACTGCGCACCCTGACCCGCGAACACGAACACCGTCCGCCCACCAGAACGCGCCACCCCCGACACCACACAGCCACTGGCCACACCCCCGGCCAGGCAGTCCAGTCCCGCCTTCAGCTCTCCGTGGTCGGCGCCGAGCACCACCGCGCGGTGTTCGAACGCCGAGCGGGTCGTCGCCAGCGACCACCCCACAGCGGCGATGTCGGCCTCGGGCCGGGCCGCCGTCCACTCCCACAGTCGGCTCGCCTGTCCCGCCAGCGCCACGGAGGAACGGCCGGACACGGGCCACACGCCGAGCCCGTCGGCCTCGACGACCGCGAGGGCGGGCACCTCAGCCTCAGCCTCCGGCTCGGTGTCGGCGAGTTCCGAAGGCTCGTCGTAATCGTCATCGCCGTCGACCGGCTCGTTCGCGGTCTCGTCCCCGGTGGGGGCCTCTTCCAGGATGACGTGCACGTTCGTGCCGCTCATGCCGAACGCCGACAGACCGCCTCGGCGTACGCGCTCCCCGGCGGGCCACGGCCGGGCATCGGCCAGGAGGCGTACGTCGCCCGCCGCCCAGTCGACTTGCTCGGTCGGCTGCTCGACGTGCAGGGTGCGCGGCATCTGCTCGTGCCGGAGGGCGAGGACCATCTTGATGAGGCCGGCCATGCCGGCGGCCTGCTGCGCGTGCCCGATGTTGGACTTGATCGAGCCGAGCCACAGCGGGCGGTCCTCGGGGCGTTCCTGGCCGTAGGTCGCGATCAGGGCCTGGGCCTCGATCGGGTCGCCAAGCGGGGTGCCGGTGCCGTGTGCCTCGACGACGTCGACGTCGCTGAGGGAGAGGCGGGCGTCGGCGAGGGCGGCGCGGATGACGCGCTGCTGGGAGGGGCCGTTGGGGGCGGTGAGGCCGTTGGAGGCGCCGTCCTGGTTGACCGCGGAGCCGCGTACGACCGCGAGGATCCGGTGGCCGTTGCGGCGGGCGTCGGAGAGGCGCTCGATGACGACGACGCCGGCGCCCTCGGCGACGCCCATGCCGTCGGCGTCGGTGCTGAAGGACTTGCAGCGTCCGTCGGGTGACAGGCCGAGGGCGGAGTTGAAGTCGGTGAACAGCACGGGGGTGGCGGCCACGAAGGCGCCGCCGACGAGGGCCATGGAGCACTCGCCCTTGTTCAGTGCCCGTGCGGCGAGGTGGAGCGCCACCAGGGAGGAGGAGCAGGCCGTGTCGACGGTGACGGCGGGGCCTTCGAGGCCGAGGGTGTAGGAGATGCGGCCGGACAGGATGCTGGTCGCGTTGCCGGTCATGACGTGGCCGTCGTGCTCGCCCTGCTTGCCGTTCATCCAGCCGTAGCCGGACGCGGAGGCGCCGGCGAAGACGCCGGTCGCGGAGCCGCGCAGCGAGGTCGGGTCGATCCCGGCCTGCTCCAGCGCCTCCCAGGCGACCTCCATGAGCAGTCGCTGCTGGGGGTCCATCGACAGGGCTTCGCGCGGGCTGATCCCGAAGAACCCGGCGTCGAAGTCGGTCGCGTCGTAGACGAAGCCGCCCGCGTGCACCTTGGCGGCGCTCGCGTCCGTGTCCGCCGGGTCACCGACGTCCCAGCCTCGGTTGCGCGGCAGGCCGGTGATCGCATCGGATCCGCCGGCCAGCAGTTCCCACAGTCCCTCGGGGCTCCGCACGCCGTCGGGGAACCGGCAGCCCATGCCGACGACGGCGATGGGTTCGTTGCCGGCCGCCTCCACCTCTTGGAGGCGCTGGCGTGTCTTGTGCAGGTTGGCTGTCACCCGCTTGAGGAAGTACCGGAGCTTGTCCTCACTGCTCACTTGAGTCCCCTAGGCACGAAGTCGTGGACGGAAAGGTCGTGGACGGACAGTCCGTCAGAAGATGCCGAGTTCCTTGCCGATGAAGTCGAAGACCTCGTCGTCGGTGGACGATTCGAGCTTCTCCGCGACCCCTGGGCCCGCGCTCCTGTCACGGCTTTCCTTCCATTTCGACAGCACGACTTCGAGCCGGGCCGTGATCTGAGCGGCGTCCTCGTCGGCGGTGATCCCGCCGAGCAGGTTTTCCACGGTGTCGAGTGCGGTGAGCACCGGTCGTGCCGGGCTCACCTCGTTCGCCTGGCACGACCACATGTAGGCGGCGAGCGCGGCGGGGGTCGGGTAGTCGAAGAGCAGCGTGCTCGGCAGTCGCAGGCCGGTGGCCGCGGTCAGCCGGTCGCGCAGTTCCACCGCCGTGAGGGAGTCGGCTCCGAGGTCGCTGAAGGACCGGTCGGCCTCCACCGCCTCGCTGTTCGCGTGTCCGAGGACGGCGGCGGCCTCGGCCCGTACGAGGTCGGTCAGGAGCCGGTCCTGTTCGGCGCGGGTGAGGCCGGCCAGCCGTGCGGCGAGGGCGTCGCCCGCCGTGGAGTCGGTGGGGGCGTCGTCGTCGAGCGCGGCCAGGGCGGCCACGACCTCGGGCAGGCTCTCGATGAGCGGGCTGGCCCGGCGCACGGTGAAGGGGGGTGCGAACCGGTCCCAGTCGACGTCGGCGACGGTCACCAGGCTGTCGCCGGAGTCGAGCACCTGGGCCAGGGCGTGCACGGCCCGGTCGGGTTCGAGCAGGCTGAGGCCCCGGCGCTCCATCTGGGCGGCGTCCTCCTGGTCGGTCATGCCGCCGCCGCCCCACGGGCCCCAGGCCACCGAGGTGGCGGGCAGGTTCCGGGAGAGCCGGTTCTCCGCCAGCGCGTCGAGGTAGGCGTTGGCCGCCGCGTAGCCGGCCTGGAGGCCACTGCCCCAGGTGGCGGAGATGGACGAGAAGAGGACGAACGCCTCCAGGTCCAGGTCTGCGGTCAGCTCGTCCAGCAGAGCGGCGCCGACGGCCTTGGCCGTCATGACGGAGGCCAGTTCGGGTACCGAGGTCTCGTCGATGGCGGTGCCCTGCGGGACGCCGGCCGCGTGCATGACGGCGGTCAGCGGCGGGCCGTCGGAGCCGATCCGCTCGATCACGCCGGTCAGTTCGGCGCGGTCGCCCGCGTCGGCGGCCACGATCTGTACGGCTGAGCCGGACTCGGCCAGTTCCGCCGCGAGGGCGGCCACTCCGTACGCGCCGGGTCCGGAGCGGCTGGTCAGCAGCAGGCGCGGCGCGTCTCGGTCGGCGAGCCAGCGGGCGACGTGGCCGGCGATCGCGCCGGTGCCGCCGGTGATCAGCGTGGTGCCGGTCGGCGTCCACGGCTGTGCCGGGCGGGGGTCGGCGGCGCGGGTGAGGCGGCGACCGTGGATCCCGGAGGGGCGGATCGCCGTCTGGTCCTCGCCGCAGCCGGCGAGCACCGAGCGCAGGAGGTTCCGGGCGCGCTGGTCAAAGTCGGCCGGGAGGTCGATCAGGCCGCCGCCCTGGTCCGGGTGTTCCAGAGCGGACACCCGGGTGAGGCCCCAGACCGCCGCCTGCGTCGGGCTGGCCGGTGCCTCGCCGGGTTCGGCGGCGACCGCGCCTCGGGTGAGGACCCACAGGGGGGCGTGCACTGCGAGGGCGATCAGCGACTGCATGAGGGTCTGGGTGCCGGCCAGGCCGCCCGTGACCGTCGGGTGCTCGGGCTGCGGCGTCTCGTCGAGGGCGAGCAGCGAGACCACCCCGGACAGCCCGGCCTCCGGGATGAACGGGCGGATCCCCTCGGCCATGCGCGGCTGGTCGGCCGTCTCCTCGACCTCCACGACCAGGATCTCGGCGCCTGCATCGGTCACCACCGCCGCGCAGGACGAGGTGAGTTCGTCCTCGGTCGCGCCGGTCGGGACCACGAGCAGCCAGGTGCCGGACAG
Source organism: Streptomyces sp. NPDC001781 (assembly GCF_053596035.1). Lineage (NCBI taxonomy): Bacteria > Bacillati > Actinomycetota > Actinomycetes > Kitasatosporales > Streptomycetaceae > Streptomyces > Streptomyces sp. NPDC001781. The sequence goes on along the minus strand of NZ_JBSFFI010000052.1, from coordinate 10,065 downwards.
AGTGCCGGGCTCGGGGTCGGCGACGGGCGTCCAGGACACCTGGTAACGCCAGTTCGCGGTCGTCGCCCGGTCCTGCTCACGCCGCCGCCAGGCCGCCAGCGCCGGCAGGACCTCAAAGAGGTGCTCCCGATCCACGGCGAGGGTGTCGGCGAGGTCGGCCAGGTCGTGTTCCTCGACGACCTCCCAGAAGCGCGCCTCAGTGTCCGCACCGGCCGCCTGGTTCCCGGCCTCCGACGGGAGGGCGAGGGTGCCCTCGGGCCAGAAGTGCCGGTGCTGGAAGGAGTAGGTCGGCAGGGCGACGGGGCTCGCGGCCGGCAGGACGGCCGTCCAGTCGACGTTCGCACCCTGGACGAAGGCCCGCGCCAGGCCGGTCACGAAGCCGGTCACACCCACGTCCGTACGGCGCTGGAGCGGTACGAACACGGCATCCTCGACGCCGACTTGGGCTACGGCGTCGGCGCCGAGCGCCGAGAGCGAGCCGTCCGGGCCCACCTCGATGAACAAGTTGATGCCCTGCGCCGCCAGCGTGGCCAGCGCGTCGGCGAAGCGGACGGCCTGACGGGTCTGCGCGGGCCAGTAACCCGGCTCGCACTCCGTGACCAGCTCGCCCGTCAGGGCGCCCGCCCACAGCACGCACGAACGGCGATGCTCCAACTCCAAAGCTATGCGGTTGAGTTCATCGATCGCCGGGTCCATGGCCGGGGAGTGGAAGGCGTGCGAGACACGCAACTCCCGCACCCGGCGGCCCTGCTCACGCCAGTACTCCGCGACCTGGGCGACCGCGTCCGCGTCACCCGACACGACTACCGAGTCCGGACCGTTCACCGCCGCGACCGAGACACCACCGGCCAGCGAGGCGGTGACGTCGGCTTCGGACGCGTTGATGGCCGCCATCGCACCGCCCGACGGCAACTCCTGCATCAGCCGCGCACGCGTGGCCACCAGGCGGCAGGCGTCCGGCAGCGTCAGCACACCCGCCACGTACGCGGCGGCGACCTCGCCCACCGAGTGACCCACCACCGCATCAGCAGCCAGCCCACTCGCCGCCAACAGCGCGGCGAGAGCCACCTCGAAGGCGAACAACCCCGTCTGCGCGTAAAGCGTCTGGTTCACCAGGCTCTCGTCAGCGTCCCCGAGGACCACGTCCCGCACACTGACGCCCAACTCCAGCTCCAGCAGCCCCGACACCTGATCGAAGGTCCGCGCGAACAGCGGGCTGCCCTCGTACAGGCCACGCCCCATCCCGAGCCACTGCGACCCCTGGCCCGCGAACACGAGCCCGATCCTGCGGCTGGAACCGGCGACGCCCGACACCACCGCACCCGACGACACCCCAGCCACCAGCGACTCCAGCCCGGCCACCAACTCAGCCCGGTCGGCGCCGACCACCACCGCCCGGTGCTCGAACACCGAACGCGTCGCCGCCAACGACCAGGCCACGTCGGCCGGCTCCAGCTCAGGCCGATCGGCCACCCACTCACGCAACCGACCCGCCTGCGCCGACAGACCGGCGACCGAACGACCCGACACCAGCCAAGCACTGGTACCCGACACCACCGGCTCAACCCCGGCCGCCTCAACAGGCTCGACCGCAGGCGGCTCCTCCAGCAGGACGTGGGCGTTGGTGCCGCTGATACCGAAGGCCGAGACGCCGGCGCGGCGCACGCGGTCGCCCGCCGTCCACGGCTGGGGCCGCTGGAGCAGTTCCACCGCCCCCGAGGCCCAGTCGACGTGCGGGGAGGGCTGGTCGGCGTGCAGGGTGCGCGGCAGTTCGCCGTGGTGCATGGCGAGGACCATCTTGATCACGCCGGCCATGCCTGCGGCGGCCTGCGTGTGGCCCAGGTTCGACTTGACCGAGCCGAGCCACAGGGGCTGCCGGTCCGCGCGCTCCTGGCCGTAGGTGGCCAACAACGCCTGGGCCTCGATCGGGTCGCCGAGCGGGGTGCCGGTGCCGTGTGCCTCCACGGCGTCGATGTCGTCGGGGCGCAGTCCGGCGCTCGCGAGGGCGGCGCGGATGACGCGCTGCTGGGAGGGGCCGTTGGGGGCGGTGAGGCCGTTGGAGGCGCCGTCCTGGTTGATCGCGGAGCCCCGTACGACCGCGAGGACCTGGTGACCGTTGCGCAGGGCGTCGGACAGGCGCTCGACGACGATCATGCCGGAGCCCTCGCCCATGCCCATGCCGTCCGCGTCGGCGGAGAACGCCTTGGAGCGGCCGTCCGAGGCCAGTCCGCGCTGGCGGGCGAAGCCGACCATCTCCCACGGGGTCGCCATCACCGAGACGCCGCCGACCAGCGCCAGCGAGCATTCGCCCGAGCGGAGTGACTGGGCGGCCATGTGCAGGGCCACCAGGGAGGAGGAGCACGCGGTGTCGACGGTGACGGCGGGGCCTTCGAGGCCGAGCGTGTAGGAGACGCGGCCGGACAGGATGCTGGTCGCGTTGCCGGTGATCAGGTGGCCTTCCGCCTGGGCGGAGCCGTCCTGTCCGGCGAGCTGCATGCTGACGGTGGCGTAGTTCGACGAGTAGCCGCCGACGAACACCCCGGTGCGCGAGCCCCGCAGGGACGCCGGGTCGACTCCGGTGGACTCCAGTGCCTCCCAGGACAGTTCGAGCAGCAGGCGCTGCTGCGGGTCCATGGCGAGCGCTTCACGCGGGCTGATCCCGAAGAAGTCGGGGTCGAACTGGGCAGCCTGGTGCAGGAATCCGCCCTCGCGGACGTACACCGTGCCGCTGTGCGCGGGGACGGGGTCGTAGAGGGACTCGATGTCCCAGCCCCGGTTCTGCGGGAAGCCGCTCACCGCGTCGCCGCCTGCGGCGAGGAGCTGCCACAGCTCCTCGGGGCTGTCGATGCCGCCCGGGAAGCGGCAGCTCATGGAGACGATGACGACGGGGTCGTCGGCGTCCGCCAAGGAATCCGGGGTGGCGGGGAGGGCCGGTGCCGCTTGGGCCGCCGCGCCGAGCAGTGACGTCCGCAGGGAGTCGACGAGGGCCAGCGGCGAGGGATGGTCGAACAGGAGGGTGGCGGGCAGGCGCAGGCCGGTCACGCTGGAGATGCGGTTGCGCAGTTCGACGGCGGTCAGCGAGTCGAAGCCCAGCTCGCTGAAGGCGCGGCTCGGTTCCACGTCCGTGGGGCTCGCGTAGCCGAGGACCGAGGCGGCCTCGGTGAGGACGAGAGTCTCCAGCAGGCGGTCCTGTTCGGCGCGGGAGAGGCCGGCGAGGTTGCGGGCGAGGTCGCCCTCGGCGCGGGGGCCGGTGGCGCCGGCGCGGAGGGAGGCGCCGAGTTCCTGGGCGTCGGGCAGGTCGCGCAGGAACGGTACGGCGAGGAGTTCCGCCGCGCCGGGCGCTTCGGCGAGGGCGGGCCAGTCGAGGTCCATCACCGTGAGGACGGTGTCGGTGCCGGACATGGCCTCGCCGAGGGCTTCGACGGCCAGGGCGGGGTCCATGAGGACTTCCCAGCGGTTGCGGCGCAGCCGTTGCCGGGCGGCCTCGCTGGCCTGGGAGACGCCTTCGCCGGACCAGGGTCCCCAGGCGACGGAGAGGGCGGTCAGGCCGCGTGCCCTGCGGTTCTCGGCGAGGGCGTCGAGGTAGGCGTTCGCGGCGGAGTAGTTGGACTGGCCGGCGCCGCCGAAGGTGGAGGCCGCCGAGGAGAACAGGACGAACGCGTCGAGGTCGCTGCCTTCGGTGAGTTCGTCGAGGTGGGCGGCGCCGCCCGCCTTGGCGGCGAGGGCGCGGGAGAGCTGTCCGGTGTCGAGGCCGTCGAGGACGCCGTCGTCGAGGACGCCCGCGGTGTGCAGGACGGTCCGCAGGGCGGGGCCGTCGCTCGCGATGTGGTCGAGCACGGCGGCGAGGTGGGCGCGTTCGGCGCTGTCGCAGGCGACGATCCGGACGTCCGAGCCGACCTCGGCGAGGTTCGCGGCGAGTTGTGCGACGCCGGTGGCGTCGGCTCCGGAGCGGCTGCACAGTACGAGGCGTTCGGCGCCGTGGGCGGCCAGCCAGTGGGCGGCGTGCTTGCCGATCGCGCCGGTGCCGCCGGTGATCAGTACGGTGCCGCGCGGGGTGAACGGCTCCCCGGTGCGGCGCAGCGGGCGGCGGGTGATGCGGCGGCCCATGATGCCGGCCGGGCGGATCGCGGCCTGGTCCTCGTCGCAGCCGGCCAGGACGGCGGCGAGCCTGGTGGCGGTGCGGTCGTCGAGGGTGGCGGGCAGGTCGATCAGGCCGCCCCAGCGGTCGGGCTGTTCGAGGGCGACGACGCGGCCGAGGCCCCACACCTGTGCCTGGACGGGGTTGGTGAGGACGTCGCCGGGGCCGGTGGAGACCGCGCCGGTGGTGAGCATCCACAGCGGGACGGCGAGCCCGGTGTCGGCCATCGCCTGAAGGAGCGTCACCGTGGCGTCGAGGCCCCGGGGCACGGCGGGCGTGCCGGGGACCGGGCGCTCGTCCAGAGCCAGGAAGGAGACCACGCCGGCCGGGGCCGTGAACCGGGCGAGGTCGGCGGCCAACTGTTCGCGGCGGGCGATGCCGGCGGCGACCTCGACGGTCTCGGTGTGGGCGCCGCGTGCGGCCAGGGCGCGCAGGCCGGCGTCGACGAGTGCGGCGGCGGAGTCGGTCAGGTCGGCGGGTACGGCCACGAGCCAGGTGCCGGTGAGGGTGGCGGGGGCGCGGTCGGAGACCGGGGACCAGGTGATGCGGTAGCGCCAGTTCTCGGTGGTCTCCCGCTCCTGCTCGCCCCGTCGCCAGGCGGCGAGGCGCGGCAGTATCTCGCTGAACGCCTGGCGGCCGTCCACCGCGAGGGTGTCCGCGAGCTGCCGCAGGTCGCCGTCCTCGACGGCCGCCCAGAACCGGGCTTCGGCCTTCGTGCCGGCGGCGTCGAGGGCGGGCCGGTCGGTCTCGCCGGCTGCGGGCAGCCAGTAACGCTGGTGCTGGAAGGCGTAGGTGGGCAGGTCGGTGCGCCGGCCGGCGGGCAGGACGCGGTGCCAGTCGACGTAGCCGCCGCCGACGTGGACCTCGGCGAGAGCGGTCAGGAAGCGCAGCGGGCCGCTGTGCTCGCGGTCGAGGGTGCCGGTGACGACGGGGATGCCTACGGTGCCCATGTCCTCGGCGGTCTCGACGATGCCGGTGGTGAGGACCGGCTGCGGGGAGACCTCGATGAACATCTGGTGGCCCGCCTCGGCCAGCGCCCGGACCGCCTCGTCGAAGCGGACCGTGCGGCGGGCGTTGGCGAACCAGTACCCGGGGTCGAGTTCGGTGCCCTGCGTCCAACGGCACTCCACGGTGGAGAACAGCGGGATGCGGCCCTCGGTCGGCCGGATGCCGGCCAGCCGCTCGGTGATCAGGTCGGCCAGGTCGTCGATGCCCGTCGAGTGCGCCACGAAGTCGGTCACCGGGATCGACCAGCGCATCACCCGGCGGCGGGACAGCTCGGCCTCGAACTCGGCCAGGGCGGCGCTCTCGCCGGAGACGACGGTCGCGGCGGGCCCATTGACGGCGGCCACCGCGAGGCTGTCGCCCCAGGGCTCCAGCAGTTCACGGACAGCCGCGGCCGGCATCACCACGGAGAGCATTCCGCCCCCGGTGCCGAGCCCCGACAGCGCCTGGCTGCGGACGGCGACCACCTTGGCGGCGTCGTCCAGCGACAGCATCCCGGCGACCGTCGCCGCCGCGATCTCGCCCTGCGAGTGGCCGACCACCGCGCCCGGCGTCACTCCGGCCGCTTCCCACAGCGCGGCCAGCGAGACCATGACCGCCCACAGCGCGGGCTGCGCCACGTCGGCGCGGTCGAGCGAGGGGGCGTCGTCGGCTCCGGCGATGACCTGGGTGAGGGACCAGTCGACGTGAGGGGCCAGCGCGCGTTCACACTCGGCGAGGCGGGCCGCGAACACCGTTGAGGTGGCGGCCAGTTCCCGGCCCATGCCAGCCCACTGGGCGCCCTGGCCGGGGAAGACGAAGACCGGCCGGTCGATCTCGGGGGCGGCGGTCGTGCCGGTGACCACGCCGGGTGCGCGGTCTCCTGCGGCCACTGCGGTCAGTCCGGTGAGGAGGTCTTCGCGGCCGGTGCCGGTGATGACGGTCCGGTACTCGAACACCGAGCGGGTGACCGCGAGGGACCAGGCGAGGTCGGCCGGGTCGAGGCCGGGGTGGGCGGTGACGTGCGCGGCGAGGCGGGCGGCCTGGTGGCGCACGCTCTCGGCGGTCCGCCCGGAGACGGTCCAGGCGAGGGCGGTCGGGGCGTCCAGCGCCGGGGCTTCGGAGGCGGGCTCAGCGGGGTCCTCTGCGGGCTCCTCCTCGAGGATGACGTGCACGTTCGTGCCGCTGACGCCGAACGAGGAGACACCGGCGCGGCGCGGACGGCCGTCGGTGTCCCACGGGCGGGACTCGGTCAGGAGCCGTATGTCACCGGCCGTCCAGTCCACGTGAGGTGACGCCCCCTCGCCCAGGTGCAGGGATCTGGGGAGAGTCTTGTTGCCCAGCGCGAGGACCATCTTGATCAGGCCGCCGATACCGGCAGCGGCCTGCGCGTGGCCGATGTTGGACTTCACGGAGCCGAGATGGATCGGCCGTCCGTCGGGTCGGCCTTGGCCGTAGGCGGCGATCACCGCCTGCGCCTCGATGGGGTCACCGAGCACCGTCCCGGAGCCGTGCGCCTCGACGACGTCCACGTCGGCGGGCGTGAGCCCCGCGTTGGCGAGCGCGGAGCGGATGACGCGCTGCTGGGAGGGCCCGTTGGGGGCGGTCAGGCCGTTGGAGGCGCCGTCCTGATTCACGGCGGCGCCCCGCACCACGGCGAGCACCGGGTGCCCGTTGCGGCGCGCGTCCGAGAGGCGCTCCAGGACGACCATGCCGGCGCCCTCGGAGATGCCCATGCCGTCGGCGGCGGCGGCGAAGGACTTGGAACGCCCGTCGAGGGCGAGGCCCTTCTGCCGGCTCACCCACACGAACAGGTCGGGGGTCGCGGCGACGAACGCGCCGCCCGCCAGCGCCAGGGAGCTTTCGCCCGAGCGCAGGGACTGGCAGGCCAGGGTGACCGCGACCAGGGCGGAGGAGCAGGCGGTGTCGACGGTCACCGCAGGGCCTTCGAGGCCGAGCGTGTAGGAGACACGGCCGGAGACGACGCTCGTGGTGGTGCCGGTCAGCAGGTGGGCCTCGACGCTGTCGGTGTCCGCACCGATGCCGTACCCGGCGAAGCTCGCGCCGACGAACACCCCGGTCTGCGTGCCGCGCAGCCGTTCCTGAGGGATCCCGGCCCGCTCCAGCGCCTCCCACGACGTCTCCATCAGCAACCGCTGCTGCGGGTCCATGGCGAGGGCTTCACGGGGGCTGATCCCGAAGAACCCGGCGTCGAACTCGGCGGCGTCGTAGACGAACCCGCCCTGGCGCACGTACGCGGTGCCGGTGTGGTCCGGGTCCGGGTCGTACAGGGCGTCCAGATCCCAGCCCCGGTCCTGCGGGAACGCGCCGATCGCGTCCGTGCCTGAGACGATGAGCTGCCACAGCTCCTCGGGGCTGGTGACGCCGCCCGGGAAGCGGCAGGACATGCCGACGATGGCGATCGGGTCGCCGTCGTCGACGACAGCCGCAGTCACAGCGGGGGCGGCGCCGGAGCGCTCCCCGAACAGCTCGGCGCGCAGGTAGCCGGCGAGCAGCGTCGGGTTGGGGTAGTCGAACAGCAGGGTCGCGGGGAGCTTGAGTCCGGTCGCGGCGCCCAGCCGGTTGCGCAGTTCGACGGCGGTCAGCGAGTCGAAGCCCAGGTCGCTGAAGGGGCGGCCCGCGCCCACGGCCTCGGCGGACAGGTAGTCGAGCACGGCGGCGGCCTCGGTGCGCACCAGCAGCGCGAGGGCCTGGTTCTGGTCGGCGGTCGACAGGCCGGTGAGGCGGCGCGCGAGGTCGGTGCCCGTTTCCGGGCCGTCGGGACGCGCGTCGCTGAGGGCCTCGCGGACCTCGGGCAGGTCGCCGATCAGGGGGCTGGGGCGGCGCAGCGTGAACGGCTGTGCGAACCGCGCCCAGTCGATGTCGGCGACCGTGACGAGACCCTCGTCGCCGTCGAGGACGTGCGCGAGCGCCTGGACGGCGGACTCGGGGGACATCAGGCGCAGGCCACGCCGTTCGAGCTGGAGGCCGTTGTCCCCGGAGCTCATCGCACCGCAGCTCCACGGACCCCAGGCGACGCCGGTCGCCGTCTCACCCCGGGCGAGGCGGCGCTCGACGAGCGCGTCGAGGAACGTGTTGGCGGCGGAGAACCCGGGCTGCCTGCCACCGCCCCAGACGGCGGCGACCGAGGAGAACAGCACGAAGGCGTCCAGCTCCTGGCCTGCGGTCAGTTCCTCCAGCCAGGCGGCGGCACCGGCCTTGGTGGCGAGCACCGAGGCGAAGTCGTCGAGGTCGAGGGCGTCGACCGGAGTGGCGTCGATGCTCTCGGCGGTGTGCAGGACGGCGGTGAGCGCACCGGCCCAGGCAACGGCGCCCGCGAGTTCGGCGCGCTGCCCGGTGTCGCAGGCCAGGATGTCCACCTGCGTGCCGAGGGCGGCCAGTTCGGCGGCCAGCGCCCCGAGACCGGGCGCGTCCGGCCCCCTGAAGCCGAGGAGCACGACGCGCGGTGCGCCGCGTTCGGCCAGCCAGCGGGCCACCTGCCCGCCGATCGCGTCGTCGTCGCCGGTGATCAGCGCGGTGCCGCGCGTCGGACGCCAGGCGCCCTCGGTGCCGGACGGGCGGGGCGCGTGGGTGAGTCGGCGGCCCAGCAGACCGGTCGGGCGGACGGCGGCCTGGTCCTCACCGCAGCCGGCCAGCACCGCGACGAGCCTCGCGGCGGCCCGGTCGTCCAGCTCGGCGGGCAGGTCGATCAGCCCGCCCCAGCGGTCGGGGTGCTCCACCGCGACGACCCGCCCGAGTCCCCAGACCTGCGCCTGCGCGGGGCTGCTCGGCGCCTCGCCCGGAGTAGCGGCGACCGCGCCGGACGTGGCCGCCCACAGCGGGGCGTCGATCCCGGCGTCGCCGAGCGCCTGCACCAGGGCCACCGTGGCGGCCAGGCCGACGGGGACGACGGGGTGTGCGGGTAGCGGAGTGTCGTCCAGCGCGAGCAGCGACAGGACGCCGGTGAACTGTGCCTCGGCCTCGGTGAGGATCTCGGCGACTGCGGCCCTGTCCACGGCTTCGGCGGGCACACGGGCCACGACGACCTCGGCGCCTCGCCCGGTCAGCGCGGCGGCGCAGCTCTCGGTGACCTGGTCGTCGGCGAGTGCGGCCGGGACGACGAGCAGCCAGCGCCCGGACAGCATCGCCGAGGACGCCTCGGGGACGGGCGTCCACTCCACGCGGTAGCGCCAGCCGGCCGTGGTCGAGCGGGCCTGGGTGCCTCGGCGCCAGGACGCGAGGGCGGGGAGGAGCGTGTCGAGCTGACGCGGGTCCTCGATCGCGAGGGTGTCGGCGATGGAGGCTAGGTCGCCGGTCTCGACGGCCGCCCAGAAGGCGGCTTCCTCGGGGCTGTACACGCCGTCGCCGTCCGCTGCGGGGGCGGCGGGCTCAAGCCAGTAGCGCTCGTGCTGGAAGGCGTAGGTGGGCAGTTCGATGATCCGCGCGGACGGCAGGATCGTCTTCCAGTCGACGGGGAGGCCGCCTGCGTGGGCCTGGGCGAGCGAGGTGACCACTCGGGTCGCACCGCCGTTGTCGCGCTCCAGGGTGCCGACGGCCAGGACGCCCGGGATGCCCGCGTCCTCGGCGGTCTCCGCGACCGGTCCGGTCAGGACCGGGTGCGTGGAGACCTCGACGAACGCGTTGAAGCCGTCGCCCAGCAGCAGGCGGGTGGCCTGCTCGAAGCGGACCATGCTGCGCAGGTTCGCGTACCAGTAGGAAGCGTCCAGCTCCTCGCCGCTGACCCACTCGCCGGTCACAGTCGAGACCATCGGCACCCGGCCCGCGACCGGGGTGATCCCGGCCAGCTCCGAGGCGAGCACATCCTCCAACGACTCCACCGCAGCCGAGTGCGCCACGAAATCCGTCTCCGGAACCCGCCACCGCAGCACATGCCGCGACGCCAACTCCCGCTCGAACTCCGACAACGCACCCGGCTCACCCGA
>NZ_JBSFFI010000051.1:0-17535 GCF_053596035.1 Streptomyces sp. NPDC001781 | reverse complement strand
CCGACCTCGACCACCGCGCCCCGGGGAGCACGCAACGCGGTGTGCAGCACCGCCCGGTCCTCGGTCGTGTTGATCCGCTCACCACGGAACATCGCATCCCGCTGCCCGAACACATCCGTGGCGACGGCCAGTTCCTGGAGCAGGGCCAGGGTCTCGTCGGAGATCTGGTGCTTGCTGTAGTCGATGTGCAGGTCGCCCACCCGGACGACGTAGCGCTCGGCCCGGCCGGGATCGGCGGCGAACAGCTCGCGCAGGTGCGGCTGACCGCCGGCGCGGTGGTCGGCCAGGGCCGTCCACTCGGGGCGCCGGGTGAGCTTGGGGGTGTCTGACGATGCGTCGGACATCAGGCGTTCTCCTTGGGTGCCTCGCCGGTCAGGGCGATGGCGTACATCTCGTCCGCGTCGAGGCGCCGCAGCTCCTCGGCGATCAGCTCCGAGGTCGGGCGGACCTTCAGGGCCAGGGTGCGCGACGGCTGGCCCGGCAGGGTCAGCGTGGCGAGGGGGCCCTCCGGGCGGTCGATGACGATCTCGCCCTCGTCGGTGCCGAGGCGCACGGCGGTGACCACCGGGCCCTCGGAGACGACGCGGTCCACCTTGACGTGCAGCCGGGCCTCCAGCCAGCGCGCGAGCAGCTCGGCGCTGGGGTTGTCCGCCTCCGCCTCCACGGCGGCCGAGGTCACCTTGACCCGCGCCTGGTCCAGCGCGGCCGCGAGCATCGAGCGCCACGGGGTGAGCCGGGTCCAGGCCAGGTCGGTGTCGCCGGGGGCGTAGGTACGGGCACGGGTCTCCAGGACCTCCTGCGGCCGGTCGACCGCGTACAGGTCGGTGATCCGGCGCTGGGCGAGCGCGCCCAGGGAGTCCTTCGAGGGGGCCTCCGGCGCGTCCACCGGCCACCAGACGACCACCGGGGCGTCGGGCAGCAGCAGCGGCAGCACCACGGAACCCGCGTGGTCGGACACCTCGCCGTAGGTTCGCAGCACGACCGTCTCGCCGGTGCCGGCCTCGGAGCCGACCCGGACCTCGGCGTCGAGCCGGGAGCTGGTCCGGTCGCGCAGGTTGCGCCGGTGGCGCTTGATGACGACCAGGGTGCGCGAGGGGTGCTCGTGCGAGGCTTCCTCGGCCGCCTTGATGGCGTCGTAGGCGTTCTCCTCGTCCGTGACGATGACCATCGTCAGGACCATGCCCACAGCCGGGGTGCCGATGGCGCGGCGGCCCTCCACCAACGCCTTGTTGATCTTGCTTGCCGTGGTGTCGGTCAGGTCGATCTTCATGGCCTGCGCCAGCTCCGTCCGTCTCGTGCGAGCATCTCGTCCGCTTCCTCGGGTCCCCAGCTTCCGGACGCGTACTGCGCCGGAGTGCCGTGCTCGCTCCAGTAGCGCTCGATCGGGTCGAGGATCTTCCAGGACTCTTCCACTTCCTGGGTGCGCGGGAACAGGTTGGCGTCGCCGAGCAGCACATCGAGGATGAGCCGCTCGTACGCCTCGGGGCTGGACTCGGTGAAGGACTCGCCGTAGGCGAAGTCCATCGACACGTCGCGGATCTCCATCGAGGTGCCGGGCACCTTGGAGCCGAAGCGGACGGTCATGCCCTCGTCCGGCTGGACCCGGATGACGATGGCGTTCTGGCCCAGCTCCTCCGTGGCGGTGGAGTCGAACGGCGAGTGCGGGGCGCGCTTGAACACGACCGCGATCTCGGTGACGCGACGGCCCAGCCGCTTGCCGGTGCGCAGGTAGAACGGCACGCCCGCCCAGCGGCGGTTGTCGATCTCCAGCTTCAGCGCCGCGTAGGTGTCGGTCTTCGACTTGGGGTCGATGCCCTCCTCGTCGAGGTAGCCGACGACCTTCTCGCCGCCCTGCCAGCCCGCCGCGTACTGGCCGTGCACGGTGTGCTCGCCCAGGTCGTCCGGGAGGCGGACCGACTTGAGGACCTTCAGCTTCTCGGTGAGCAGCGCGTCCGCGTCGAAGGCGATCGGCTCCTCCATGGCGGTGAGCGCCATGAGCTGGAGAAGGTGGTTCTGGATCACGTCACGGGCGGCGCCGATGCCGTCGTAGTAACCCGCGCGGCCGCCGATGCCGATGTCCTCGGCCATCGTGATCTGCACGTGGTCGACGTAGGACCGGTTCCAGATGGGTTCGTACATCTGGTTGGCGAACCGGAGCGCCATGATGTTCTGGACGGTCTCCTTGCCCAGGTAGTGGTCGATCCGGAACACCTGGTCCGGCTCGAACACCTCGTGCACGACCTTGTTCAGCTCGTGCGCGCTCTCCAGGTCATGACCGAACGGCTTCTCGATGACCGCACGGCGCCAGGAGCCCTCGGGGGCGTCCGCCAGACCGTGCTTCTTGAGCTGCCGGACGACCTTCGGGAAGAACTTCGGCGGCACCGAGAGGTAGTACGCGAAGTTGCCGCCGGTACCGCGGGAGGCGTCCAGCTCGTCGACGGCCTGCTTGAGCTGGTCGAAGGCGGTGTCGTCGTCGAAGTCGCCGGGGATGAAGCGCATGCCCTCGGCGAGCTGCTGCCAGACCTCCTCGCGGAACGGCGTACGCGCGTGCTCCTTGACCGCGTCGTGCACGACCTGCGCGAAGTCCTGGTCCTCCCAGTCGCGGCGGGCGAAGCCCACCAGGGAGAAGCCCGGCGGCAGCAGACCGCGGTTGGCCAGGTCGTAGACGGCCGGCATCAGCTTCTTGCGCGACAGGTCACCCGTGACGCCGAAGATCACCAGGCCCGACGGCCCCGCGATACGGGGCAGCCGGCGGTCCTGGGGGTCGCGCAGCGGGTTGTCCCACTCGGCGGCCGGCGTGAGCGAGACCTGGAGGTCCTCGGCCCCGCGGACCGCGGCGGGCTTCGCCTTGGTCCGCGTCCTGCGCGCCTTGGACTCCGCCTCGGCGGGGGCCGGCTTCGGCTCCGCCTCCGGCTCGGCCTTGGCGGTGGCCGCCGCCTTCGGCTCGCCTGACTTGCTCGTCATTACGCGTCCACTCCCTTGCTCTTCAGGGACTCGGTCACGGCGCCCAGCAGCTCCAGCCAGGCCGCCTCGAACTTGGCGACGGCCTCGTCCTCGAGCTGCTGGACGACCTCGTCGTAGGAGATGCCCAGCTTCTCCACCGCGGCGAGGTCGGCGCGGGCCTGCTCGTAGCGGCCGGTCACCGTGTCGCCGGTGATGTCACCGTGGTCGGCGGTGGCCTTGAGCGTGCCCTCGGGCATCGTGTTGACGGTGCCGGGGGCGACCAGCTCGTCCACGTACAGGGTGTCCTTGTACGCCGGGTCCTTCACACCGGTGGAGGCCCACAGCGGGCGCTGCCTGTTCGCACCGGTGCCGGTGAGCGCCTGCCAGCGGGCGGAGGCGAAGACGTCCTCGTAGGCCTCGTAGGCCAGACGGGCGTTGGCCAGGGCGGCGCGGCCCTTCAGACCGAGGGCCTCGTCGGTGCCGATCGCGGTCAGGCGCTTGTCGATCTCGGAGTCCACGCGGGACACGAAGAAGGACGCCACGGAGTGGATCTTCGACAGGTCCAGGCCGCGCTCCCTGGCCTTCTCCAGGCCCGCCAGGTAGGCGTCCATGACGGCGCGGTAGCGCTCCAGGGAGAAGATCAGGGTCACGTTGACGCTGATGCCCAGGCCGATGACCTCGGTGATGGCCGGGAGGCCCGCCTCGGTGGCCGGGATCTTGATCATCACGTTGGGGCGGTCGACCAGCCAGAAGAGCTGCTTGGCCTCGGCGACCGTGGCGACGGTGTTGTGGGCCAGACGGGGGTCCACCTCGATGGAGACCCGGCCGTCCCGGCCCCCGGTGGCGTCGTACACCCCGCGCAGCACGTCGGCCGCGTCGCGCACGTCGGCGGTCGTCATCATGCGCACGGCCTCGTCGACCGTGACACCGCGCTCGGCGAGGTCGGTGAGCTGCTCCTCGTACCCCTCACCGGAGCCGATGGCGGCCTGGAAGATCGACGGGTTGGTGGTGACGCCGACGACGCCGCCGTCCGTCACGAGGGCGGCCAGGTCGCCCGAGGTGATCCGCTTGCGCGACAGGTCGTCCAGCCACACCGACACACCCTCGTCGGCGAGACGCTTGAGGGATCCGGGGGTGCTGATTGCTTCGGTCACAGTGCTCATCTTTCTTCGTCGCGTAATTCTGTGTCGCGGGGGATCAGGCGCGCGCGGCGGCCAGCGAGGCGCGGGCGGCGGCGGCGACGTTCTCGGGGGTGAAGCCGTACTCGGCGAACAGGGCGTTCGCGTCGGCGGAGGCGCCGAAGTGCTCCAGGGAGACGATGCGGCCGGCGTCACCCACATAGCGGTACCAGGTCAGGCCGATGCCCGCCTCGACGGAGACGCGTGCCTTCACGGCGGCCGGCAGGACGCTCTCGCGGTAGGCGGCCGGCTGCTGGTCGAACCACTCCACGCACGGCATGGACACCACGCGCGTGCCGGTGCCCTCGGCCTCCAGGGCGTCACGGGCGGCCATGGCGAGCTGGACCTCGGAGCCGGTCGCCATGATGATCACCTCCGGGACCTCGGTCGAGGAGTCGGCGAGGACGTAGCCGCCCCTGGCCGCGTTCTCGTTCGGAGCGTACGTCGGTACGCCCTGACGGGTGAGGGCGAGACCGTGCGGGGCCGGGTCGGTCGCGTGCCGCTTCAGGATCTCGGCCCAGGCGACGGCGGTCTCGTTGGCGTCCGCCGGGCGGACCACGTTCAGGCCCGGGATCGCGCGCAGCGCGGCCAGGTGCTCGACCGGCTGGTGGGTCGGGCCGTCCTCGCCGAGGCCGATCGAGTCGTGCGTCCACACGTAGGTGACCGGGAGCTGCATCAGGGCCGACATACGGACGGCGTTGCGCATGTAGTCGGAGAACACCAGGAAGGTGCCGCCGTAGATGCGGGTGTTGCCGTGCAGGGCGATGCCGTTCATCTCCGCGGCCATGGAGAACTCACGGATACCGAAGTGGACGGTACGGCCGTACGGGTTCGCCTCGGGCAGCGGGTTGCCCTTCGGCAGGAAGGAGCTGGTCTTGTCGATCGTGGTGTTGTTGGAGCCGGCGAGGTCCGCCGAGCCGCCCCACAGCTCCGGCAGCACCGGGCCGAGCGCCTGGAGGATCTTGCCGGACGCGGCACGGGTGGCGACGGACTTGCCCTCCTCGAACGCCGGGAGCGCGTCCTGCCAGCCCTCGGGCAGCTCGCCCTTGGAGACACGGTCGAACAGCGCGGCGCGCTCGGGCTGGGCGGTGCGCCACTCGGCGATCTTCTTGTCCCAGGCGGCGTGCGCCTCGGCGCCCCGGTCCAGGGCGCGGCGGGCGTGGCGCAGGACCTCCTCGGAGACCTCGAAGGTCTGCTCCGGGTCGAAGCCCAGGACGCGCTTGGTGGCCGCGATCTCCTCGTCGCCCAGGGCGGAGCCGTGGGACGCCTCGGTGTTCCGCGCGGTCGGCGCGGGCCAGGCGATGATCGTGCGCATGGCGATGATGGAGGGGCGGCCGGTCTCGGCCTTCGCGGCCTCCAGCGCGGCGTGCAGCGCGGGGACGTCCACGTCGCCGTCGGCGGTGGGCTCGATGCGCTGGGTGTGCCAGCCGTACGCCTCGTACCGCTTGAGCACGTCCTCGGAGAAGGCGGTCTCGGTGTCGCCCTCGATGGAGATGTGGTTGTCGTCGTAGAGGAAGACGAGGTTGCCGAGCTTCTGGTGGCCGGCGAGCGAGGACGCCTCGGAGGAGACGCCCTCCTCCAGGTCGCCGTCGGAGACGATCGCCCAGATGGTGTGGTCGAAGGGGGAGGTGCCCTCGGGGGCCTCCGGGTCGAAGAGACCGCGCTCGTAGCGGGCGGCCATCGCCATGCCCACCGCGTTGGCGGCGCCCTGGCCGAGCGGGCCGGTGGTGGTCTCCACACCGGCGGTGTGCCCGTACTCGGGGTGGCCGGGCGTCTTGGAGCCCTGGGTGCGGAACGCCTTGAGGTCGTCCAGCTCCAGCTCGTACCCGGCGAGGAAGAGCTGGGTGTAGAGGGTCAGCGAGGTGTGACCGGGGGAGAGGACGAAGCGGTCACGGCCGGTCCACTCCGGGTCTGCCGGGTCGTGCTTCATCACCTTCTGAAAGATCGTGTACGCGGCAGGCGCCAGGCTCATCGCGGTTCCGGGGTGGCCGTTGCCGACCTTCTGCACCGCGTCGGCCGCGAGAAGCCGGGCCGTATCGACGGCGCGGCGGTCGAGATCGGTCCACTCGAAGCTCTCGGGTGTCTGCGTGCTCATCTTCAAGAAGTCCTCTTCAGAAGCGGGGATACTCATCAAACGCGTTCAAACTTAAAAGTCTGACTTTTTCGCGGAAAGGTCGGGGTGTGTCAGCCTGTGGTGAATCTGGGACACCGATCGCTTGACAGGAACGGCAAATCGAACATGGCGGACAGAACGCCTCAAGGTGCGGATCGCGGCACGGACGGTGACGTGATCAGAACATTCCCCTTCCCGGCCGAGCTGGCCGTGGGCGGTGTCGGCATGCAGGTCGGCGCCATGGGTGAGGACCGCACCTGGCATGCGGATGCCCCGCTGGACCGGGTCCATCGCATCGACTTCCATGTGGTGATGCTGTTCACCGAGGGCCCGGTCCGGCACATGATCGACTTCGCCGAGTACGAGGCGGGCGCGGGCGACGTGCTCTGGATCCGCCCCGGTCAGGTGCACCGCTTCTCCCGCACCAGCCGGTACCGGGGCACCGTGCTGACCATGCAGCCCGGCTTCCTGCCCCGCTCCACCGTCGAGGCGACCGGCCTGTATCGCTACGACCTGCCGCCGCTGCTGCACCCCGGCCCGGCGCAGCGCGCCGCGCTCAGGGACTCCCTCGCCCAGCTCGGCCGCGAGTACGAGGACACCGCGACCCTGCCGATCAGCCTGCACACGGCCGTCCTGCGGCACAGTCTGACCGCGTTCCTGCTCCGCCTCGCCCACCTCGCGGCAAGCTCCGCCGAGGCCGACCGGAGCCGGACGGACACCACCTTCACCCTGTTCCGGGACGCGGTCGAGCGCGGCTTCCACTCCAACCACAGCGTCAACGCCTACGCGGACGCGCTCGGTTACTCCCGCCGCACCCTGGTCCGCGCGGTCCGCGCCGCCACCGGCCAGACCCCCAAGGGCTTCATCGACAAACGCGTGATCCTGGAGGCCAAGCGCCTCCTCGCCCACACCGACATGCCCATCGGCCGGGTCGGCGCGGCCGTCGGCTTCCCGGACGCGGCCAACTTCTCCAAGTACTTCCACCTGCACACCGGAGTCACCCCTGTCGGGTTCCGGGCGGAGCTGAGCTGACGTTCCGCCCTCACCCCGTGTCACGTTCCGGTCTCGCTTCGGTTGTGAAGGCAACTTCCCGGGTTCTTCACAGGTCTCGCACACGCACAGTGTGGGAGAGCACAGGGGGGACCCATGAATCGTCCGGGACGATCGCAGGCGCCGGTCCGCGGCGCGCGCAAGGCATGGCTGAAGGGCGTCGGGGCCGGGCTGCTGATATGCGCCCTCGTCACCGGATGCGGTGGCGGGGACGACGAGAAGGCGGCCGCGGCCGTCAAGCCGGGCCCCACGGTGACGGTCACCGCGACCGTCACGGCGACGCCCGCCCTGATGGCGAGCCAGGTGGACAGCACGGTCGCCGACGCGACCGGGGCCGCGAAGGAACATGGCTACCGCGTCACCGCGCACGACGCGAGCCAGAAGGACGCCTCCCCGGCGGACGACTGGACGGTCTGCTTCGAGAAGTACGGCCGGGACAGCGTCGACTTCGGGGCCGTCGCGTCCGGGGCGCCGTGCCCCGAGGCGGACGGGCGTCCGATCCCGTGGCCGGCCATGCCGGGTGTGATCGGCCGTACGTACGCGGCCGCCGCCAAGGCGGTCGGCGGGGTGACGAAGGGTGAGATCTCCGTCAAGGCGTCCTACAAGGACGAGCGGGTCGCCGGGGAGCACGACGGCTGGAAGGTGTGCTTCCAGTCGCCGGACGCCGGGACGAAGGTCGTGGGCGACCGGGATGTCACGCTGTGGCTGACCAGGGGCGGGTGCCCGGCGGCTACGGGAACGTACAAGGACAGGACCAACGACCCGGACTATACGCCCCCGGTCGCCGCGGACAGCGGCAGCGGCGGGTCTTCCGGTTCCTCGGGCGGCTCCTCCTCGGCCGGTTCCACGACCGGTGGCTCCACCGGCGGCGGTGTCGGCACCACCTGCGAGATCACGTCGAACGCCGGCAACTGCTACAACGCCGGCCAGTTCTGCCGCAACGCGGACGTCGGCCGCTCCACCCACGCGGGCAACGGCCGGCTCATCCACTGCCGCAGCGACGGCAGCCGGAACCGCTGGAACTACTGACGATCAGCGGCGCCGGACCCCGTGCCCGGCGCCGCCTCTCGTCAGTGCGTGAAGGTGAACCAGTTGACGTTCACGAAGTCGGCCGGCTGGCCGCTGCTGAAGGTGAGGTAGACGTCGTGGGTGCCGGTGACGGAGCTGATGTTGGCCGGGATGGTCTGCCAGTTCTGCCAGCCGCCGGTGCCGGACACGGCGAAGCTGCCGACGGGGGCGTTGGAGCGGCTGTCGAGCCGTACCTCGACCAGCCCGCCCACCCCGGGCGCCGCCCCGCCGGCGACGCGGGCCTTGAACTGTGTGGCGGGCGCGGAGCCGAAGTCGACGCCCTTGTACTGCGCCCAGTCACCGTTTGAGACGTAGCTGAGGTTCTGGCCGCCACCGGCGTCCGTGGTGGTCTCGGTGCTCACGCCGGACTGGCTGTCGTAGGACTCGGCCTGGACGGTGCCGTAGGCGTCGCGGCGGCCGGAGGGCGGGGGAGTGGTGCCGCCGCCGCTGCCGGACTGGAGCACCTGGACGTAGTCCACGGTCATCGGGTGGCCCGGCTCGGTGTCGGCGTAGGGTCCGCCGCCGAAGGCGCCCGGGAAGCCGCCGCCCATCGCCACGTTGAGGATGAGGAAGTAGCCGTGCTTCGTGGCGTTGTTCCAGGTCGTCGCGTCGAACTGGTTCGCCCGCACGGTGTGCAGGTTGACGCCGTCGACGTAGAAGCGGATCTCCTCGACCGCGGTCGAGCGGTCCCACTCCATCGCGTAGGTGTGGAAGGCGGACTGACAGGTGCTGCCGGGGCAGGCGACCGAGTTGCCGACGCCGGTGGTCTCGTTGCACGGGCCGCCCGGGTTGGTGCCGCAGTGGAACGTGGACCAGACGGTGTTCAGGCCCTGGACGTTCTCCATGATGTCCAGCTCGCCGACGCCCGGCCAGTTCTGGTAGTTGCCCCGGTACGGCGCGCCCAGCGCCCAGAACGCCGGCCAGTAGCCCTTGGCGGCCGCGCCCGTCACGTTCGGCATCTGGATGCGCGCCTGCACCCGCAGCTTGCCGCCCGCCGGGGGCTGGAAGTCGGTGCGGTTGGTCTCGATGCGGCCCGAGGTCCAGCGGCCGGAAGAGTCGCGGCGCGGCGTGATCCGCAGATTGCCGTTGCCGTCGAGCGCGACGTTGCCGGTGCTGCTGGTCATCGTCTCGACCTCGCCGGTGCCCCAGTTGGCGGCACCGCCCGGATACGAGGTCCCGGTGTCGTACTGCCAGTTGGCGGTGTTGACACCGGAGCCCGCCGAGCCGTTGAAGTCGTCCAGGAACACCTGGGTCCAGCCGGACGGCGGTGCCGGGGCCGACGCGTCGGCGGGCGCGACGCCGGCCACCGCTGCCGCGGCCGCGAGTCCGAGTGTGCCGAGGGCGGCGACCAGCGCCCGCCGGACGGAACGCCGGCTTCTGCCGCCGGCCGGCGAGGTACCGGAGGTTTCACTCATGGGGGTGCCTTCCGGGGTACGGGATGGGGTGCGGGGACCCCGCAGGGCGCGTGAGAGCGCTCTCAGGGTGCGCACAATGTGCTCCTCCCACCTGCGGGCGTCAAGGGTTGAAACAAAGAAAGTCCGTACCAGGAAAGGGAGTTCACTGCCTGAATGCGTCGTTGCCGGTGCGGAGCGCCTGCCCCGCGGGACACGCCGCCCGCCGTCCCCTCCGGCCCCGCATGCCATGATCGGACCAGGGCGTGCCGAAAGGGTGGGACATGAGACTGGCGATTCTGGGCGGCGGCGGGTTCCGGGTGCCGCTCGTGTACGGCGCGCTGCTGGGGGACCGGGGCGCGGGGCGGGTGAGTGAGGTCGTCCTGTACGACGTGGACGCCGGACGGCTGGACGCGGTGACGCGGGTACTGGCCGAGCAGGCGGACGGGGTGCCTGACGCACCCGCCGTGCGGGCGGCCACCGATCTGGACGACGCGCTGCGCGGGGCCGACTTCGTGTTCTCCGCGATCCGGGTCGGCGGACTGCGCGGGCGGGCCGAGGACGAGCGGGTGGCGCTGGCCGAGGGGGTCCTCGGGCAGGAGACGGTGGGCGCGGGTGGTATCGCGTACGGCCTGCGGACCGTGCCCGTCGCCGCCGACATCGCGCGGCGGGTTGCCCGGCTGGCGCCCGACGCCTGGGTCATCAACTTCACCAACCCGGCCGGGCTGGTCACCGAGGCCATGTCCCGGTACCTCGGCGACCGCGTCATCGGCATCTGCGACTCCCCCGTCGGTCTCGGCCGCCGCGTCGCCCGCGCCCTCGGCGCCGATCCCGACGAGGCGTTCGTCGACTACGTCGGCCTCAACCACCTCGGCTGGGTGCGCGGCCTGCGCGTCGCCGGACGCGACGAACTGCCTCGCCTGCTCGCCGACCTGGACCGGCTCGGCTCCTTCGAGGAGGGGCGGCTGTTCGGCCCGGAGTGGCTGCGCTCCCTCGGCGCGATCCCCAACGAGTACCTGCACTACTACTACTTCAACCGGGAGACCGTACGCGCCTACCAGGAGGCCGGGCAGACCCGTGGCGCCTTCCTGCGCGACCAGCAGTCCCGGTTCTACACCGACGCGCTGCGCCCCGGCGGGTCCGCGCTGCGGGCCTGGGAGGAGACCCGGGCCGAGCGCGAGGCGACGTACATGGCGGAGAACCGGGAGAGCGCCGGGGCCGGGGAGCGCGAGGAGGAGGATCTGTCGGGCGGCTACGAGCAGGTGGCGCTCGCGCTGATGCGGGCCATCGCCCGGGACGAGCGCACCACCCTGATCCTCAACGTCCGCAACCGCTCCACACTCACCGTGCTGGACGCCGACGCGGTGATCGAGGTGCCCTGCCTGGTCGGCGCGGACGGCGCGCACCCGCTGGCCGCGGATCCTCTGCCCGGCCACGCCACCGGGCTGGTCTGCTCGGTCAAGGCGGTCGAGCGGGAGGTGCTGGCGGCCGCCGGATCGGGAGCGCGGGAGAGAGCCGTGAAGGCGTTCGCGCTGCACCCGCTCATCGACTCGGTCGACGTGGCCCGCAGGCTGGTCGACGGATACACCGCGGCCCACCCCGAGCTGGCGTATCTGAAGTGAACGCGGGTGGGGGCCGCCTCGCCGAGCGGCCCCCACGCGGGTCGTACGGGGCTCAGCCGGTGAACCCGGCCGTGATCGATGTGAACTGCCGGGTGCTCTGGTCGATGAGCCGGTCGCCGTGGTAGGCCGGACCGGTGGTCGTGGTGCCGAAGGTGACGATGGTCCTCATGGGTCGCCCGACTCGAAGCCTGGGTTGTCGAGCACGCCGGCCGCCTCGGCGGTGCCCGGCAGGGCGACGGCCCCGCCGCGTGCCAGGGCTGCGGTGCCGACCAGGGCGAGAAGCCGGCGTCCGGGACGCCCGGGAATGTGTCGCACGCGATCTCCCCGATGGTATGGGGGCGTTCGGGAGTGCACCGAGGTGCGGGAAGTGCGGACCGAGCCTGCGGAGAGTGCGCCCTCCCAAAGTGGTAAGGGCCAATCCGACCGTCAAGAGACAGCGCGGGATTGGTCCATACCGGGATGGTGGCGGGATGCTACAGCGGCAGCGCGGCTCCGGCTCCCGCCGCGGCGACTGCCGTCGCGGCCGGGGGCGCGACGGGCGCGGGAAGGCGCACCTCCGTCTCCTCGGGCTCCTGACCGGTGAGGGTCGTCGGGCCCAGCGGGCGCGGACCGGAGACCACCGCGTAGTCCTGGCCCAGGAACGGCGGCTCGACCGTACCGGGGTCCTCGCCGAGCGCCAGCTGCACGGCGGCCCAGGGCGCGTTGACTCCGCACAGCGAGAGCTGGTGCAGGCCGCCCGCCGCGCGGGTGTTGACGTCGAGCAGCACGGGCCGGTCGCCCAGCATGCGGAACTGGATGTTGGACAGGTAGTGCAGCCCGAAGCCCTCCGCGATCAGCCGGGCCGGCTCCAGCCAGCGCTCGTCCAGGGTGAAGCCGCGCCGACGGCCGTTCTTGGTCCGGCCCACCATCAGCCGTACCCGGTTGTCCGGTCCGGTCAGGCAGTCCACGGACACCTCCGGCTGCTCCAGCCTCGGCATCACCAGCAGGTCCACCGGCTCCTCGGCCTCCCGCAGTGCGGACAGCGCCAGGTCGAGCTGCACGTACGGGCTCGGGAAGCCGCTCAGGTGGGCCAGCGAGAAGGGCTCACGAGTGATCATCCGGAAGCCGACCCCACCCGCACCCGAGGCGGGCTTGAAGCACGCCCGGTGCCCGCCCGCCTCCAGCTCCTCAACAGCTGAGAGGAGTTCATCCGCCGTACGGACCCGGGACCACGGCGGCACCGGCACACCGACCGAACGGACCGCTTCGTACGCGGTCACCTTGTCCTCGAACACCGCCACCGCCTGCGGCGTGGGCGCCAGCAGGGCCGTACCCGCCGCGGCGAAGTCGGCTCGATGCGCCACGATCGCCGACTGGTGCAGCCGGGGCACGAAGACGTCGATGCCGCGCCGGGCGCACTGGTCGAGCGCGTACTCGACGTACCCGGCCGGGGACAGTCCCTCCGGCTCCAGCGCGGCGGTGTCGGCGGCGGCCAGCACGGGGGAGTCCGGGTCACCGTGCGTCGCGTGGATCTCCACGGCGCGGTCGCTCGGGTTTCTCCGGAGCTGATCCATGAAGAACACGTTCTCCGCGTACGTGCGGTTGAGCCAGACGCGTACGCGAGAGACCATGCGGGCCGCCTTTCGGGGGTTTTCGGGCACAACTCAGCGGTCCGCGCCCGGACAGGAGGAAGGAAGGGTCACCAAACCGCCCTGGAAAAAGGGTTGTTGGGCGGTGAGTGATGGGGCGATCATACGGCCTGCGCGGAGCGGTTCGTGCAACGCGCGTGTTACGGATTCCCCCGGCGCGTCGGCCCCGGGGAGGGCCGCTCTTGCCCGTGCCGCGGCGATGTGCTGTCGTGGTGCCGCACCGCACTGTCGTGGGAGGTCGGGTACCGGTGATCGAGGATCTGCTGCCGGCCACGGTGGTCGCCGTGGAGTCGTACGGCGCCCCCGACGACGACCCGGACACCGCGCTCTTCCCCGAGGAACGGGCGCTGGTGAGCCGCGCGGTCGCCAAGCGGCGCCTGGAGTTCACCTCGGCGAGGGTCTGCGCCCGGCGCGCGATGGAGAAACTCGGCCGGGTGCCCGCCCCCGTGCCCACCGGCGAGCGTGGCGCGCCCGTCTGGCCGGACGGCCTGCTCGGGAGCATGACCCACTGCGACGGCTACCGGTGCGCGGCCCTGGCCCGCACCGGTGACCTCGCCTCGCTCGGCATCGACGCCGAGACGCACCGCCCGCTCCCCGAGGGCGTCCTCGACTCCGTCTCCCTGCCCGCCGAGCGCGACCGGCAGCGGGCGCTGACCGCGGCCCGGCCCGGCGTGCACTGGGACCGGCTGCTGTTCAGCGCCAAGGAGTCCGTGTACAAGGCGTGGTTCCCGCTGACCCGCGCCTGGCTGGACTTCTCCGAGGCCGACATCGAGCTGGTCGCCACGCACGACGACCGGGGCACCTTCCACGCCCGGCTCCTCGTCCCCGGCCCGCTGGTGGGGGGCGTCCGCCTGACGGGGTTCGACGGCCACTGGCGCACCGGTGACCAGCTGGTCCTCACGACGGTGACCGTACCGGCGGCCCGCGGTCTCACGTCCGGACCGGGTCCCGCGGGCCCTGCGTGATCCGAACGAGAGCCCTGGCCGGGGCCTACGGGCACCAGGCGCGGAGCAGTTCGAAGAACCCGTCCTCGTTCCCCGTCAGTCCCGCTCCGGCCAGCGCCCGTTCGGCCTCCGCCAGCACGGCCGGCGGGACCGTGACCGGGGCCGTGTCCGGTGGGCCGTCGAGAGTGGCGCGCACGGTGTGCAGCAGCCGCAGGTAGGCCTGGACGGCGGTGCGCTCACGGTCGGTCAGTACGGCGGTCGGCATCGGTCTGCTCCCCGGTCGGCGGCACGGTTCACGCACGCTGGCGCCGCGCACCGCCCCTCGCGGCACGCAGGGGTCCAGCTTGCCGCCCGCCACTGACAACGCGTCGGCTCCGGGCCGCCCGGGGTCGCCCGTACGGCCGCAGGGCGTGTCAGCCCTGCGGCCCCGGATACCCCAGCGACGCACCGATGCGTCCCGCCACGTCGTCCCGGCGGACCGGGCCGCTCAGCGACGAACCGCGCATCCGCGTCCGGCACTTGCTGGCCAGCAACAGGCCGAAGGTCTCCGCCTCCCGCTCCTCGTCCTGGTCGAACCGGGTGCGTGCGGCGACCCGGTGCACGGCCGCCCGCAGCGCGTCCCGGTCGGTGTCGTCCGTCAGGAGCCGGGTGGCCACGCCGACCCCGAGACCGTCGACCCGGTGGGCGACGTGGTCGGTCTGCATATGCCACAGCTCGTGGCCGAGGATCACCAACTGGTGGTCGGGGGCGGTGCGTTCCTCCACCACGACCAGATCGCGGTCGCTCATGTCCAGCCACAGCCCGCTGGCCGTGCCGGGCGGGAAGGCCGACGTGCGGAAGTGCACCGGACGGCCGCGCCTGCGGCTCATGGCCGAGCACAGCGAGCGGTACAGCTCCTCGGGCGGCACCGGCGCGGGCCGCCGGTCCAGCTGGCCGACCAGTTCGGCGCACAGCCGCCGCATGCCCCTGGCGATGTTCTTGGACCTCATCCCGTTCACGACCCCGGCTGCCGGACGCTCTCCAGCAGCATGTCCAGCCACTCCGCGACCTTGTCGCGGTGCTGGTCGGTGGGGAGCTGTGCGGCGCGCCAGGCGATCCCGCGCACGCCGTGGTCCTGGAGCAGCCGCTCCAGCGGGTCCTGCGCCGTCGCGGAGTCGGCCCGCTCCCGGTCCGCCAGCTTCTGGAGCAGTTCCTGCTCGATGTGCTGGAGGACGCCCGCGAGTGCCTCGGGGTCCTCCGCCGTGAGGAATCCGGCGTGCACGTGGAAGAAGCGCTGGAGCGCGTCGCAGTGCTCCATCGTCGGGCGCCGGTCGCCGTTGATCAGGGCGCCGGCCTGCTGCCGGGACATGCCCGCGCCGTCCGCGATCTCCTGCTGGGTGTATCTGCGCCCGCCGGGCTTGAGCCGGGTGCGGCGCAGCAGGTCCAGCCGTTGCAGGAATCGGGCCTGCACGTCCGGTTCACCGGCCGGACGACCGGTGAGCAGCGCCTTGACCACGCCCTCGGGGACTCCGCTGCCCACCGAGAGCCGGGCGGAATCGAAGACCTCGCAGTGGGGGACACCGAGCCGGTCGGCGAGCGCGGTGACGCGGGCGACGACGGCCGGAAGCTGAGCGGTCGCCGTGGCGCCCGGATTCTCGTAGCCATCCGTCACCGACAGAACTCCTACGTCTCTCAAGGGCCGCGCGAGATCGGGTGCGCTTGTCACCCCCGGCCGCCGTGAACATCCCGGAGAGTAGCCCGTGGTTCGAACTCGCATCCAGGTCCCGCCACAACTGTGGCGAATTTCAGCCGTCAACAGGCATGAAATGCCACGATAGTTGACACGGCTCTCCTCGGAGCAGCAGGATCGCAGCGCCGCGTACAGGCGGCCAAGGCAAGAGGGGTGACCACCCGATGGCACATCAGGCGGGAGAGCGGCGGCCGGTAGCGCGGTCCGTTCCCGAGAGCTGCGAGGCGCGGGAGTATCTGGACGACTACGCCGCCGTGGTGGAGGCCGCCCCGTTCCCCTCGCTGGTCGTCGACCACTGCTGGAACGTCGTTCTGGCCAACGACGCCTTCGCCGGCCTCTTCGGGGAGGTCCGGCACCACCCCACCGCGATGCCCGGTGACAACTTCCTGCGTTTCGTCCTCTTCCATCCCGACGCCGGCCGGGTGCTCGGCGACCACGAGCCGGGCTGGTGCCTGCCGATGCTGGCCCAGCTCAAGGCCGCGATGGAGGGGCACGGCCACGACCACGAACTCCAGGCGATACGCCGGGACGTGGCCCACGACCCGATCATGGAGGCGGCCTACCGGCAGGGCCTGCCGTACTGGATACACGCGGTCGGCGAGAGCGCGGCGCGGCTCGACGGCGCCGTACGCCTGCTGCACCATCCCGATCCGCGCCGGGGCACCGCGGAGTGCCGGGTCGTGGACGAGACCCCGCCCCTCCTGCGCGACCTGGGCCACCGGCGCCTGACGATGATTCCCCGCCGGCCGCCCGCCGCGGACCGGCGCGCCCATCTGACGGTCGTCCCCGCCCGCTAGATCCGGCCCGGCCCCGTCGGTGTTCAGGTCATCGACGGCGCCGGGTCCTCGCCCGCCCGGCTCGGGCTGACGCCGGTGCCGTGCACCCGGGCCCGGGGTGACGTCCCGTCTCCCCCGGCCACGAACGCATCGGCCCGGTCCCCGGCCCCGGCGGCCGACTCCGCCACCTGTGTCCGACCGTCACCGGCGGCACCGGGCGGGCGGGCGTTCGGTGAGGTGGAGACGTACCAGACGTCCTGGCGGAGATGAACTGGTCAGGTACGGATCAAGCCACGATAGGGTGCCCCGGTGACGATGCAATCGAACATTCCCGCAGGCTCGAACCCCGACGCGAACGGGACGCCCGGCGGCACCCTCTTCACCGAGCCCGTGCTCGTCGTGAACCAGAAGGCCAAGCTCATCGAGCTGACCAACGAGTACAAGGTCATGGACCAGAACGGCCGCGAACTCGGTGCGGTGGCCGAGGTCGGGCAGGGTGTGCTCCGCAAGATCCTGCGCTTCGTGTCGAGCTGGGACCAGTTCCTCACGCACCGGCTGGAGATCCGGGACACCCAGGGGCAGCCGCAGTTGCTGCTCACCCGCCCCGCGAAGATCTTCAAGTCGCGTGTCCTGGTGGCCCGTCCGGACGGCTCGCAGGTCGGTGAGATCGTCCAGCAGAACATGATCGGCAAGATCGACTTCGCCATGAACGTGGACGGCCGGCAGGTCGGCGCGATCAAGGCGGAGAACTGGCGTGCCTGGAACTTCGCCATCGTGGACCACGAGGGCGCCGAGATCGCCCGCATCACCAAGACCTGGGAAGGTCTGGCCAAGACGCTGTTCACCACGGCGGACAACTACGTCCTCCAGATCCACCGCCCGCTGCCCGAGCCGCTGCGGAGCCTCGTCGTGGCGACGGCGCTCACCGTCGACACCGCGCTGAAGCAGGACTCGCGCGGACTGGGCTGACGGGTACCCCGGCGGAGAACGACGGGAGGGGCGGGCGGCGCGGGCACCCCCCCCCCCCCCCCCCCCCCGCCAAACCCCAGGCCCCCCCCCGGGGCGACCCCGCCCCCCCCGCGCCCCCCGACGG
>NZ_JBSFFI010000050.1:0-18194 GCF_053596035.1 Streptomyces sp. NPDC001781 | reverse complement strand
GAAAAACACCCCCACCCACCAAAACTCACACCCCCCACACCCCCCAAAAAACCCCACACCCACACCCACACCCGCACCCGCACCCGCACCCGCACCCGCACCCGCACCCGCACACCAGCAACACACAAACCACCCCCACCAGACACCACACACCACCAACCCCACAACACCGAGCACGGGAACACACCCACCCAGGTCATCCCGGCGCCGCTCACGTTTGCCGCCCCCCGGCCCCGGTCATCCGGTACCCCTGAGCCCATATAACCGTCGGCCCGGCATACGGCCACCGTCGGTTCCGGCGCTTTGGAAAGGAACCGCGAACCACCATGACCGAGATCCCCCGCACCACTACCGACTCCGGCGCCCCGGTGGAGAGCGATGAGCATTCGCTCACCGCCGGACCCGCCGGACCGATCCTGCTCCAGGACGCGTACCTGATCGAGCAGATGGCCCAGTTCAACCGGGAGCGCATTCCCGAGCGGCAGCCGCACGCCAAGGGCAGCGGGGCCTTCGGGCACTTCGAGGTGACGGGAGATGTCACCCCGTACACCAAGGCGGCCGTCTTCCAGCCGGGGGCGCGTACCGATCTGGTCGCCCGGTTCTCCACCGTCGCCGGGGAGCGTGGGAGCCCGGACACCTGGCGTGACCCGCGCGGCTTCGCGGTGAAGTTCTACACCAGCGAAGGCAACTACGACATGGTCGGCAACAACACCCCGGTGTTCTTCATCAAGGACCCGATGAAGTTCCAGCACTTCATCCGCTCCCAGAAGCGCCGCGCCGACAGCAATCTCCGTGACCATGACATGCAGTGGGACTTCTGGACCCTGTCCCCCGAGTCGGCGCACCAGGTCACCTGGCTCATGGGCGACCGGGGTGTGCCGCGCACCTGGCGTCACATGAACGGCTACACCTCGCACACGTACATGTGGATCAACGAGGCCGGTGAGGAGTTCTGGGTCAAGTACCACTTCAAGACCGACCAGGGCATCGAGTTCTTCACCCAGGACGAGGCCGACCAGATGGCCTCGGTCGACACCGACTACCACACGCGTGATCTGTTCGAGCACATCCGGGACGGCGACCACCCGAGCTGGACGCTGTACGTGCAGGTCATGCCGTACGCGGACGCCGCCGACTACCGTTTCAACCCCTTCGACCTGACCAAGGTGTGGCCGCACGGCGACTACCCGCTGATCGAGGTCGGCCGGATGACGCTGGACCGGAACCCGACGGACAACCACGCGGAGATCGAGCAGCTCGCCTTCCAGCCGAACAACTTCGTGCCCGGCATCGGCCCGAGCCCCGACCGCATGCTGCTGGCCCGGCTCTTCTCGTACGCCGACGCCCATCGCTACCGCATCGGCGCGAACTACGCCCAGCTCCCGGTCAACGCGCCCATCACCGACGTCCACACGTACTCCAAGGACGGCGCGATGGCGTACCGCAAGACCAGCGATCCCGTGTACGCGCCGAACTCCAAGGGCGGCCCCGCCGCGGACACCGCCAGGTACGGCAACCCGCCGACCTGGCACACCGACGGCGACATCACGCGTACGGCCTACGTCTCGCACGCGCAGGACGACGACTGGGGGCAGGCCGGCACACTCGTGCGCGAGGTGCTGGACGACGACGCCCGCGACCGTCTCGTGGACAACGTCGTCGGCCACCTCCTCAACGGTGTCACCGAGCCCGTGCTGGAGCGCGCCTTCCAGTACTGGTCCAACATCGACCCGAAGATCGGTGCGCGGATCGCTGAAGGTGTCCGCGCCAAGGCGGACGAGAAGGACCCGAAGGCCGCGGACCAGGGAAACCCGGCTCGCAGCAGCATGCGGCACAAGGCCTGATCCCCCGCCCGCCGGTCGCCCCTCCCCCATCCGTGGGGCGAGGGGCGACCGCCCGTGTGAGCACGGCGCCCAGGGGTACTGCGAATGCCATGAGTGTCACCTCTGTCATCGACACCGTCCTCGACCGTTCCGTCGTCCTCGGCTACGGGTGGCCCGGACTGCTCCTGCGCAAGGCCCTGCCGGACTGGCCCGACGGGCCCGGACGAATGGACGGCAAGGTCGTCCTCGTCACCGGCGCGGGGTCCGGGGTCGGTCTCGCCGCCGCCGTGGGTTTCGCCAGGCTGGGAGCCTCGGTGCGGGTGCTGGGCCGCAACGAGCAGCGCGCCGAGGAGGCCGCCGCGCTCACACGACAGCAGGCGGGCGAGGACGCCGACGTACGACCCGTCGCGTGCGACGTCAGCAGTCTGGCCTCGCTGCGGGACTTCACCACGCGGTTCCGCGAGGCGGAGGACCGGCTGGACGTGCTGGTCAACAACGCGGGGGTGATGCCGGACGAGCGGCAGTACAGCGAGGACGGGGTGGAGCTGACGTTCGCGACGCACGTACTGGCGCCCTGGGTGCTGATCGACGAGCTGACGCCGCTGCTCGTGCGCTCCGCACCCTCGGTGGTGATCAACGTGACCTCGGGCGGGCAGTACGGGCAGCAGCTTCCCGCCGGGGATCCGGAGTCCGAGGAGACGCAGTACAGCCCCAAGAAGTTCTACGCCCGCACCAAGAGAGCTCAGGTGGTGGTCACCGAGCAGTGGGCGGAGCGGTTGCACGACCAGGGTGTGCACGTCCACTCGATGCATCCGGGGTGGGCGGACACGAAGGGGGTGCGGCAGTGGATGCCGGTCTTCCGGGCGGTGACGTGGCCCATCATCCGCAATCCTGACCAGGGGGCCGACACGATCGTCTGGCTCGGTGCGGCTTCGGAGGCCGTCGAGAGCGACGGTCTCTTCTGGCACGATCGACGGCCCCGTCCGACCACGTACCCCTTCGGGGCGGGCGGCGATTCGGAGGAGGTGCGGGAGGAGCTCTGGGAGTACGTCACTTCCCTGGCGCGCGGCGCGGGGGGCTGAAGGTGCGTCAACGGCGGGAAGAACGTCTTCACCGTTCTGACCGTGCCGGACCGGGAGGCGCCGGATTTCCTGAACGTCCGGGCATCCCGTCACCGCTGACCCGACGGGCACGCGGCGGTGGTTTCTTTCCGCCGCGCCCACGCACAGGTCACGCCGGGCTGGGATGTGGTCGAGCTGAGGCAGCGGCTGCTCAGGCGCGGGGCGGTGGCGGTGGGAGCAGGTATCTGATCAGGGACGTCACCGCCGCCCCGGCCGGGGCCACGCACCAGCGTTCGGTGCGGGGCAGCACCGGGAGGTCCAACTGCCGGCGGGACCACGCGGGGAGGAGGGAGGCGGCCGCGGCGCCCAGGACGAGGTACGGGGGAAGGACGGGTCTGGGCAGGGGCGGCCGCAGGAGGATGTAGCGGACCGCTTCCCGGGTGTGAGGGGTCAGGCGCAGTTCGGGGCGGTAGGAGTCCAGACGGGTGCGGAGTTCCGCCACCGTTGTCGGAGGGTTCTCGATGCCCATCGCGGTGGCGACGCGGGCCATGTCGGCCACGTACGCGTCGCGGCCCGCCGCGTTCAGCGGGTGTCTGCCGTAGCGCTGATGGGCCGTGAGGAAGCAGTACGCCTCGGCGCTGTGCACCCAGGCCAGGAGGTGGGGGTCGGCGGCGTGGTACGGCTCGCCGTCCGCCGTGCGGCCCCGGATGTGCTCGTGGACCGCTCGCACGCGGTCGACGGCCCGCTGGGCGTCGTCCGCCGCGCCGTAGGTCGTGTACGCGAGGAACGTGCTCGTGCGGGCGAGGCGTCCCCAGGGGTCGTTGCGGTAGTCGGAGTGGTCGGCCACCGCCGTCATCGCCAGGGGGTGCAGGGACTGGAGGAGCAGGGCGGCCAGACCGCCGGGGAACATCGACGCGTCGCCGTGGACCACGCGGATCGGGCGGTCCGGGGCGAACCAGCGCGGGCCGGGAGTGCCGTGGACCCGGCGCCGGCTCTCCGGGCCGTCGGGTCCGGCCACCCCGCGGAAGAGGGCGTCCCCCAGGCGTCCGCGCAGGCCGTCACGCGGCGCTACCGCGACCGTGGTCGTGCGGTCCCGGTGCGGCCGCGTGCGCGCGGGTGGGGAGTGGTCGACCATAGCCCTGCCCCCGTCCCTCGACTGGATTCCAGTGAACACGGGCGGGGCCTGCGGCGCCAGTCGCATCGTTACTGCATCGCTTGTCGGCCCGGTCGTGCCGCGAGGGTCCCGTAGAGGGCGTGTCCCGCGACGAGGAGGCTGCGGCTCCCGTCCTCGGGCGCCCTGGGAGCCCGAGGACGGGGACCAGGTCACGGAACTCGGTGGCGGCGTAGGGCGGTCGGCCGCGAGTATGCCGCGCATGACTGAGCAGCCCACACGATGGACAGAGGCGACCGTCCACCCGGACATGTGGACCGACCCGGACGACGACCCGCGCGAAGGACCGAGCCCCGAGGGCGAGTCGGCGACCCTCCATGGCTATCTGTCCGGCTACCGCCTCACCCTGCGGATGAAGTGCGAGGGCCTGGACGCGGCGCAGCTCGCGCTCCGATCCGTCCCGCCCTCGACCATGTCCCTCCTCGGGCTCGTCCGGCATCTCGCCGAGGTGGAGCGGGACTGGCGGAACTGGATCAGCGAGGGAGAGCCGCTGCCGAAGCTGTACGGGCCGCGGGACGCGGACTTCGAAGATGCTGTCGGCGAACCGGGCGCGGTGGAGGGGGCGTTCCGTGATCTGGAGCGTGAGCAGGCGGCGACGGACGCCGCGTTGGCCGGGTACGCCGACCTCGGAGCGCGTGTCGGCAAGGAGAACGTCGCCGTACGGGAGTTGCTGGTGCACCGCGTCGAGGAGTACGCGCGTCACTGCGGGCACGCCGATCTGCTCCGGGAGCGGATCGACGGGAGGGTGGGCCAGTAAAGCCCGCACCCTGTAGCTCCCCCACGTGAACACCGGATCGGCGTCGAGCCACGCACAGGACGGTCAGCCGGTGCGCGGCTGACTGCCCGTGGGCCTCGGGGACGCATGTGTCAACGCGTCCGAGTCAGAGCCCACAGTGAGGTTGTGCGGGAGGCGCCGTCCTGGGGCCCGTTCGTGAACGTGCAGTTCAGTGACGGGGTGCTGCTCCAGTTCGCCGAGCCGCCGGTCGAGATCCGGATGCGGCACCACGCCTTCCTCGTCGACGACGAGCTGTTCGACCGGGCCTGCCGGCGGCTCCGGGACGGCGGGGTCCTGCACCGGGCCGATCCGCAGATGCGGCGGCCCGGCGAGATCAACCATGAGCACGGCGGGCGGGGTGTGTACTTCAAGGATCCCGCCGGGCACGCGATCGAGCTGATCACCCGGCCGTACCTGTAGCGAGCCGGCCGGGCTCCACCGGGCCCTCACGGTGCCGATCCGGCCGAGGGTGCGGGAGCCGGGCGTGCAGCGGGTCACCGGGCCCGTGCGAGAAGATGCGGGGCGTGCCGGCGGACGGCTTCGCGGATCTGCCTCATCGACGGGTTGACCATCGCGTTGCCGGCCACGGTGACGGTCGGGACGGTCTCGTTGCCGTCGGCGACCAGGCGTACGTACGCGGCCGCGTCGGGGTCGCGCCAGATGTTGACCTCGGTGCGCGGCAGCCGGGCGAGCCGTAGGCGGAGCCGGAGCTTGACGCAGAAGGGGCACAGGGGCCGCCAGTAGACGACCACGCCGTCCCGGTAGTCGGTCACGGTCTTCCCCCTCGGTCGGCATCGTTCGGGTTCGAGGATATCCGAGGGCGGTGGAGGGCCCGCGCGGGCCTTCTGCCTTTCGTGCACGGCTGGTTGAAGCCGACGGTCGCTGTTGACGGACGCTGGTCATCGGGGTGGTGGTGGAGCCGGACCGCTGGTGCCACTGGGCGGACAGGCTGGGCCTCATGGTCTGGCAGGACATGCCGGCGACGAGCACGGTCAAGCCCTCGGCCGCGGCCCGCACCGAGTACGAGCTCAAGCTCGACCGGTTGGAAGAGATCGAGCAGTTCGCGGCCCGCAAGGGCGGAAACGGCGCCGTGTACACCCAGATCACGGACGTCGAGGGCGAGTTGACCGGCCTGATCACCTGTGACCGCAAGGTCCTCAAGGCCGATGCCAAGTAGCTGCACGCCGCGCACGAGGCGCTGGTCGAGGGCGCCGAGAACGGCACGTTCACCTGCACCTCCTGAAGTACCGCGCGGCCCGCCCCGGTCGGGACGGGCCGCGCCCCCCGTTCCGGACTCATCCCCCAGGAGCGCCGGCCCCGGTCCGCCCCGGCTCAGCCGGCCGGCGGGGCGGGCGCGGCCGGTGCCCGGCCCAGCTCGGCGGTGAACTGCGCGCCGGTCAGCAGCGCGAGGTTGGAGAGCCAGAGCCAGATCAGGAAGACGACCGAGCCGGCGAGCGATCCGTACAGCCTGCTGTAGCCGCCCAGTACCGAGGTGTAGAGCGCGAAGCCGCCCGACACCATGATCCACAGCGTGGCGGCGAGAACCCCGCCGGGAAGGCTGTGGCCGCGCCGTTTGGCCTGGACCGGGCCGGTGCGGAAGACGACCACGATCAGCACGACCGCGAGAATCAGAAGCAGGGGCCAGCGCAGCAGCCGCCAGACCCAGGCGACCGTGGCGTCGAGGCCGAAGAAGCGTCCGGCGGTCTCGGCGACCGGTCCGGTGAGCAGCAGCACCAGGGCGCTGACCACGAGCAGGCCGAGCAGGCCCAGCGCGGTCAGCACGATCCGGTGGGCCTTGCGCAGTGGCGAGCGGTGGTCCTCGACGCGGTGCATGCGGTGCAGGGAGCGGCGGAACACCGCCAGATAGCTGGAGGCGGACCAGATGGCGCTGGCCGTCCCGACGACCAGAAGCGGCCAGATCGCGGCGTCCGGGCGCAGCATGCGGCCCAGCACGTCGTGCAGTTCGCCGCCGGACTCGGCGGGGGCGTAGGCGGTGACCTGAGTGATGAACCGTTCCGCCGTGCCGGGGCTGATCAGCGCGAAGGCGATGACGGTGACCAGGAGGGCGGGCAGCACGGTCAGGATGGAGTAGTAGGTGAGGGCGGCGGCGTCGTCGGAGACGTCGTCGCGCCACATGGACAGCGGCGTGCGGCGCAGCGCCGCGCCCCAGTCGGCGGGACGGGGCGGAGGCGGCCGGGTGGCGGCGGGGGCGTGGGGTTCAGCGGACATGCGGTACCTGGTGGGAGCGGGCGCTCAGGCGTACCCGGCCGTGGACGGGACAGGGAGCGGCGGCCGATTCGGCCCGGCCGAGGAGCCGGGTGACGCCGGGCAGCACGGCGTCGGGGGTGATGTCGGGCTGGAGCCAGAGGTGCAGCCGTACGGTGATCCGGCCACGGCCGGCGAGGACGCGGGCGCGGCAGCGGGCCACGCCGTCCAGGGCGGCCGCGTCGTGGGCGACGGCCTCCTCCAGTGCGCGGGCCCGCACGGCGGCGCCGGGCGCGGGGAGGGCGATCAGGGGGCGCCCGCCGCCGCGGAACTGACGGGCGCACCACAGGGCGCCGAGCGCGGTGGCGGCGATGGAGGCGACCATCACGACGGGTGTCCACCAGCCCTGCCCCCGCAGGTCGAGGACGCGGGCGGGGCTCAGGAAGGTGATGTCGTCGGAGAGCGCGGGCCACCAGGACGGCATCCGGGTACCCAGGGCGGGTTCGGCGGTGGCCAGCAGGGTTCCGGCTGCCAGCAGGGCCATCCCGACGACGGCGAGGACACAGCGGTTGAGGGCGGTGCGCATCAGTTCCCTCCGGCTGGCGCCGCGGCCCCCACGGGCGTCGGCGCGGATTCGGCCGGGGGCGGGGTCCACACCGGCAGGGGGCGTACGGAGACCCGCAGCCGCGGCGCGCGGCGCAGACCGCAATCGGCGAGAACGCGGCGCGTGGTCTCGGTGATCTCGTCCCGGGCGGCGGCCCGGTCCCCGAAGGCGAGGGCAGCACGGACGGTGGCGCGGCGGCGGCGGACGCGTACGGCGACGCTGTCGACGCCTTCGGTCCCGGCGGCGGTGTCGCGGAGCAGCGCGGCGACGGCCCCTCGGTCGACGGCGACCCGGACGACCGGCGCCGGGGAGTGTGCGGTGAACAGGCCGCGCCGGCCGGGGGTGACCGCGAGGACGATCAGCCAGACACCGAGCAGGGCGCAGCCGAGGGCGGCCGCGGTGACCGGGGTCTCACCGGGGCCGTGCGTGTAGAGCCAGTGCAGGGCGCCGGTCCGCCAGGGGGCGGCCGGCCGGTGCCCGGTGTGTACCAGGATCAGGTCGGTGGCGAGGGCACCGCAGGTAAGGGTGGCGAGCAGGGTCAGCACACCGAGGGGGAGCCTGCGCTGCGCCCACCAGCGGCGCGGAACCCGCCCGCCGCGGGCCGCCGCAGCGGGTCGCGGCACGCCGTCGGACTCCTCGGCGAGGTCCGGTCCCTTGGCCAGGTCCGGCCCCACGGCGCGGTCCGGGGTGAGCGCGGTGACGCCGACGCGGGCCGTGCGCACGTCCAGGCCGGTCAACTCACCCGTGCGGGCGGTGACATGGTCCTGGACGCGGCGCACGGTGGTGGTGAGTGGCGACGGGTAGGGAAGGGCGACGTCGACCGCGACCTCGGCACGCCCGCCACGTACGGCGGCCGTGGAGCCGGTCGGCCGCGCGGCTTGGCCGGGCAGCGCCTCGGTGACCGCGCGGCCCGCGATCCGGCGGACGGCGCGGTCGGAGACCGTGGTGGTGCCGCGCCGCTCGGGGGCGGTCATCGGCGGCCCCGATCGAAGGCGTGCCGCAGGTCCTCGGCGCGTCCGCCCTGGTCGAACCAGTGCCCGACCGCGTAGCCCACCGCGCCGAGCGCGGCCACGAGCAGGAACGCGCCGAAGCCGCCGAACCAGCCGGCGAACGCCAGCGCGATGCCGGCGATCAGTCCCACGAGCGCTCTGTCCATCTTTCCGTCCCCTTCTTCCCTGCTCTTCCTGCCCGGCTGTCCCCGCCCGTCGCCCGGTGTCAGGCCACGCGGGAGGTGGTCTCCGGGGCGCTGTCCTCGTCGTCGGGCAGGTGGACGTCGTTGATGGTGACGTTGACCTCGACGACCTCCAGCCCGGTGATCCTCTCGACGGCGTCGATGACGTTCTCCCGCACGTCACGGGCGAGGTCGGCGATCGGCACGCCGTACTCCACGACCAGGTCGAGGTCGATGGCGGTCTGCCGCTCCCCCACCTCGACCTTGACGCCCCGGCCGACGTTGGAGCGGCCGCCGGGGACGCGGTCGCGGACGGCACCGATGGTGCGGGAGAGACCGCCGCCCATGGCGTGCACGCCGGGGATCTCCCGCGCGGCCACACCGGCGACCTTGACGACGACGACGTCGGCGATGGAGGTCCGGCCGCGCGTGGCGGCGGGCTCGTCGACACCGGTGGCGCCGCCGGCGAGGGCCGTGGTGGCCGGCTGCTTCTTCGGGGTCGGGACCGCGGGGGTGTTGCCGGTGGCGGGCGCGCTCTGGACGCTCATGACCAGGTCCTCTCGGTAGGCTGAACTGCTGTTGGTATTCCGTTGGACCCGGCCGGTCCAGGAATGTGACGCGGATTCCCGGATTTTTTCCGCTGATGCCTCTCCGCCACCCCGTGACACGCCCTGTGACCTGCATCCACCTGGGTTTTCGCGTCTGAAGTGGCCGATGGGGGGCAAGGCGGGAGGAGGGGCGCGGCGGGTTCCGCGTCACAAGGCCGCCTTCGACGTGTCGAAGAGGCAGGACAACCGAGAGGAGCCGCCCCGTGACGGGGGTCCGCAGACAGATCGCGTGTCCGGTACCGGAACGCGCGCCCGACGACTCCCCGGTGGGGGAGGCGACAGAGGCGTCCCGGGACGACGGCCTGCTGACCGTGCGCGCCGCCGAGGGTGACGAGGAGGCCTTCGCCGTACTGGTGCGGGAGCACGCCCCGGCGCTGGTCGGTCTCGCCACCCGGTTGCTGGGCGACCGTGCGGAGGCGGAGGACGCGGTGCAGGACGCGTTCATCAGCGCCTGGCGCCGGCTGCCGGAGTTCCGGCGGCAGTCGTCCTTCGGCACCTGGATGTACCGCATCGTCACCAACCGCTGCCTGAACGTCCTGCGGGCGCGCCGGCCGGTGACGTCGCTGGAGGCGGCCGGCGAGTTCGCCGCGCCGGAGCACGACTCCCCCGAGCGGGTCACCGAGGCGCGGGACGCCGTGCGCGGGATGCGCCGGGCGCTGGACGACCTCTCGGCGGAGCAGCGGGCCTGCTGGGTGCTGCGCGAGCTGGACGGACATTCCTACGAGTTCATCGCGGAGACGGTCGGCATCAGCCAGGAGGCGGTGCGCGCCCGCGTCTTCCGCGCACGACGCTGTCTGACACGAGCACTGGGGGCCTGGCGATGACCACGCACACCGACCCGCCCGACCGGTACACCGGGCCCGGCGGCGACGACGAGCAGCTCGCCTGCGGGCGGCTGCTGTCCGATGTCTGGGACGGCTGGGAGCAGGCCGATCCCGACCCGCACCGCGCCACCTGTCTCTACTGCAAGGACGCGGTGCGCGAGTTGACGCTGCTGGAGTCGACCGTGCGGGAACTGCGCGAGGAGACCGCTCCGGAGGAAGCGGGCTACGATCCCTCGGCGCTGACCCGGCGCGTGATGGACGTGGTCAGGATGGAGTTGCGGCCGGGCCGTCCGGTTCCGCTCGGGGACGACGACGAGGATCTGTGGGTGACGGAGGCGGTCGCCGCGCGCACGCTCCGTGCCGCCGCCGAGACGGTCGCCGGGGTCCGCGCGGGTTCGTGCCGGATCCTGCCGCCGGATGCCGGTGGCAGGGGCGAGGTGACGGTGCGCATGGAGGTGCACGCCCCGCTGGGTACCCCGCTGGAGGAGGTCGCCGAGGAGGTCCGGCGGCGGGTGGCCGCGGCGGCCCGGCTGCGGCTGGGGCTGCGCCCCGGCTCGGTGGACATCCGGATCGTCGACCTCGTGGACGCTCCGGCCGGATTCGAGGAAGGGCCAGGCGATGACTGAACGCGCGCTGCGCACCACGCTCACCGAGGAGATCGCCGCGGCCGTCGAGGCCGTGCCGGGGGTGGCGTTCCTGCGGCCGGGACTCGGCGGCCGGCTCCGCTCGGCTCTGCCGGGCGGAGCGAGCGCGGCGAACGGGGGCCGGGCGGTGCCCTCCGGTGTGCGGCTGGGCCGGCCGGACGAGGCCGGGCCGCTGCGGGTGGAGATCCACCTGGTGGCGCGCGGGCACGTACGCACGCTGGATGTGGCCCGGGATGTGACACGGGCCGTGGAGGTACGGCTGGCCGGGCTGCTGCCCGGCCGGGCGGCGCCGAAGGTCACCGTGACCGTCACCGGGCTGGTCTGAGGCCGGCACCCGTCGTCGTTATTCG
This sequence comes from Streptomyces sp. NPDC001781, assembly GCF_053596035.1. Taxonomy (NCBI): domain Bacteria; kingdom Bacillati; phylum Actinomycetota; class Actinomycetes; order Kitasatosporales; family Streptomycetaceae; genus Streptomyces; species Streptomyces sp. NPDC001781. The sequence goes on along the minus strand of NZ_JBSFFI010000050.1, from coordinate 6,958 downwards.
TCCGGGTGACCAATCCGGGGCCGCCACGGTCTCGGATTACGCGGGGACGACTCCCGCGGTCCACGCGGGAGCCCCGCCCCGGCGCAACGTTGGAGAGGACAGTTGTGAAGGAAGCCGTCTACATCGGCAGGAACCCGGCAGCGGAACCGGACTTGCAGCAGTTGCTGCAGGAGGTGGCCCTCGGTGATCAAGAGGCGTTCGCCTCGGTCTACGACACCGTGGCCGGTCCGGTGCTCGGGGTCGTCCGGGCGGTGCTGCGCGATCTGGCCCAGTCGGAGGAGGTGGCCCAGGACGTGCTGGTGGAGGTCTGGCGCACCGCTCCGCGCTACCGGCCCGACCGGGGCACCGCGATCAACTGGATTCTGACGCTCGCGCACCGGCGCGCGGTGGACCGCGTCCGCTCGGTGGAGGCGGCCGCCGCCCGTGACACCAAGGCGGCGCTGCTGGACCGTACGCCGGAGTACGACGAGGTGACCGAACAGGTGGAGTCCCGGCTGGAGCAGGAGCAGGTGCGGCGCTGTCTGCGCACGCTGACCGACCTCCAGCGCCAGTCGGTGACCCTCGCCTACTACCGGGGGCTGACCTACCGCGAAGTCGCGGAGGCGCTCGCCCTGCCGCTCGGCACCGTCAAGACACGACTGCGCGACGGCCTCATCCGGCTGCGCGACTGCCTGGGGGTGACCGCGTGACCATGACCGATCCGCACACGCTTACGGGTGCCTACGCGCTGCACGCGCTGCCCGACGACGAACGCGCGGACTTCGAGCGCCATCTCTCCGGCTGCCCGTCCTGTGCCCGAGAGGTGGAGGAGTTCGAGGCGGCCGCGGCCCGGCTGGCGCTGGCCGCTTCGGTGCCGGTTCGCCCGGCGATGCGGGAGGAGGTGCTGCACCGCGTCGGCTCGGTGCGCCAGCTCACGCCCGGCGGCACCCCGGTGGAGCGGGTGCGCCGGAGCAGTGCGCTCGGCGCGGGCCCGGCCCGCTGGGCGCTGGCCGCGTGCGTGGCGGCAGCAGCCGTGTTCGGCGGCACGGCGGTGTGGCAGTACGACCGTGCCCAGGACGCCCAGCAGCGGGCGACACAGGCGGAGCGCCAGGCGTCCGCCCTGGCCGGGGTGCTGGCCGCGCCGGACGCCAAGTCCCGCACGGTGAGAGTGGCGGGCGGCACCGGCACGGTGGTGGTCTCCGCCCAGCGGGACCGCGCGGTGTTCGTGTCGTCGAGGATGCCCGAGCCTCCTAGGGGCAAGGTGTACCAGCTCTGGTTCGACGACGGCGGCACGATGCGCGACGCCGGCCTGATGGACCCGGCACGCGCCAGCCAGTCGGTGCTGCTGAAGGGCACGGTGGACGGTGCCTCGGGCGTCGGGGTGACGGTGGAACCGGCGGGTGGTTCGGCCAAGCCGAGCAGCGCCCCGGTGACGCTGCTGAGCATGCCGTCGTAGGCGCGGGCGCGTGAGAGGACCGAAAGGACCGAAAGGAGGGGAGCCCCGGTGATCCGGGGCTCCCCTCCTTTCGTGGTGCGCGTCAGCGCGGCGGCAGGGGGAAGAAGCCGCTGGTACGGGCGGCGTACTCCGCCCAGCCGGGGCGGCCGGACATGCGCCGCTCCAGCAGGCGCTTGCCGCTGCCGTTGATCAGCAGATAGCTCATCACCAGCGGCGAGACGAACGAGACGACGGCGGGTGCGGCACCCCCGTCGCAGGCGATCAGGAACAGTCCCCACCAGACGCAGAAGTCGCCGAAGTAGTTGGGATGCCGGGTGTATCGCCACAGGCCCTGGTCCATGATGCGGCCCTTGTTGGCGGGGTCGGCCTTGAAGCGGGCCTTCTGGGCGTCGCCGACGGCCTCGAAGAAGATGCCGACCGCCCACAGGGCCACTCCGAGCCAGGCGAGCACCGAGACCGGGCCGGTCGCGTACTGGGCGGCCTGGACCGGCAGGGAGACCAGCCAGACCAGGGCGCCCTGGAGCAGGTAGATCATGCGGAAGGCGTAGAGGTTGCGGTTGCCGGACCCCTTGTCGAGGAGTTCCTCGTACCGCGGGTCCTCGCCGTGGCCGCGGCCGCGCCGCCCGATGTGGACGGCGAGCCGCAGGCCCCAGCCGACGGTCAGGGCCGTGACGAGGGCCCGGCGGGTGAGGTCTCCCTCGCCCGCCGACGCGCCGAACGTGGCCAGGGCGACCGCCGCGAAGGCTGCGCCCCAGGCGATGTCCACGATCCGGTGCATGCCCTTGCGGACGGCGACGGCGAAGGTGATCACCATGACACCGAGGGCGGTGAGCGCCGCCCAGCCGAGGTTGGCGGCGAAGGCGCCCCAGGCGAAGCCGCTCACACCAGGTCCCGGTACCAGTCGGCGGCCTCGGAGAGGTCGAGCCCGCTGGCGCCCTTGCGGTCGCGCCGTACGGAGAGGATCTGGTCGACGCCCATCCGGCCCTCCTCGAAGGCGAGCGCACCGCCGACCAGGTACAGCCGCCATACGCGGGCGGTCTCGGTGCCGACCAGGGCGACGACGTCGTCCCAGCGGTGTTCCAGGGTCTCGTGCCAGGCCATGACGGTGCGCACGTAGTGCTCGCGCATCGACTCCGTGGAGCGCACCTCCAGTCCGGCCGCTTCCAGGAGGCCGACCGTGTCGCCGAGAGGTCGCATGTGCATGTCGGGCGCGATGTACGCCTCGATGAACGCGCCGCCGCCCGGCGCGTTGGCGCCGCGGGACATCTGCTGCACCAGCACCCTGCCTTCGGGGCGGACCATGCGGTGCAGGGCGGCGGCGAAGGCGGGGTACTCGTCGTCGCCGACGTGCTCGCCCATCTCGATGGTGGAGACCGCGTCGTAGCCCGAGCCGGAGATGTCGCGGTAGTCCTGGTTCACCACCTCCACGAGCTGCTCGAGGCCGCGTGCGCGGACCTGCTCGCGGACGTGCGCGGCCTGCTCGCGGGCCAGGGTGACGGCGGTGACCTGGACCTTGTGCTGTTCGGCGGCGTACAGGGTGAGCGAGCCCCAGCCGCAGCCGATGTCGAGCAGCCGGGAGCCGGCGGTGAGGCCGAGCTTGCGGCAGATCAGTTCCAGCTTGGCCCGCTGGGCGTCGGCCGGGTCCATGTCCTCCGCGGTCCAGTAGCCGCAGGAGTAGGCCATGGTGTCGTCGAGGAGGAGGCGGTAGAAGTCGTTGGACAGGTCGTAGTGGTGGCTGATCGCGGCCCGGTCGCGGGCCTTGGTGTGCCGGTCGCCGCGCAGCCGGGCCTGGGAGGCGGGGACGGGCGGCCGGGGGCCGATCGCACCGAGCCGTGCGGCCTCCGCGACCGCGCGGGCACGGTCGGTCAGGGTCAGGCGCGGGGCACGGGCGCCACGCTCGCGGGCCGCGGCCCAGACGGTGCGCAGCCCCTGGCCGAGGTCGCCCTCCACGTCGATTTCGCCGGTGATGTACGCCTGCGCGAGGCCGAGTTCACCGGGCTCCCAGAGCAGCCGGCGCAGCGCGCGGCGGGAGCGCAGGACGACTACGGGGGCGCCTGAGGGGCCGGTCTCGCTTCCGTCCCACGCGCGCAGCCTGACCGGCAGCGGGATCCCCAGCGCGTCCTCGACGAGCGCGGCCAGCCGGTGCGCGGCGCCGGTGCGGACGGGGGTGCGGAGGTCGGTCATCGAGTGGGCTCCTTGGTGAGCAGGTACTGCTGGACGTCGAGGTATCCGGAGCGGAATCCGGCCTCGGAGTAGGCGAGGTAGAAGGTCCACAGGCGGCGGAAGACATGGTCGAAGCCGAGGTCCTCGACGTCCTCGGCGCGCTCGGTGAACCGTTCGCGCCACAGTCGGAGGGTCTCGGCGTAGTGCGCGCCGAAGGCGTCGCGCCGGGTGACTGCGAGCCCGGTGTGCTCGGCCACGGTCTGGTCGACGGCCTCGACGGAAGGCAGCAGGCCGCCGGGGAAGATGTACTTCTGGATCCAGGTGTGGGTGTCCCGCGAGGCCAGCATGCGGTCGTGCGGCATGGTGATGGCCTGGAGAGCGACCCGGCCGCCGGGGGCGAGGCGCTCGTCGAGGGTGCGGAAGTAGACGGACCAGAACTCGGCTCCGACCGCCTCGATCATCTCCACGCTGACGATGGCGTCGTAGGTGCCCTCGGCCTCGCGGTAGTCGCACAGCTCGATCGCGACCCGGTCGGCGAGGCCCGCCTCGGCGACGCGCTGCCGGGCGAGGTCGCGCTGTTCGCGGGAGAGGGTCAGCGACGTGACGTGAGCGCCGCGGGCGGCGGCCCGCAGGGCGAGTTCTCCCCAGCCGGTGCCGATCTCCAGCAGCCGGGTGCCCTCGCCCACCTCCGCGAGGTCCAGCAGCCGGTCGATCTTGCGGTGCTGGGCGGCGGGGAGGAGCGCGTGCTCGGCGGGGAAGCCGCGGAAGACGGCGGAGGAGTAGGTGAGGGTCTCGTCGAGGAAGAGCGCGAAGAGGTCGTTGGACAGGTCGTAGTGGCGGCTGATGTTGTCGCGGGCGCCGGTCGTGGTGTTGCGCTGGGCGGCGGGCTGCCGCAGCGCCCACAGGCGGCGCATCCGCTGCAGCGGGGCGGGGACGAGGTCGGCGGCGTGGGAGGCGAGCACGGTGAGCGCGCCGACCAGGTCGGGGGCGTCCCACTCCCCCGCCATGTACGACTCGCCGAATCCGATCAGACCCGTGGTGCCGATACGGGCGTGGAAGGCATCGGGGTCGCGCACCTCTATGAGCGGTCCGCCCTGGCCCAGGGTGGTGCCGTCGGGGAACCGGACCCAGAGCGGCAGTCTGCCGAGGGCGTGCCGTACGACGGCGGCGGCGACGGTGCGCACCGGACGGGACGCCTTGGGCACGACGGCCACGTCGGGCCAGCGGCCGGCGTCCACCGGGGCCGGGACCGCTGCCTCGTCGGTCCTGGTCGTGGGGCGGGGGTGGGCTGTGGTCATGTGGCGTTCTCCGGGTCGTGACGAACCTGGCGCGGTTGCACCGGCAGGCCTCTGAGGAACAGGCGGATGCCGTGGAAACGGATGGCGGCCGACACCGCGAGGGTCGACCAGGGGTGGCGCAGGGAGAGGCGGAGCAGCGCGCCCGGTGTGGCGGGGCGGCGGGTGCCGTGGACGCTGGCGGTGAAGGGCGGGCTGCCGGGCCGGTCCAGGCGCAGGGAGAGCTGGAGGCGTTCGCCGGGCAGCGGGAGCCGCATGTGGTAGCGGCCGTCCACCGGATAGAAGGGGGAGACGTAGAACTCCTTGTCCACGTCGGCCTTCCCGGCCCGGTCGGTGTGCAGCAGGTAGGCGTGGCGGCCGCCGTAGGTGTTGTGGACCTCGGCCACCACGCAGCGGGGGCGGCCGTCGGCGTCGTGGCACCAGTACAGGGTGAGGGGGTTGAACACGTGGCCGAGGACGCGTGCGTGGGTGAGCATCACGACGCGGCCCCCTTCGAGGTCGATGCCGTGCTCGGCGAGGAAACCGTCGAGCGCGGCCCGGATCGAGGGGGCGCGGCCGGTGAAGTGGTCACGGGCCCGGAACCGGGCCAGTGGACGGAGCGGCAGGGGCAGTTCGGGTATGTGGTCGGTGTCGACGAGCCACATGTAGGTGCGGTGGCGCAGGGCGTGGTGGATCGGTGCGCGGCGGGTGTGCCGGACCACGCACGGGTAGAGGGCGGGCGCGGTCACCAGGTCACTCCCAGCGCCTTCGCGGCCTCGACGCCGCTGCGGCAGCCGTCCTCGTGGAACCCCCAGCCGTGGTAGGCGCCGGCGAACGCGGTCACGGAGGTGGCGAGTCCGGGCAGTCGCTGCTGGGCCGCGACCGACTCCGGCGTGTAGACGGGGTGTTCGTAGTGCATCCGGGCCAGCACGCGCGAGGGATCGACGCGGTCCTCGCCACCGAGGGTGACGAGATAGCGCTGGGAGGCGTCGAGACGCTGGAGCCGGTTCATGTCGTAGGTGACGCGTACCCGGTCCGAGCCCGCCGAACAGTTCGGCATGAGGTAGTTCCAGGAGGCGCGGGCGCCGGGGGCCCGGGGCAGCAGGGCGGCGTCGGTGTGCAGCAGGGTGGTGTTGTGGGAGTAGCGGAAGGCCCCCAGCACCTCCTTCTCGTCGGCGGAGGCGTCACCGAGCAGCCGGAGCGCCTGGTCGGGGTGGACGGCGACGACCACGTGGTCGTAGGAGTCGGTGGCGCCGTCCCGCGTGGTGATGTCGACGCCGTCGGCATGGCGCAGGATGCTGCGGACCGGTGCGCTGGTGCGGACCTCCTGCACCTCGGCGGCGACCCGGTCGACGTAGCTGCGTGAGCCGCCGGTCACGGTACGCCACACGGGTGATCCGGTGACGGAGAGCATGCCGTGGTGGTCGAGGAACCGGAAGAGGTAGACGGCCGGGTACTGCTGTGCGGTCTCGGCGTCGCAGGACCAGACGCAGGAGACCACCGGGGTCATGAAGTGGGACCGGAAGTACGGGGAGAAGCCCGACCGGTCCATGAACTCGCCCAGCGTCATCGTGGTGTGACCGCCGTGCTCCAGCAGGGCGCGGGCGGCCCGGTGGAAGGCGGTCACCTCGGCCAGCATGCGCAGGTAGGGGCCGCGCAGCAGGTTGCGGGGCTGGGCGAACAGGCCGCGGGCGCCGCGCGCGCCGGCGTACTCCAGGCCGCAGCCCTCGCACCGCACCGACATGCTCATCTCCGACTCCTGCGTGGCGACGCCGAGTTCGCGGAACAGGCGGAGCAGGTTCGGGTAGGTGCGCCGGTTGTGCACGATGAAACCGGAATCCACCCGGTGGATGCGGCCGTCCGGGGCTATGAGGTCGTGCGTGTGGGCGTGACCGCCGAGGCGGTCGTCCGCCTCGTACAGGGTGACGTGGTGGGCCCGGCGCAGCACGTGGGCGGCGGTGAGTCCGGCGACTCCGCTGCCCACGACGGCGGTTCGGCGCATCGTGCAGTCCCTTCCGGGGAGTGGGGTGTCGACAAGGGGAGAAAGGGCTGCGCGCCCGCCCGCTCCGGGGTGCCGGAGGGGGCG
>NZ_JBSFFI010000049.1:0-18205 GCF_053596035.1 Streptomyces sp. NPDC001781 | reverse complement strand
CATCGCAAGGCGGAGGGTCGTCCGCATACTGGGCGTATGCGGACGATCCGACAACGCGGCGAGGCGCCGTAGCCGTCGTCGCGCGCCCGCCGGGGATTGCGGGACAGCCCTTAGAGGTCGACTTCCTTCATCAGCATGCCGACCTCGGTGTTGGACAGGCGCCGCAGCCAGCCCGACTTCTGGTCGCCGAGGGTGATCGGGCCGAAGGAGACGCGGACCAGCTTGTCGACCGGGAAGCCCGCCTCGGCCAGCATCCGGCGCACGATGTGCTTGCGGCCCTCGTGCAGGGTCACCTCGACCAGGTAGTTCTTGCCGGTCTGCTCGACCACGCGGAAGTGGTCGGCGCGGGCCCAGCCGTCCTCGAGCTGGATGCCGTCCTTCAGCTGCTTGCCGAGGTCGCGCGGGATCGGGCCGACGATGTGCGCGAGGTACGTCTTGCGCACGCCGTACTTGGGGTGGGTGAGGCGGTGGGCCAGCTCGCCGTGGTTGGTGAGCAGGATGACGCCCTCGGTCTCCGTGTCGAGCCGGCCCACGTGGAAGAGCCGGGTCTCACGGTTGGTGACGTAGTCACCGAGGCACTGACGGCCCTCGGGGTCCTCCATCGTGGAGACCACACCGGCGGGCTTGTTCAGCGAGAAGAACTGGTACGACTGGGTCGCGACGGTCAGGCCGTCGACCTTGACCTCGTCCTTCTCCGGGTCGACCCGGCGCCCCTGCTCCAGCACGATCTCGCCGTTGATCTCGACGCGGGCCTGCTCGATCAGCTCCTCGCAGGCGCGCCGCGAACCGTAGCCCGCGCGGGCCAGCACCTTCTGCAGCCGCTCGCCCTCCTGCTCGGCGCCGGGGAAGGTCTTGGGCAGCCTGACGTCCTTCTTGCCCTCGTACCGCTCCCGGTTGCGCTCCTCGGCCCGCGTCTCGAACTCGCGCGAGCGGCCCGGCGCCGTACGGCCGCGCCCCGCCTGCTGGGACTGCTTGGGTCCGCCCTTGGCGCCGCCGCGCGCCGCGCCGCCGCGGCCGGACTTCGGGCCGTCCTTCGTGGCGCCGGGTCCCACGTCGTAGCGGCGCTCCTCCGGACGGGGCTTGCTGGGGCGGCCCTGCCCCTTGCGCTCGTCCCGGTCGTTGCCGCGGGGGTTACCGCGTCCGCTGTTCCTGCCGCTGCCGCTGCTTCGCATCAAGGTTTCCGTCGTAGTCGTCTGCGTCCTGACCACCGGCCGCGTCGGGCGCGTCCGGGTCGAACGACGGGACTCCCTCCTGGGTCTCCGCCTCGATCGCCTCCGCCTCGGGGAGGAAGGGCGCGAGTTCCGGAAGCTCGTCCAAGCCGCGCAGGCCCATCCGCTCCAGGAAATAGTTCGTCGTCACGTACAGGATCGCACCTGTTTCGGGTTCCGTGCCCGCCTCGGCCACCAGACCCCGCTGGAGCAGGGTCCGCATCACGCCGTCGCAGTTGACCCCGCGCACGGCGGAGACCCGGCTGCGGCCGACCGGCTGGCGGTAGGCGACGACCGCGAGGGTCTCCAGGGCCGCCTGGGTGAGCCGGGCCGTCTGGCCCTCCAGCGCGAGGCGTTCCACGGCGGGGGCGTAGGCGGGACGGGTGTAGAAGCGCCAGCCGCCCGCGACGAAGCGCAGCTCGAAGCCGCGCCCCTGGGCGGTGTAGTCGTCGGCCAGTTCACGCAGGGCCTCGGCGATCCGGCGCCCGGGCCGCTGGAGGATCCGCGCCAGGTGCTCCTCGGTCGCGGGCTCGTCCACGACCATCAGGATTGCCTCCAGGGCGGGCTTGAGGTCGAGGGCGGCGACGCGCTCGTCCGTGGCCTGGTGGTTCACGTCTTCTGCTCCCCGGTGCTCTGGTCGGGCTTCGTGGGCCGGTCGAACTCGTCGGTGACCGCCGGGGCCGCCGCCTCCCCGCCGGTCCAGCGGACCAGCAGGCTGCCGAGCGCGGTCTCCTGCTCCAGGGCGACGGCCTTCTCCCGGTACAGCTCGAGCAGGGCGAGGAAACGGGCGACGACGGTGAGGGTGTCGTCGGTGTCGGCCACCAGCTCCTGGAAGTCGGCCTCGCCGGCCTCACGCAGCCGGGCCACCACGACCCGGGCCTGCTCCTGGACGCTGACCAGCGGGGCGTGGATGTGGTCGACGTACACCTGCGGCTCGGCCCGGGGCTGCATCGCCCTGACCGCGAGCCGGGCGAACCCCTCGGGTCCGATGCCGATGACGACCTCGGGCAGCAGTTCGGCGTGCTCCGGCTCCAGCCCGACGGTACGGGGGTGGCGGCGGCCCTCGTCGTCCAGCCGTTCGTCGAGGAGGTCCGCGATCCGCTTATAGGCCCGGTACTGGAGCAGCCGGGCGAAGAGCAGGTCGCGCGCCTCCAGCAGGGCGAGGTCGGCCTCGTCCTCCACCTCGGCGGCGGGCAGCAGCCGGGCGGCCTTGAGGTCGAGCAGGGTGGCGGCGACGACCAGGAACTCGGTGGTGCGGTCCAGGTCCCAGTCGGGCCCCATGGCCCGGATGTGCGCCATGAACTCGTCCGTGACCTTGGACAGGGCGATCTCGGTGACGTCCAGCTTGTGCTTGGTGATGAGCTGGAGCAGCAGGTCGAAAGGGCCCTCGAAGTTGTCCAGCCGGACCTTGAAGACCCCGTCCGGCACGGTGGCCTCGGGCGCGGGGGCCTCGGGGGCCGGGTCCGGAGGTGCGGTGTCCGGGCCCCGGCCCAGCGGGCGTCTCGGGCCGGTCGTGGCGGTGCGGTGCGCGTTCATGGGGGTCGCAGGCTATCGGTCGGCCGGTGGCAGGACGGGCTAGCGCCCCCGCAGCCGCCGTACCAGGATGCTGGCTTCGCCGCGGGACTCCAGGTCGGCGAGGACCACGGCGACGGCCTCGCGGACGATCCGGCCGCGGTCGACGGCGAGGCCGTGCTCGCCGCGCAGGACCAGCCGGGCGTGTTCGAGGTCCATCAGCTCCTCGGCCGAGACGTACACGGTGATCTTCTCGTCGTGCCGCTCGCGTCCGCTGGGCCGCCGGGCGGCCGCGCGGCCGCGCTTGCGGGACTGCTCGGCGGAGCCGTCCGGCTCGGTCTGCCGCCGGGCGGGCCGGATACGGGACTCGCCGGCACCGTCGGGTTCCGGGCCGGCCGCGGCGGTGTGCTCGGCGCCCTCGCCGTCACCGCCCTGGGCGGGCACGCCCTGCGGCGCGTCCTGCGCCGCGGCGGCCGGGTCGCTCTCCCCGGCAGGCGCGGGGACCCGCGCCTCCTGGCCGGGCCCGCGCCGGGGCGAGGAGGACTGGAGCCCCATCCCCCCTGTCGTACGGAACAGTTCGTCGGCTCCGGGCAGACTCACTCGGCGTGACACCGGGCGAGCACCTCCCTGGCGAGCTGACGGTAGGCGGCGGCACCGACGGAGTTGGAGGCGTACGTGGTGATCGGCTCACCGGCGACCGTGGTCTCCGGGAAGCGGACCGTACGCCCGATGACCGTGTGGTAGACGTGGTCGTCGAACGCCTCGACCACGCGGGCCAGCACCTCGCGGCTGTGCACCGTGCGCGAGTCGTACATCGTGGCCAGGATGCCGTCCAGCTCCAGCTCGGGGTTGAGCCGCTCCTGGACCTTCTCGATGGTCTCGGTCAGCAGGGCCACACCGCGCAGCGCGAAGAACTCGCACTCCAGCGGCACGATCACCTTGTGCGCGGCGGTCAGCGCGTTGACGGTGAGCAGGCCCAGCGAGGGCTGACAGTCGATCACGATGTAGTCGTAGTCGTCCATCAGCGGCTTCAGGGCGCGCTGGAGCGTGGACTCGCGCGCGACCTCGGAGACGAGCTGGACCTCGGCCGCGGACAGGTCGATGTTGGAGGGCAGCAGGTCCATGTTGGGGACCGCCGTCTTCAGCAGGACCTCGTCGGCCGACATGCCCCGCTCCATGAGCAGGTTGTAGACGGTGAGGTCCAGCTCCATCGGATTGACGCCGAGACCCACCGACAGTGCGCCCTGCGGGTCGAAGTCCACGAGCAGTACGCGCCGCCCGTACTCCGCGAGCGCCGCGCCCAGGTTGATGGTCGACGTGGTCTTGCCGACGCCGCCCTTCTGGTTGCACATGGCGATGATCTTCGCGGGGCCGTGGTCGGTCAGCGGGCCCGGGATGGGGAAGTACGGCAGCGGGCGTCCGGTCGGGCCGACGCGCTCACGGCGCTGGCGGGCCGCGTCGGGCGCGAGCGTGGCCGCGTACTCCGGATCGGGCTCGTACTCGGCGTCGGGGTCGTAGAAGTGCCCCTCGGGCAGTTCGTCGTAGTCGGCGAAGTGGTTGCGGGGCGCGCCACTTCCGTCGCCGGCCATGGCGTTCACGTGTTGGCCATCCATGCTCTGGTGTGCTCTCCGGGCCGTCTGCGGTACCGGACTGTGGTGGGCTGCGAAGGTGCGCACCGCGACGGAGCCGACAGCCTCGTGTCCCTCGGGACCCCGGCTCTCTCCGCGCAATCCTGGTCGACCACCTCCGGGAGAAAATGTCGACTCATTCACAAGTCGTCTTACCTCCTTGGTGACCAGGAAACTTCTAGACAAGGTCAGCGTGGCACCATGCCGACGGTTGGCGACTCTATGGCGTGTCGGCGGTCCGCAGCAACACAATCCGCCGGACCCGGCACGATGTGTCGACAATGAAACATCCCGCTGTCAAGGGCGTACAGCCGTCGCACAGCAGGTTTCACCGGTGTGCGAATCGGTCCAAGCGTGACGTTCGAGGCGAGTTGACCTAGCGTCGCAAAGTGACCATACACACATCCGGCCGGACCTTGTCGGGCAAGGTCCGGCCGGGTTCGCGGTGTTGACGTTCCGTGTTGACGAATCGCCTTTTCCGCGCGGACGACTTGGGCTCTCGCCGTCGCCCGCGAGGTCAGCCGATCAGGGTCTCGATCGCCACGTGCTCCAGCCCGTGCGCCTCGGCGACCTCCCGGTAGACGACCTTGCCGTCATGGGTGTTGAGGCCGCGGGCGAGCGCCTCGTCCCGGCGCAGCGCCTCGACCCAGCCGTTGTTGGCGAGCGAGACGATGTACGGGAGCGTCGCGTTGGTGAGCGCGTTGGTGGAGGTGCTGGGCACCGCGCCGGGCATGTTGGCGACGCAGTAGAAGACCGAGTTGTGCACCTGGAAGGTCGGCTCGGCGTGCGTGGTGGGACGGGAGTCCTCGAAGCAGCCGCCCTGGTCGATGGCGATGTCGACAAGGACACTTCCGGGCTTCATCCGCGACACCAGCTCGTTGGTGACCAGCTTCGGGGCCTTGGCGCCCGGGATGAGGACGGCACCGATGACGAGGTCCGCGTCGAGGACGGCCTTCTCCAGCTCGAAGGCGTTGGACATGATCGCCTTGACCTTGCTGCCGAAGATCCGGTCGGCCTCGCGCAGCTTGTTGATGTCGCGGTCCAGCAGGGTGACCTCGAAGCCCATGCCGACGGCGATCTGGGTGGCGTTCCAGCCGGAGACACCGCCGCCGATGACGACGGCCTTGGCCGGGGTCACGCCCGGCACGCCGCCGGGGAGCACACCGCGGCCGCCTGCCGGGCGCATCAGGTGGTAGGCGCCGACCTGCGGGGCGAGCCGTCCCGCGACCTCGGACATCGGGGCGAGCAGCGGCAGCGCGCGGCCGGCCAGCTCGACGGTCTCGTAGGCGATTGCCGTGGTGCCGGACTCCAGCAGGGCGTCGGTGCACTCGCGGGAGGCGGCCAGGTGCAGATAGGTGAAGAGGATCTGGTCCTTGCGCAGGCGGTGGTACTCCTCGGCGACCGGCTCCTTGACCTTGAGCAGCAGGTCGGCGTCGGCCCACACCTGGTCGGCGGAGTCGAGGATGCCGGCGCCGGCGGCGATGTACTCCTCGTCCGTGATCGAGGAGCCGAGACCGGCGCCCCGCTCGACGACGACCTGGTGGCCGCCGCGCACCAGCTCGTGCACACCGGCGGGGGTGATGGCCACCCGGAACTCGTTGTTCTTGACCTCGCGGGGGATGCCGACCTTCACGTCGATCACGGTCCTTGGCTCAGGGGGTATGGGGGGGTGCGCTGAAAGACATACCCGGGCGTGCCGGGGCACACCGGGAGACACCGCAGGAGAACGTGCGGCAGAGCCAGTCTAATGAAGGTGTTCCGCGTGTCTAGCCTTCCATTGCATCAATCTTCATCGGAAGCACTGCGGATTTCGCAGGCGTCTGAGGTGGGGAAGTCCGATTTTCCTGGCTCTGCGCCGGTGGCCGCCTCCTGTTCCAGCATGCGCTCCGCCGCCGCACGGTGCAGTCGGGCGGCCGTGGGGTCGCCGAGCCGGTCCAGGGTGTCGGCGAGCCGCAACTGCAGCGCGGCCTGCAGCCGGGTGTCCTTGGCGCGCCGCGCCCACTCCACCGCCTCCTGGCAGGTGCGCAGGGATTCCTCGGGCCGTCCGGCGTACTCCTGCACCCGGGCCAGCTCGCTCAGGGCACGGGCGTGGGCGGCGATGTCGCGCTCCTTGCGGTACCCGGCGAGGGCCGCCCGCCAGTTGCGCTGTGCCTCGCCGTACCGGCCCGCGTAGGTGTGGGAGGTGGCGATCCGGCCGTAGAGCCGGGCGGCCTCGGCGCGTTCGCCGCGGGCGAGGCGCTGGGAGAGGGCGCGGCCGAACCAGTCGGCGGCCCGGTCGTGGTCGCCCAGTTCCTGGTGCGCACCGCCCACGGATTCCATCGCGCGGCCGGTGGCGTAGGGGTCGTTCGCCTCGCGTCCGGCGTCCAGCGCGGCGCGGTAGCGGGCCAGCGCGGCGCGGGTGCGGCCGGTCCGGGCGTCCACGTCGCCGAGGTTCAGCAGGGCGGCGGCCTTCTCCCGGGGCAGTCCGCGCCGCTCGGCGACGTCGAGGACCAGGTTGTGGACGCCGTACAGGTCGGGGGCGGCGGCCTGGGTGCCGAAGTGGGCGACCATGGCGCGTACGAGCTGGGACATCAGGCGCCGGGCCAGGGTGTCCAGCTCGCCGTCGGCCACCGCGAGCCGGGCGGCGGCCAGCAGCGCCGGGCGCCGGGCGGTGAGCCAGGCGGCGGCCGCGGCGGGGGTCGGGAAGCGCAGCGGCGGCGGAATCGCCTGGAGCTTCTCGCGGGTCTGCGGGCTGTCGGGCTCGGTGACGGCGCGGCAGGACTGCAGGAGTCGGACGTCCCGCTCCAGCAGCCGGGCGCGGGCGAGCTGGAGTTCGGCGGGCCGCTCGCCGGCCTCGGCAAGGGCGCGCAGCAGGGGATGCAGGCAGCCGGGGATGTCGTACTCGGGCAGCGGGCCGGCGACCGGGTGGAGCAGGCCGAGGGTGGCGAGTTCCCGCAGAACGGTCTGCGCGGACTTGACCGAGCAGCCGGCGAGCGCGGAGGCGGAGTGGGCGTCGACGGTGCCGGCCGGGGCCTGGGAGAGCAGGCGCAGGGTCCGCGCGGTGGAGGCGGGCAGTCCGTCGTGCACGAGTCGGAGGACGCGGGCCAGGGTGGGGGCGTCGTCGGGGTCGCTGTGCAGCCGCTTGGCCAGGTCGGAGACGGCCGTCTGGGGGCGGGCGGCGAGCCAGCCGCCGGCCAGGGTGAGGGCGGCCGGCTGTCCCCCGCAGATCTCGGCGAGGCTCTCGGCGGAGCGCGGGTCGACGGTGACGCGGACCGAGCCGGTGTACCGGGTGAGCAGTTCCACCGCCGATTTGCTGTCCAGGCCGCCCAGGGTGCAGGGGCGGACGTCGGAGATCCCGGTGAGGGGGCCGCGGGAGACTGCGACCACCAGGCAGTCGGGGGCGTCCGGGATGAGGGCGTCGACCTGTTCGGCACCGGTGGCGTCGTCCAGCAGGAGCAGGGCGCGCCGGTGGGCGAGGGCGGTGCGCAGCGCCTCGGTCAGCTCGTCCTCGGCGGCGCCCGCCGGGCCGGGGGCGCCGAGCGCGCGGAGCAGGTCCCGGGCGGCGCGCTCGACGGGTACCGGGGTGCCGTCGGGGTCGGCGAGGCGGGCCCGGAACACTCCGTCGGGGTAACGCTGCGCGACCTGGCGGACGAACTCCTCGGCGAGCGCGGTCCGGCCGGAACCGGGGCGTCCCGCGATGAGGAGGACGCGGGCGCGGGGTGCCTTACGCCCGGCGAGGGTATCCAGGCCGGTGCGCTCGATGTCGGCTCTGAGTTCCTTCAACTCCCGCGTGCGCCCGAGGAAATGACCCTCCGGGGCCGGCGGCTCCGACAGCCGCGCCTCTTCCTGGTCCACCGCCTGATCCGCCACGGGCCACGCTCCCGTCCCACCGCACGCGCAAAGCCCGCCGGTTCTTCCGGTACGGGCGTTTTCCAGAGCCTAGTTCACGCTCTGCGACGTTCCCGGTGGAGCGCGGCGGACGGATCCCCCGATCGGATCAGGCGATGGTCACACCATTGGCGCCGCCGTGCGTCCTGACCGGAATCAGGACGCGGTCAGGACCTGGTCAGGATGCGAAGGGACGCGCGGGCCACGGCGCGTCGGCCGGGCGCAGGCTGTCCAGGCCGTCCCCTGCGCGGGCGGCGGCCAGCGAGAGGACACCGACGACCAGGCAGTTGTTGTGCAGGTCCCCCGCGAGCACCAGCCGCACCAGTTCGTCCAGGGGCACCCGCGTGTGCTCCATGTCCGTCTCCTCGTGCTCCGGGACGAAGCGCTCGCCCTGGGCCTCGGAGATGTCGCGGGCCAGGAAGATCCGCACCGCCTCGTCGCAGCCGCCGGGGCTGGTGTAGACGTCGGTCAGCACCCGCCAGTCCTCGGCCTTGACGTGCGCCTCCTCGTACAGCTCGCGCTGGGCGGCGTGCAGCGGGTTCTCGCCGGGCACGTCGAGCAGGCCGGCCGGGATCTCCCAGAGCTTGTGGCGGACGGGGTGGCGGTACTGGCTGATGAGCAGGACCCGGTCCTCCTCGTCCAGGGCGAGGACGGCGACCGAGCCGGGGTGGACCTGGTAGTCGCGGCGGACCACCGAGCCGTCGGGCATGACCACGTCGTCCGTGCGGACGGCGGTCTTGTTGCCCGTGAACGGGGTCGCGCTGTCGCGGATCTCCCACTCCTCGGGGGTGTCCTTGATGGTCATGCCCTGTCCCTCCACGCGCGCAAAAGAAAGCCGGGGTGCGCAACCTCGAAGGTTCGCACCCCGGCCACCGTAACAACTGGTGTGCTACTTGGAGTTCTTCGGCTTGCCCGCCGTCTTGCGCTCGACGGAAGCCTTCACCAGGCCCGCGAACAGCGGGTGCGGCCGGGTCGGCCGCGAGCGCAGCTCGGGGTGCGCCTGGGTGGCGACGAGGTAGGGGTGGACCTCGCGCGGGTACTCCACGTACTCGACGAGCTTTCCGTCGGGCGAGGTGCCCGAGAAGACGATGCCCGCCTTCTTCTCCAGCTCGGCGCGGTAGGAGTTGTTGACCTCGTAGCGGTGACGGTGCCGTTCCTCGACGTACTCCTTGCCGTCGTAGACCTCGCGGACGATGGAGCCCTCGGCCAGCTTGGCCGGGTACATGCCCAGGCGCATGGTGCCGCCCATGTCGCCCTCGCCGGCGACGATGTCCATCTGCTCGGCCATGGTGGAGATGACCGGGTGGGCGGTGGCCGGGTCGAACTCGGTGGAGTTGGCGTCCGGGATGTCCGCCAGGTTCCGCGCGGCCTCGACCACGATGCACTGCAGACCCAGGCAGAGGCCGAGCAGCGGGATCCTGTTCTCGCGGGCGTAGCGGATGGCGCCGACCTTGCCGAGCACACCGCGGTCGCCGAAGCCGCCGGGGATGCAGATGCCGTCCACGTCACCGAGGGCGGCGGCGGCACCGGCCGGGGTCTTGCAGTCGTCCGAGGTGACCCACTTGATCTTGACGCGGGCGCGGTTGGCGAAGCCGCCGGCGCGCAGCGCCTCGGTGACCGACAGGTAGGCGTCGGGCAGGTCGATGTACTTGCCGACCAGGGCGAGGGTGATCTCGTGGTCCGGCTTGTGCACGCGGTCCAGCAGGTCGTCCCAGGTGGTCCAGTCCACGTCCCGGAAGGGCAGGTCGAGCTTGCGGACGACGTAGGCGTCCAGGCCCTCGCCGTGGATGACCTTGGGGATGTCGTAGATGGAGCGGGCGTCGGGGCAGGCCACGACGGCGTCCTCGTCCACGTCGCACATCAGCGAGATCTTGCGCTTGATGGCGGTGGGGACCTCTCGGTCGCAGCGCAGCACGATCGCGTCGGGCTGGATGCCGATGTTGCGCAGCGCGGCGACGGAGTGCTGGGTCGGCTTGGTCTTCAGCTCGCCGGAGGGGCCGATGTAGGGCAGCAGCGAGATGTGGACGACGAAGACGTTGTCCCGGCCGACCTCGTGCCGCACCTGGCGCACCGTCTCCAGGAAGGGCAGCGACTCGATGTCGCCGACGGTGCCGCCGACCTCGGTGATGACGACGTCCACCTCGTCGGTGGCCATGCGCCGGATGCGGTGCTTGATCTCGTTGGTGATGTGCGGGATGACCTGCACGGTGTCGCCCAGGTACTCGCCGCGCCGCTCCTTGGCGATGACCGTGGAGTAGACCTGGCCGGTGGTGACGTTGGCCGAGCCGTCGAGGTCGCGGTCGAGGAAGCGCTCGTAGTGGCCGATGTCCAGGTCGGTCTCGGCGCCGTCGTTGGTGACGAACACCTCACCGTGCTGGAAGGGGTTCATCGTGCCCGGGTCGACGTTCAGGTACGGGTCGAGCTTCTGCATCACGACGCGCAGGCCGCGAGCCTTGAGCAGCATGCCCAGGCTGGAGGCGGTGAGGCCCTTGCCGAGCGAGGAGGCGACACCCCCGGTGACGAAGATGTGCTTGGTCGTCGTGGATTTCGGCGGCATGGCCAAGAGGGGGCTCCCGTGGTCGCTGTCTGTGATGCGGTGCGGTCGCCGGCCCGGAGGATGTGGTGTTCCTCGCGGTGGCGTCGTCGCTGCGGTTCGGGGGTTTTGGGGCCCACCGGTCCACGGGCTACCAGGGTATCAGCGCCTGGAGGAGTCGGCGTCCGGCCACGCTCCGTGCACGGCCGCCGGGGCTGGCGTGACCAGGCACCGGACGTGCGGGCGGCCGTCACGGGGTCCTCACTCCGCCGTCACTCGTTCGGCTCACACGGGTTGCCCCGAGCGGCGCGCGGATCATGCGGGTGCGTCGTATCCTGCTCGGACACTCGCTGCCGAGCGCGGCCGGGATGTCGGCACACCCCAGCCTCCAGCATCCCCGCCACCGGATTGTGGAACATGGAGAGCGCGGCAGTTCGTTGAGCATGGACCGCCGTTTTGCCTCAGGGCTCGGCGGGCTGCTTTGCTTCACCGCTCAACGTATGACAAACACCCCTTGACCGCACCAAGCGACTGCCCCCTCGCGCGGGGGTGACGTGGCCGTTCGACTGGAGTTGCACGTGGCCGGGCGCATCGAAGATTACGCACTCATCGGAGACATGCAGACCGCTGCGCTGGTCTGCCGGGACGGCACGGTGGACTGGCTGTGCCTGCCCCGCTTCGACTCGCACGCCATCTTCGCCGGCCTGCTCGGCACCGAGGAGCACGGCTTCTGGCGGCTCGGCCCGGCGTACGCGGCGGACTCACCACCGCCCACGGCGGCCCGGCGGAGCTACCGGGGCGACTCGCTGATCCTGGAGTCGGAGTGGGACACCCCGCGCGGCACCGTACGGGTGACGGATTTCATGCCCCCGCGTGACGGTGCCCCCCAGCTGATCCGGATCGTGGAGGGGCTCAGCGGCGAGGTGCCGATGCGCTCGGAGCTGCGCATGCGCTTCTCCTACGGCCGTGTGGTGCCGTGGGTGCACAAGTACGACAACCGTACGGTCGCTGTCGCCGGTCCCGACTCGGTGTGGTTCGACACAGAGGCGGACACCTACGGCAAGGACCTGACGACCTACTCGGACTTCACCGTCTCCGCCGGCGAGCGTGTGGCGTTCGCCATCTCCTGGCAGCCCTCCCACAAGGAGGCGCCGCCGCTGCCCGAGCCGGAGCAGGCCCTGCGGGCGACGGAGGAGTTCTGGCGCGACTGGGTCGAGCAGTGCACGTACCACGGCCCCTACCGGGAGGCCGTGATCCGTTCGCTGATCACGCTGAAGGCGCTGACCTACGCCCCGACCGGCGGCATCGTGGCCGCGCCCACCACCTCCCTGCCGGAGGACATCGGGGGCGTGCGCAACTGGGACTACCGCTACACCTGGCTGCGGGACGCGGCGATCACGCTGTCCTCGCTGCTGCGCACCGGCTACCGCGACGAGGCCCGCGCCTGGCGCGAGTGGCTGCT
Source organism: Streptomyces sp. NPDC001781 (assembly GCF_053596035.1). Taxonomy (NCBI): domain Bacteria; kingdom Bacillati; phylum Actinomycetota; class Actinomycetes; order Kitasatosporales; family Streptomycetaceae; genus Streptomyces; species Streptomyces sp. NPDC001781. Next base: position 5,995 of record NZ_JBSFFI010000049.1, on the reverse strand, counting down.
GCGCGCGGTGGCGGGCGACCCGGAGAACCTCCAGATCATGTACGGCATCGCCGGTGAGCGTGAGCTGGGCGAGGCCGAGCTGGACTGGCTGCCCGGATACGAGCACTCCCGCCCGGTCCGGGTGGGCAACGGCGCCGCCGACCAGCTCCAGCTCGACGTGTACGGCGAGGTCATCGAGGCCCTGCACCTGGGTCACATGACCGGGCTCGCCCGCAACGACTACGCCTCGGTGCTCCAGCTCAAGCTGATCCGCTACCTCGAGGACCACTGGCAGGAGCCGGACGAGGGCATCTGGGAGGTGCGCGGGCCGCGCCGCCAGTTCGTGCACTCCAAGGTGATGGCCTGGGTCGCCGTGGACCGCACGATCAAGCTGATCGAGTCCGGGGACGCGGAGGGCCCGCTGGAGCGCTGGAAGGAACTGCGCGACGACATCCACCGCGAGGTCTGCGAGAAGGGCTACGACCCGGAGCGCAACACCTTCACCCAGTACTACGGCTCCCGGGAGCTGGACGCCTCCCTGCTGCTGATCCCGCAGATGGGCTTCCTGCCGCCGGACGACAAGCGGGTCATCGGGACAATCGAGGCGATCCAGCGCGAGCTGTCCACCTCCGACGGGTTCATCCTGCGCTACCCGACCGACGGCGAGGACGCGGGCGTCGACGGCCTCCCCGGTGACGAGGGAGCCTTCCTGGCCTGCTCGTTCTGGATGGCGGACGACCTCGCGATGATCGGCCGGGTGGACGAGGCCCGCAAGCTGTTCGAGAAGCTCCTCGGCCTGCGCAACGACCTCGGCCTCCTCGCCGAGGAGTGGGACCCCCGCCTGCAGCGCCAGGTCGGCAACTTCCCGCAGGCGTTCAGCCACGTCCCTTTGATCGACACCGCGCTGCGGCTGACGGCCTCGGGGGCGTACGGGGGCTGAGCCCGGCCTGAGGGCTGTCCCGTGGTCCCCGACGGATCGGCGCTCAGCGTCGGATGCGGTGCATCGCGGCGCGGAGGGCCGTCCTCGACCGCGCGTGTGCGGGCGATCCGGCAACGCGGCGAGGCGCCGTGGCCGTCGTCGCGCGCCCGCCGGGGATCACGGGACGGCCCTTAGGCTGGGAAGCGGACCACTCCCGAGGCGGAAGGGGGCGGCCATGGCTTCCCTCTCGAAGGCGGGCACGGCGCTGGCGGCGCTGCGCCGGGAGCTGACCGGCGTGGTGTCCGTGCCGGGCGAGGCGGGGTACGACGAGGCCCGTGCCGTCTTCAACGCCGTGATCGACCGGCGGCCGGCCGTGATCGCCGGTTGCGCGGACACCGCCGACGTGGTGCGCGCGGTGCGCTTCGCCCGTGATCTGGATCTGCCCGTCGCCGTGCGCGGCGGCGGGCACAGTGTCGCGGGCGACGCCCTGGGCGACGGCGCGGTGGTGGTGGACCTGCGCCGGATGCACGGCGTGAGCGTCGATCCCGTCTCCCGCACCGTACGGGTCGAGGGCGGGGCCACGATGAGCCATCTGGACCGGGCCTGCCGGCCGTACGGGCTGGCCACCACCGGTAGCCGGGTCTCCACCACGGGGGTCGGCGGGTTCGTGCTCGGCGGCGGCACCGGCTGGCTGGACCGGGCCTTCGGGCTCGCCGTGGACAACCTCCGGGCCGTGGAGCTGGTGACGGCCGACGCCGAGCGGGTGCGGGCCGGCCCCGAGGAGCATCCCGAGCTGTTCTGGGCGCTGCACGGCGGGGGCGGCAACTTCGGTGTGGCCACCGCGCTCACGCTGGGCCTGCACGAGCTGCCCGAGTTCGCGGTCGCCCTGCTGCTGCACCCGCCGGAGCACGGCCCCGAGGTGGTGCGCGCCTTCCGCGAGGCGATCGACGCCGGCCCGGACCGGCTGGGCGGGGCGGTGCAGTACGTCACCGCCCCGCCCGAGGAGTTCGTCCCCGAGGAGCTGGTGGGGCGGCTGGTGTGCGTGGCGCTGGTGACGTACGCGGGCGGGGTCGGGGAACTCCGCGACCTGATCGGACCGCTGTCGGCGCTGCCCGTGGCCGGCGAGCTGGTCGCCGAGCTGCCGTACGCGGACGCGCAGTGCATGATCGACGACCCGCCCGGCCTGCGGAACCACTGGTCGGCCGAGTATCTGACCGGCCTGCCGGACGAGCTGGTGGACGTCTACTGCTCGCTCGCCTGGCGGATGCCGGTGCCGACCGGCACCCGGCACCTCCTGTTCCCGCAGGGCGGCGCCCTCGCGTCGGGACCGCACGAATACCCGGTCCCCTGGCGGCACGCCCCCTGGTCGGCGCATCCCTTCGCCATCTGGGAGGACCCGGCCGGCGACGAGCGCGCCGTCGAGTGGGTGCGGACGGTCCGCCGCGAGGTCGAGCCGTGGAGCACCGGCGACGTGTACCTGAACTTCATCGGCGACGAGGGCGCCGAGCGGGTCGGCGCCGGGCTGGGCGTGGGCAACATGCTCCGGCTGGAGAAGGTGAAGCGGGCGTACGACCCGGACGACGTCTTCCGCTTCAACCACAACATACGGCCGCTGTAGCTCCGGCCGCGGCTGTTCCGTGCGAGGTCAGGCGGGTAGCGTCCGGCGCATGGGCACAGAGAGTGGCGGGATCACCGTGCGACGGGCGCTGGAGCTGCCCGGGCTGCGTGGCGGACTGCCGGAGGTGGTGGCGGGCGCCGACCGGCTGGAGCGCGCGGTGCGCTGGGTGCACGCGGGCGAGGTCCCGCACATCGCCTCGCTGCTCAGGGGCGGCGAACTGCTGCTGACCACCGGGTACGGGCTGGGCACGCGCCCGGCCGAGCAGCGGGCGTTCGTGCGCACGCTGGCCGAGCGGGGTATCGCCGCGCTGGTGGTGGAGCTGGGGCAGCGCTTCACCCGGCTCCCGGCCGCGATGGTGGACACCGCGCGGTCGGCGGACCTGCCGTTGGTCCAACTGCACCGCGAGGTGCCGTTCGTGGCGGTCACCGAGGAGATCCACACCGAGATCGTCAACGGCCACTACGCCCTCCTCCAGCGGGCGGAGGACGTGCACCGGCGCTGTACGGAGGCGCTGCTCGGCGGGGGCGGGGTGCCCCAGCTCCTCGCCATCCTGGCCGGTTTCTGCGCCAACCCGGTGTTCCTGGAGACGGCGGACGGCCGCCTCCTGTACGCGGCCGGGCCGGGCCCCGAGGGCGCGGACCCCTTGCAGGTGTGGGAGGGGCTGCGCGGTCCGCACCGGGCGGAGCCGCCGCCGTCGGGGGCGCTGCTCGTGGACGTGCCGGGCGGGGGCGCGGGACCGGGCGGGGTGCGGGCGCGGCTGGTGCTGCTGCCGGTGGGCGCTCCGCTCGCGCCGGTGCACCGGATCGCGGCCGAGCGGGCGGCGGGGACCGTGGCGGTGGTGCTGATGCAGGCCCGCCAGGAGGAGGAGCTGGCGGCGCGCGGCCGGGGAGACTTCCTGACCGATCTGGCCGAGGGCCGGGTGCGGGCCGGGGACGCTCCGGCGCAGGCCCGGGTGCTGGGGTTCCGGCCGGGTGACGGCCCCCTGCTGCCGGTGGTGATGCGGGTGGGCGACGCGCTGTCCCCGGCGGGCGGCTGGGCGGTGCTGGCGCGGGCGGTCGGGGAGGAGCTGGCGTCGGTGGGGGTGCCGGTGCTGCTGGGGGTGCGGCCGGTGGAGGGCCGGGTGCCGGTGCTGCTGGGGCTGCGCGCACAGACCGACCGGTCGCCCGTCGCGGACCGGGTGGCGGCCGCGCTGCGGGCGGGTGCCGAGCGGGCCGGGATGATCCGGCCGGGGGCCCGGCCGCCGGTCGTGGTGGTGGGGGTGCCGGGCGACTGGGCGGCGGCCTCGGCGGGTCTGCGGCACGCGGCGGAGACGGCGACGGCCGCGCAGGGCCTCACCGACCGGCCCTGGTACGACGCCCGGCGCCTCGACATCGATCTGCTGCTGTGGCGGCTGCGCGACCATCCGGACCTTGCGGCTTTCGTGGACCGTGCCCTCGGCCCGCTGCGCGAGCACGACCGGCGCGCGAGGCCGCCGCTGCTGCCCACCTTGGAGACCTATCTCGACCACGCGGGCCGCAAGGCGGAGACCGCCCGCGAACTCCACCTGAACCGCCAGACCCTCTACAACCGTCTGGCCCGCATCGCCGAGTTGCTGAACACGGACCTCGACGACCCGCACACGGTACTGGCGTTGAGCCTGGCCCTGCGGGCACGGCGGCACGTGGACTAGTGCTGTGACCGGAAAGGTCTGCCGGAAAGCTCGCGGCGTCCGGTGCGGTGCATCGCAAGGCGGAGCACCGCCCGCGTACCGGATGTACTCGGGCGATGCGACAACGCGGCGAGGTGCCGTGCCGGACGCCGCGAGCCGGTCCTTCCCGGTCACAGCGCTAGAGGAGCGTCATGGTCTGCGTCAACTCGTCGTAGATGCTCAGCACTTGGGCGACCGCGTCGTCCTCGGTCGGCCATCCGGACGCCTGGCGGACGCCGCGCTCGGCGAGCCGCTGGCGCCGCTCCGGGTCCGCGAGGAGAGCCGTGACGGTGTCGGCGAGGGCGCGGGGATCGCCGTAGGGGACGAGGGCGGCGGCGTCGCCGACGAGGTCCGGGACGCCGCCGACCGCGGTGGCGACCAGGGGGACGCGGGCGTGCAGGGCCTCCTGGGCGAAGAGGGGGCGGGACTCCCAGCGGCTGGTGAGCAGGGCGAGGTCGGCGGCCGCGAGCAGGTCGGGCACGTCGTCGCGGACCCCGAGCAGCCGGACGGGCGACTCCTCCTCCGTGACGCGCTGTTGCAGTTCCGTGCGGAGCGGCCCCTCCCCCGCGATCAGGGTGAGCGGTTGCGGGTCGAGGCCGCGCCAGCGGCGGGCCGCGTCCAGCAGCACGTCGTAGCCCCGGTGCCGGTCGAGGGAGCCGACGGCCAGGAGCAACGGACGGTCCGTTGCACCGAGTTCGGCGCGGAGCTTGGCCGCACGGCGGTCCGGGTCCGCCGCGGCGATCCGGGGGCGGCCGGGCAGGGCCGTCGCGCCGAGCCGGGCGTCCCGGGCGCCGGTGCGGCGGGCCCGGTCGACCAGGGCGGAGCTGGTGCCGAGGACGACGGCGGCCGTCCGCGCCACACGGCGCTCCAGCAGCCGGAGCAGATGCGCCCGCGCGCCCTCGGCGTACGCCCGGTCGTGCCAGGTGACGACCAGCGGGATGGTGCGTCCGCCGAGGGCCAGCGCGGCGCGGAAGGAGGCGTGCAGCCCGTGCGCGTGCACCAGGTCGGCGTCCGCGCAGGCCGCCCGGAGCCGGCCGACGGCCGCCGGGTCACTGCTGCGGGGCACGTGCACATGGTCGGCGCCGGTGCCCCGGAAGTCGTAGGACTGCTCGGCCTCGACCGGTGCGCAGACGGTGACCCGGACGCCCCGCGCGACCAGCCCCTCGGCCAGGGAGCGCACATGGGCGCTGCTCCCGGCGTTGCCGCCGCCGAGCACCTGCACGGTGCGCAGCGAGGACTGGCCGTACGGGGCGTTGCTGCTCACGGGGGTCACTGAGGCCGGGGCTCCTGGGTCGGGGCGGGGTCGGTCAGGGGACCGTACGGATCGGTCGCGAGGACGTACAGAAGGTAGCGAACGGCGAAACACCGGAAGCGGGGTACGACGGGCCGCGCGGGGCCCCCGCCCGGAGGCGGCACACCGTCAAGCATGCCAGTACGTACGGGTGTTCCGGGCCATCGCGGCGGAGCCGGCAGGCGGGGCGCTTTGGCAATGCGCCGGCTCATCTCACCCGTACGAGTGAGAGTGGCCGTCGGCCCGGCGGAGCCGCCCGGCGGGCGTACCGGGAGGTCAGAGGCTCACAGCGCCCGCGCCCAGGCGGACACCCGGTCTCCGCGCACGATGGCGGCGACCACGGTGACGGCGTGCGCGAGAAGTCCCGTGCGCCCCTGGGCCGAAACGGCGGCGGTGCCGGGCGCGGCGCCCAGGGCGTGTGCGCCGGTGTCGCCGAGCACGGCCCGCTCCCCCAGGTCCTCCGGGGGCACGGCGGCGGCACCTCCCGCCGCGGCGGCGGCC
>NZ_JBSFFI010000048.1:0-19303 GCF_053596035.1 Streptomyces sp. NPDC001781 | reverse complement strand
CCCTCGCCCCGCGGGGGGGCGCGGGGGGCCACGAGCTGGGGTGGGTGGGGGGGTGCCGGGCGCGGTCCTGGGGGGCGCGTGGCGGGCCGCCCCCCCCCCCCACGGGGGTGGGAGCTCCGGAACCGTCGGTATCGATCCGCCCGTACGCCGATATCGCCGAGGGGACCTCGGCCGGAGGCAAGGGTTCGGGCCGAGGCGCGGGAGGCGTCCCGGGGACGGACCTGTCGTCGTACTCACTCACCGGCAGGCACTCCAGAAGCAGAAGACACGGTCCATCCTTTCGAACTCACCTTCCTCAGTTAACAGTCCGGTGGTGCGGACCTCTGAGTCGGGGTGCCCTTCCACGCGATGCCGGGTGTCGGACCTGACGCCGTACGACACGGCGCGGCGACCGTGGCCCGGGCCGAGGACCGCTCCGTCCCCGAGACCCCGACGGCACGCGACCGGCGTCCGCCACGGCGGGGGCCGTGTCGGACGACGGCTCGAAGGTACGTTCAAGCGTCAACGGTACACGCCCCGGAGCGACTTGGTCGGCAGTGGAGACTTCCCCCGGTTCCCACAGGCCCACTGTTCCCCTGCCGTACGCCCGCCGTACACGCGTGCGGGGCCGGGCAGCCGGAACGGCCCGCGTGTCAGTCCTCGTCCGTGGCCGCACGCCCGGGGCTGCCCCCAGGGCTGTCCGGCCCCCGGGCCGTGTCCGCTTCGGTACCGGGCACCTCCTCCGGCCCTTCCCCGTGCGGCAGCTGACTTACCGTCATGAAGTTGGGCCAGTCGTCGGCCGGGCCGGCGTCCCGCCGGTCCGCGCGCGCCTCGGGAGTGCCCGCGGCCGGGGCGGGCGCGGGCGGCCAGGCGTCGGCTTCCTCCAGAGCCGCGAACCTCTCGAGTTCGGCCATGGCCGCGCGCAGCGCGCCCGCCGTCACGAGCTGTCCCACCGGCGCGGAGGAGCTGAGGAAGAGCACCTCCTTGCCTTCCGGCAGCCGGTCCAGGAGATCGGGCACGAACATCACCTCGTGCGGGGGCAGTCTGTCCTGCTCCAGCTCGGGTGCGGTCGAGAAGACGGGTACGGCCTTCGTACCGTCCTCCGCGTCGGTCACCGCGAGGCCGCCCTGGCCGTCCAGGCACACAGCCACCTCCGCGTCGGCGAGCATCAGGGCGAACAGGTCCTCCGAGGCGTATCCGGTGGCGACCAGCTGCACGGCGGCGTCCACGGGACTGACCGGCGGGGCCCAGCCGTGGGCGTCGGGTGAGGGCCGGTACTCGTCGTTCGGCTCCCACTCGACGATCTCCCCGTTCTCGTCGCTGCGCCAGCGTCCGAGACTCGCCCAGGAGGGCGGGGGCTCGCCCTCGTCACCGCTCCAGTGCCGGTCGATGACGGACAGCCAGTGGTTGGTGGCCACCTTGGCGGCCTTGACGTACTCCTCGGGCGGTTCCCGGAATCCCGGGCGGCCCTTCAGCACCGCGGACGGGCCGCCCTGTGCGGTCGGAGGGCCCGGACCGTCGCCGACGGGCCCGTCCGGGGCGTCCGCCTCGGCGGGGTTCTCGGGCTCGTGGTCCGGAGGGCCGGAAGGGCTCGTCATGCGGGGCAACTCCATCGATGTGCGGTGTTCGTTGTCGGGTGTGCGGTGAGCCGGGCGGTGCGGCGCGGGTCAGGCGCCGGAGCCGGCCGGCTCCGGACCGGCCTCGCCCCCGGCCCGGGTGCCGGCGGGGGTCACGGTGACCGGGTGCTTAGGCAGGTCCGCGCCTCGGTCCTTCGAGGAACGCGCGGAGACAGATGCCTCTGCGGACTGCTTCCCCTCACCCCTCTCCATCCTCTCCCGGGCCGCCGCTTCGAGTGCCTGGCGCAGGGCGTCGGTCTCCACGGCCATACCGACGGGCCCGGACGGGTTGAGGTAGAGCACGTGGCCTTCGGGTATCCGGTCCACCAGTTCGTGGACCGGCGCGAGTTCGTAGCCGAAGCGCCCGGCCGTGTGGAGGTAGGTGGGCGAGGTGAAGACGGGCACCACCGCCGCTCCGTCGGGCGAGGTGGCCGACAGCGGAACGCCACCGGGGGCGAGCATGACGGCGACCTCCGCCACGGCCAGCGTCCGCGGGACCGCCTCTCCCGGACCGTAACCGGTGGCGGCGAGCTGGACCGCCTCGTCCACCGGGTCGGTCGGGGCGGACCAGCCGAGCGCCTGGGGCGAGGGACGGTACTCCTCGTTGGGGCGCCACTCCTCGATGTCCCCGTCCTGACCGGACCTCCACCGGCCCACCACCGCCCAGTCGGGCGGTTCGCCCTCCCCTGCCCACGCGGGGTCGACCATGCCCAGCCAGTGGTCGGGCGCGAGCCGGGCGGCCTCCTCGATCTCCTCGGGGACCGGCGGCGCGGTGTCGTCGGCGGCTCCGGCCCCGGCGGTGTCGGCGTTCATGGGCTCCTCGCTGCGGTGGGGTGTCATTCGCGGTCGTCGTTCAGTATGCGGTGGAGCCTGTCGGCCAGGGAGCCGGCCGGGGTCAGGTTCCGGGCCCGGAACCAGGCCTCGACCATGCGCTCCAGCCGGCCGGTGGTCAGGGCGCCGTAGTCCGGGCCGGGAAGGGCGTAGGGACCCAGCGCCGCCAGGACGGCCAGCGCGTCGCCCAGTACGTCCTGGTGGTCCGCCGACCATTCGGCCACCGCCGGATCCGCCTGGTCGGCCGGCCCCTCCGTGGCCGGCAGACCCGCCGCGTCCAGCACGTGCTCGTCGGGGAACCTGCCGTCGACGGCGACGTGTTCCCGCAGCTCCGCCTCGGTCAAGGGGGCGAGACGATGGTAACGGCCCCAGTTGTCGACGTAGTCGAGGTCGGCCGGCTCCGCGGCACCGCTCTCCCGCAGGCCGTCGAGGACCAGTTGGGTTCCCCGCATGATCTCGTCCAGGGTGTGGTGCCCCGCCTGCAGCATCTCGGCCATCAGCGCGATCCGCACCAGGCCCAGGTCGACGTCCAGACCCCACGCGTCCCGCATCTTCACCGCCTGCGCCATCAGGCGGTGGGCCGAGCCGGAGGTGCCGGCCCGGACCAGGGCACCCCTCGTCTCCGCTTCGGACTGCGGAAGGCTGCTCATGGCGATGTCGTAGCGGTTCATCCCCGGCACCCAGGGGATGCCGTCGTCCGGCATGAGGGCCCGCTCGGCCTCGCTCAGCGGGGGCGACAGGTCCTCGGGGCGCAGCGGTGTGCGCAGCGCCCGTCCGTCGCGGGCCAGCCGCGCCTGCTCCTCGGGCGTTCGGTACGGCCGTGCGCCCAAATCCTCGTAGGCCGTCATCGTCTCGGCGGGCAGCCGGAAGGACCGGTACTCCGCGGTGATCACCTCGGGGTTCGGGTCGGGGCTGCCGAGCAGGTCGGAGATCAGTCCGCCGTGCCCGTCCGGCGACCGCGAGCCGATCCACAGCATGGCCATGCGTTCGCGCAGGTTGCCCGACTCCGCGACGGCCTGGAGCCGGTCCCGGTCGGTGCCCACCGCGCCGTCGACGGCCGGGTCGTCCGTGCCGAGTTCCGGCCAGCGACCTGCTGCCACGGCCCGGGTCCAGAGCTCCGCGGTCATCACGCCGAGCTGGGTGTTCGCCTCCTCGTGACCGCCGAGATACCGGCCCAGCCGCTCCTCGAAGCGTGCGGCCTCCGCCATGTAGCGGACGCGGGCCAGGATCCACTCAGGCGCCTGCCGGGCCGCCGCCGGGCGCAGCGCGGACACCGGAGCCGAGGACAGGGCGTCCGCCACCCGGTTCAGCCGTGCGGTGCTCTCGGCGGTGGTGTCGCCCGGTCCGTCGGCAAGCCCGGCAAGGTGGCGGTCCCCCTCATGGACCAGCAGGGCGGGGGGTGCGCCGCCGGTGCGCTCGCCGTGGAGCGTCACCTCGCCGTCCGGGCCGGCCACGGCGACCGCCACCCCGAGGCCGCGGGCCGCCGCCGTCACGAGCGGCCCCATCGGCACGGCCGCGCCCTCGGCTCCGTAGGAGGCGTCCGTCAGCAGCACCCGAAGACGCCGGGCGGGGCTCAGCGGGACCCCCGAGGCCGGGAGCTTGTCGCCGAGGAGCATGGCCTCTGCGCGCTGGGAGATGTCGAGGGGTGCCCCGACCTTGTCCAGGAGGCTCAGCGGGAGGTTCCGGCTCGCGTCGAGCGGCGGGACCTGCGCCTCGGGCGCGTCGTCGTCGGTGAGGACGCCGTCCAGCCAGGCGCGGAGGTCGTCGGCCGTGTCGATGCCCGCCTTTTGCAGAGCGTCGGGCGCGGCGAAGCGGAGGGCGAACAGCAGGGTGGGCACAGTCCGGTCACCCTCCCCCGGCGACTCGTGGAGGGCGAAGACGGTGCCGTCGAGCTCGGCGGCGTACGGGCCCGTGCGCCGGTAGCCGTCCGGGGGTGCGGGGGCGAGGGCCTCCTGGCCGGTGGCCTCGTCGCCGGCCTCCAGGGTGGCGGCCTCGTCATCGGTGAGTTCCACGATGCGCGGCGCCGGCCCGTCCTCGGCGTTGTGAAGGACCCGGGAGGGGTAGGCGGGCATCTCCTCGAACTCGTATTCGGCGAAACGCCGCCCCGTCACGGCATCCGTCTCGATGTCGCGGCTGGTAATGCTCATCGCCGTGCCCGGCGGGTAGAGCACCTCCTCCTCGTCGATCCAGGCCGAGAACGGTGCCACCTGGCGGGCCGTGGAGAGCGCCACGTACCCCCGCATCGCGTGCCGGTCCTGGGCGTCGCCCATCCCCCTGAGGTCGCCCCGCATGTATCCTCCCGCCTTGTTCCAGTCCTCGGTGGTGCTGCGGAATCGCGGGATGTAGAGCGTGGTCGTGGTGAGGAGGGGTCCGTTCTGCGAGGTCGCGTCCAGGTGGCCCGGGAGCCAGCCACCCCAGTAGACCGGGCCGTTCACCGGCGGAAGGATCTCCAGGGCCTCGACCGCCATCTCGACGTGCATGGCCATGTCGTCGTACAGCTTGTCGGCGATCCTGTTCACCCGGCGGCGGATGGCCTTGGTCTCCTCCTCGGCCGCCTCCGGGTCCAGGTCCCGCAGATCGGAGATCGCGTCACTCAGGTCTTCGTCTGAGTCCAGCAGTTCCGGCAGGCCCTGGCCGGTCTCCACGACGTCCCCCCGCACGTACTGCCAGATCCGCTCCCTGAACATCCAGCGGCCGGCGGCGCCGAAGCGGGTCGCGGTGACGTAGGTCTTGAAGAGCTCGTGGTCCTGGCTGGTGTAGAGGAACAGCGCGGTCAGATGGCCGGGAGCCAGGGCACGCAGGGACGCCCGGCCCCGCTCCCCGAATCGCTCGAGCCACTTGGTGGCCACCTCGACCCGTTCCACCAGTTCCTCCGGCACGGGTGCCCCGGTCTCCGCCGCGGTCAGCGCCTGCGCGATGTCCCCGGGAACTGCGACGTCGTAGCGGGAGACGAAGCGTGTCCTGCTGTCGTAGAAGTGGTGGTGCGGCAGGACCGGGCCCGTACCGAAGGCACGCCCGGCCACCCGGTGCAGCCGGGCGCCGTCGAGGGCGAGCGCGACTCGTTCCGCCTCGATGCCCACACCCGCCATGTGGGAGGCACGCAGCACCTCGTGCAGGGAATGGGTGTCGGTCAGGATCGACCAGGCCAGCAGCGCCTTGCGGAAGGCCATCAGCTCGGGTCCGCTCGCCCCGATCGCCCGGTAGGCCTGCATCAGCCACAGGGCCGGTCCGACCACCCCGCCGACGTACCGGAATCCGCGCGGGTCGTGCGCGGTCCGGTACGCACCCTGCCGCGGTCCGTGCGGCCGCGGGGCCCACGGTGACCGGAGCCAGCCGGGCTGGGTACGCAGCAGGGTGACGGGCCCCGCGTCGCCGTACGCCGCATGGCCGAACGCCTGGACCATCTGAGGTACGGACGGACCGGCCTGCAGGAATCGGTGCACCGCGTCCGGTGCCGCGAGCCACTGCTCGGCCTCCGGGCCCCGGAAGAAGGCGCTGTCCGCCGCGAGCGCGCCGTGCCGCTGCGCCAGGAAGTGGTGGAGCCGGCTGAGAGCACGCGCGGCACCCTGGACGGCCTCGGGATCGGTGGAGAGCTTCTGCGCCAGGCTCCACTCGAACCGGAAGCTGAGGTTGCGCCACTCGCGGTCGCGGTAGAGCCCGGCGAAACGTACGGCCTCGGAGGCACCGGGGACCCGCCATCCCGGCACGGACCAGGGTGCGTCGGCCGGCGAGCCGGGTCCGGCCTCGGCCTCCCCCGGCCCGGGAGGGCCGAGGTTCGTGCCGGCCAGGGTAGCCGGGGTGACGCGCAGCATGGTCGTGGGACTGCCGTCGACGGCCTCCAGGAGGTGGATCTCGGCCGTCGGCTGCCCGTCCTCGTCCTGACCTGGGGTGATAGCCGCACGGCCGGTGCTGACGAACACTTGCAGGCCGGTGTGGTGGATGATCGGCGCGACCAGTCGGACGGCGTCCCGCAGACTGTCGCCCCGGGCCGCAGTGCCGGTGGGCAGGCCTGTGCTGGTGGCGTCGCCGCAGGCGAGGATGGTGATGCTGGTGAAGCCCGCCGCGGCCAGGCCCTCGCCGAGCAGGCGCCCCACCATGGCGCCGTCGGCACCGACGCTCCTGTCGTCCTCTCGGGCGACGGCATAGCCGTCGCGCCAGCCGTGGGACGCCCAGAAGAACGTGCCGTTCTGCGTCGTGGCGGGCAGCGGACGCCGTCGGGCCACGCGTTCCTGGGCGGGGCCGCGGCTCCACTCGGTGTAGTGGGTGGCCGCGTGCAGGCGACCGTAGAAGGGCTCGCGCAGCGCCCAGTCCCGACGGGTGAAGGATGCCTTGCCGAACGTCCTGCCGTTCGCCCGGATCTCCTGGACGGCGATCCCTTCCAGGGAGGACGCGGTCCCGTGCCCCTCCCACGGGGCGTTCCAGTAGTCACGCTGCGGATAGGCGCCTGCCGGTGAGCCGTCGTCACCGAGGTCGGAGCGGGCGTCGAGGTCGGGGTGGGTGTCGAAGTCCGACCCACCGGCGTCGGACATGTCGGAGTCGCTGTCCAGGCCGAGGTCGAACAAGGCGTCCGCCGAGTCCTCGAACACCACCGGGGTGAAGGGAAGCGGGTCGGCCGACGTCGTGCCGGAGAGGCCGTCGGGCAGCGGGGTCGCCTCCTCGACCACCTCGTGCAGCATCGGCGGCCGTCCGCGGGTCTCGACGAGCCGTCGGTCGACGACGTCGAACTCCATGCCCGGCGGGTACAGGGCCTCCCCTTCCGAGAGGTGCTTGAAGAAGGGAGTGCCGTCGCGCGCCGTCGAGTTCCTGACCTGGACCAGCTTGCGGTGCGAACCGGCGGGAACCGCCTTGTCGCCCAGGGCGAACTCGATCGCCTCCGTGGGCTTCAGCGAGGTGCTGCGGAAGAACGCCACGCGGATGGTGTCGGCACCGTACATGGGGCCGTTCAGGGCGGGCCGGTCGATGGGGCCGGGCGCTCCCCGCTCGCCCCACCACGCGGTCTCCCCGACGGACGGCAGGATCTCCAGCGCCTCGACGGCCATGTCGATGTGCAGTCTCAGCTCGTCGTGGAGCCGGTCGGCCATCATGTCCGCGCGGCGCCGCAGCCGGGCCAGCTCCGGACTCGGGGTGTCGAGATCGGGCAGTTCGGTCAGTTCCTCGTACAGGTCGGTGAAGTCGGGCCGGCTGACCAGGGTGAGCGGCGGCATGTCCAGCTCCTCCTCGCGGGCCGACTCCAGGAGGTAACGCCAGCTGTGGAAGCGCACCAGGTGACGGCTGAGGCCCTTGCCCAGACGTTCGCCGTTGAGCAGCGCCTTCATCAGCCGGTAGTCGTACGAGCTGTAGAGGTACAGGGCCGTGATGTGGGCCGGGGTGAGCCGCCGGAGCACCTCGGCGCCACGGTCGCCGTACCGCTCCAGCCAGTCGGCCATGACCTGGAGCCGGGGGGCCGGGCGGGGCGGCAGCGCGCCGGCCAGCGCGGCGTCGGCCATCGTGACGAGGGCGTCCGGTACGTCCATCGTCCCGGTGAGTTCGAACGGGAAGGTCATGCGCTCCTGGTAGAGGGCCTGGTGCGGCGGGGTCAGGGCCGCGAGCTCGCTGCCGTCGTCCTCGCGCGGCAGCAGCCCGCTCTCCGTGAACCGGCGCACCGTCCAGGTGTGGAGCGCGGCACCGTCCCGGGTGGCGGCGGCGCGTTCGTCCGCGGTGCCCATGCCGATCAGGTGGGAGGCGCGCAGCACTTCGTGCAGCGACTGCAGGTCGTACGGGATCGTCCAGGCGGCCACGGCGGCGCGGAACGCCGGCAGTTCGGTGGACGGCAGGCCGAGCGCGGCGAACATCCGCAGCAGGCGCAGCGCGGGACCGCGTTCGCCGCCCACCCGGCGGAAACCGCGGCTGTCGTGCACGGCACGGTAGGCGCTGTCCTCCGCGAACCGCGCGCCGCCTGCGGAAAGGGCCTCCTCGACCTCGCGGGGCAGCCCCGGACCGGCGTACGCGGCGTACACGAGGGCCCTCATCAGTCCGTCCAGGGCCTCCGGCCCCGGCGGCTCGTCGAGCAGACCCTCCAACGCGGCGACCGGGTCCTCCGGCGCGGCGTCCGGGGCGAAGAACGCGCGGGCCGCCGCGTTGCCCCCGTTGCGCTCGGCGAGCCGCTCGTACACCCCGCGCAGGGCCGTCCCGGCCGCGTCGGCGAGTCCGGGGACGTCGCTCAGCGCCTCGGCGAGGGAGTCCTCCCAGTCGACGCTCGCCTGCCGCCACGCGCGCTCCTGGTAGAAGCCGGTGAACCGCGGCGTGTCCGGGGCCCCGGCAGGGCGCCAGGGCGTCACCGACCAGGGCGCTCCCCCGGCGGCGTCGGCGGCGACGAGCTGCTCCGGGGCGGCGTCCCGCACGCTTCCCGTGACGTTGGACAGGCCGGGGGACGGGTAACCGAACGCGGCACGCCGGCCGGTATCCACGCCCGGGGCCGGTACGCGGGGACCCGTCCAGCCGTCCGGGTACTCCGTCACCCAGTACGTGGCCCGCCCGTCGGCGTCCTCCAGCAGGTGCGGCAGCCCGTCGGACACCGCCACGCGCCCCACCGCAAGATGAGTAGGCAGCCCCGAACCGACGGCAATCCGTTTCGCGCGCGCCCGGGCCTCCGCCTCGCTGAGCGGCACGTCGCCGGGACCGCACGCGAGCACCGTCACGCTGCGGAAGCCGCGGTCCCGCGCCGAGCGCAGCAGCCGTCCCACGTACGCCCCGTCGTCCCGCTGCACGCCACCGTCGCCGGTGACCAGCGCCAGCCCGTCGGCGCCGCCGTGCGACGCGAAGAAGAACGTCCCTTCGGCCGTGCCACCGCCCGGCAGCGCCTGCTCCGAGGCGGCCGGCCGGCCCGCGCCGTCGCGCTCCCACGACACGAAGCCCCGCGCGCGGTCCAGCCTGCCGTACTGCTCCTGCCGCTCCGCCCAGTCCGCGTCGTCGAACGACGCCACACCGATCAGCTCGCCGTTCCGCCCGTGCACGGGCCGCATCACCGGCGCGGGCCGGATCCCGGCGTCGGCTGCGGCGGCCGGGGGACGGACTCCGAACAGGTCGTCGGGCGTACCGGGTTCCGTGATCCGGCCGATGTCAGCGGGCGTCTGTCGAGGGGCCATCTCTTCGGTCTGGATGAACTCGTACGGCTCCGTGCGCGCATCGCCGGCGACGACGGTCCGGCTGGTGATGTCCACGGAGGCACCCGGCGGGTACAGGACCTCCGTCTCCAGGGGCAGGACGACGAACGGGCTGACCTCCCGCGCCGTGGAGCGGGTCACGTGTACCAGCCCGCGGTGCGCGTCGCCGGGCACCGCCTTGCTCCAGTGCATGAAGCCGAGCGCTTCCTCCTTGCTCCGCGCCGTGCTGCGGAAGACCGGCATCGTGATCCGGTCCCTGCCGTAGACCGGGCCGTCGACCGGGGGGGCGCCCAGCGCCCCGGGCACCCCGCGGTCGCCCCACCAGACGTCGCCGTTCAGCGGGGGCAGGATCTCCAGCGCCTCGATCGTCATGTCGACGTGCAGGGCCAGTTCCTCGTGCACCGCGTCCGCCATCGCGTCCAGATGACGCCTCAGGCGCGCCACCTCGGGGGTCGATGCGTCGAGGTCGTCCACGTCCCACATCGCGTCGAACAGCTTGGCGAAGCCCTCCTGGCCGCGGAGCGTCGTGGGAAGGAGGTCGGCGGCCCCGACCTCGGCCATCTTCCGGGTCAGGGTCCAGGTGGTGAGGCGCACCAGGCGGCGTCCCAGCCCCGCACCGAAACGCTCGCCGTTGAGGAACGCCTTCATCAGCCGGTAGTCCGCGCCGCTGTAGAGGTGCACGGCCGTCAGATGCGCGGGGTGCAGCCGTGCCAGGGCCTCCCTGCCCGCGTCGCCGTATCGGTTCAGCCAGTCCTGGAGCGCCCTGCCGCGGGGCGTTTCGGGCAGCGGGTCTCCGGCGAGCGCGGTGTCGACCAGGTTTACGAGGCCGCCGGGGAGGTCCAGTCTGCTGCGTGTGATGGCGTGGCCGAACGTCATCCGCTCCGCGTACAGGGCGCGGTGCGGCGGGACCAACGGCGCGAAGGACGGCTCGTCCCGGTCGGTCCGGGCGGGTCCGGCCGCCCCGACCGAGTCCGCCACCCAGGTGTGGAGTCCGGCACCGTCGCGCAGCGCGAGGTCACGCTCCTCGGGGGTTCCCAGGCCGATCCGGTGGGAGGCACGCAGGATCTCGTGGAGGGACTGGAGGTCGGCCGGAACCGCCCAGGCGATGAGGGCGTCGCGCAGCGCGAGCAGCCGACCCGGCGCCGCGCCGAGCGCGGCGTAGGTCCGCAGGAGCCGGAGTGCGGGGCCGTGCTCGCCGCCCACGCGGCGCATCCCCCGGCTGTCGTGCACCTCGCGGTAGGCGCTTCCCGGCGCGTACCGCGCACGGCTGCCGGCCGGCCGGGACAGGGCCTCGGCCGTCTCGCGCGGCAGCCCGGGACCGGCGTACGAGGCGTACGTGAGCGCCGTCATCAGCGCGTCGAGGGCGAGCGGCCCCGGGGGCAGCGTCGTCAGCCGCTCCAGCTCCGCGGCCGGGTCCGCGGGAATCGCGTCCGGGGCGAAGAAGGCCCGCCGGGCGGCGTCCTCACCGTGGCGCGCCGCGAGCTCCCCGTGCATACGGGACACCGCGTCGCGCACGGAGTCGACGAGCCCGGCGGTCCGGCCCACGTGCTCGGCGTACGCGAACTCCAGGGCGGCGCTGCGGCGTCGCCACTCCCGGTCCCGGTACAGGCCGGCGAACCTCACC
The DNA here is from genome assembly GCF_053596035.1 of Streptomyces sp. NPDC001781. Lineage (NCBI taxonomy): Bacteria > Bacillati > Actinomycetota > Actinomycetes > Kitasatosporales > Streptomycetaceae > Streptomyces > Streptomyces sp. NPDC001781. The sequence continues at coordinate 8,111 of NZ_JBSFFI010000048.1, read as the reverse complement.
GTGCCGGGCGATCCGGCGGGACGCCAGGACGGTACCGCCCAGCCCGGACCGTCACCGGAGGTGTTCCGGGTGTCGGTGGTGTCCTCGTCCGGGGTGCTCCCCGGGTCGGCGGGAGACACGGGAGTGGCGTTGATCCGGGCGGCGGACGGATAGGCGAAACCGGGCCGCTCGCCCGGTTCCGGTTCCCCGGTGCCGGAACCCGCGAAGTGGAACGTCCCGACGCCCGAGTCCTGCCGGGCCGACGGTGTCGGCCAGAGCGGGGCGGCGGCCGGGGCCGTGGTGACGCTGTCCGAAGGCCAGGGCAGTACGGGCCGGGCCTTCCAGACGGTCGTGATCCACTGGCCCAGCTTCTTCTCGCGGAGGGCGGTGACGGCCAGCGGGCCGAACAGGTCGTCCTCGACGAGGTCGAGGGGGCCGGTGTAGCCCCAGGCGTTGCGCCCGGTGCGGTCGGAGAACGCCTGCAGCCGCTTCGCTCCCCCGGCCGCGAACTCGGGCATCGGGAAGAGGACGGGGACGTCCACTTCCGCCTTGGTCACGAGTGGGGCGAGGTCCAGGAGGGCCCAGAGCTCCTCGTCGGGTATGCGCAGCGGGGGGTGGCCGGGCAGGTGCACGACGACCGTTCCCCCGTCGATCCCGGTCCAGATCACCCCGGTCCGGCCGGGTCGCTTCCTGGACTTCCACTGTGCCGGGTGAGGAACGGTGATGATGTCCCCGCCGCGCTTCAGCCGCGCGTACCAGTGGTCCACGTCCACGCCGTTGGGGGCCGGGCGGCCGCTCCAGTTGTAGCCGGTCGGTTCCGTCCCGTCGGTGAGGACCTGTGCGAAGGCTCCCAGTTCACCGAGGTGGTAGGCGGCCAGCAGATGGGGGTCGGCGATGTCCAGGCCGCGCGCGTGGGCCCGGGTGGCCAGGAGTGTCAGCTCCATGACCCGGTCGTCGGTCCAGGGGTCGGTTTCCGCCATGTGGAGGACACCGCGGCCCAGGCTCTCCTGCTCCACCGGTGTCATCCCGAACAGGATCCGGTCGGCCGCCGCCACCGTCGCCCAGAAGACCCGCGCGGTCTGCCTCGGACTCACCGGCGTGGAGTCGGGCAGGTCCAGCGCGCCCTGGACGAGGCTCGTGCCGTCGGCGCCCGACAGCTCCTCGACGGCGTAGGTCAGCGCCGTGTCCGGAACCATCTCGCTGAGCCGGGCGCCCGGCCGCTGGGCCACCAGGTTCCGGGCCGCGTCCAGGACCGTCACGTAAGCGGCCTGAGCCGGGGCGTCTCCGCCGACCCGCCGCGCGAGGAAGCTCCACAGGTCCAGCCGGAACGGGGTGAGCGAGCGCAGGCCGGGGTCGCCGGCGCGCAGGGTCTCCAGCGCGCCGATGCCCTTCAGCACCCGCTCGTACCGTCCCTCCGGCACTCCGCGGTCGTCCTCGACGGCCTGGCCGAACGCCTCGCGCAGCGCACGGACCAGCAGCAGCGTGGTCGCCCGGACCTCCGGTGGCACCACGCCGGGGGCCGTGTGCAGGCCGGCGTCCCGCGCCAGTTGGTCCAGCTCGCTGTCCAAGGGCTCCGGCCGGTCACGCTCCTGACGTCCTATCACACCGCCGGGGGTGTCCTGGATCATAAAGGTACTGGGGGACATACCCACGACCATGGACGTCGACTCGACCTCGAGCCCGCTGGCGTTGGCCGCCTCTCGCCCGATCGACACCTCTTCCAGGGGGTCCTCCACACGGGGTACCGGGCGGCCCCCCCTCGGCCGGTTCCGCGGGTCGCCCGCCGACCCGGAGTAGCAGACCCTCACCCCCAACCGGTAACCGGGGCGCAGCTCCCTGACGTCGGGCAGCCCGCCGATGTACCGCCCGCCATCGCGCGCGTTCAACGTCACCTTCCCGCCGTCGCGCAGTGCGAGCGCAATGCCGCCCGGGAAGCCGTGTGCGTGGAATTCGTAGATGGCGCGGTCGGGGTTGAACGGCTCGGTGGCGACCGGCTGGGCGCCCTCACCGGTAACCACGTAGTGCATCAGTCGCCGGAAGTTGTAGTAGGACCGCAGCAGCGTCTCGCGCCCGGCCATGTTGTCGTGCATGGAGATGCTGCCGAACCGCTCGCGGCGGTCGAACACCAGGGGCCGGATGGCCACGTCGCTGTCGCGGAACCTCCTGCCCTCCAGCGATACCCACTCCCGGTCCTCGAACGGCGCAGGCGCGGCGGGCGGGTCGAACGGCACCCAGTCGCCGTGCCAGTCACCGGGGTCCCGGACCGTCATCGTCGGCACGTGGGCGCCAAGGCCGGAGTCGTACCGAAGCGACCCGTCGCCGCTCGGCGCCCACACCCGCCGCCTCAGTCTGACGGCAACCGCGCGCATCAGAAGCAGGTACTGGGTGCCCGCGTACGGGATGGCCAGCACGACCGGCACGTGGCCCGGCTGTCGCGTCAGTTCCGGATCCGCGGCCAGCATCTCCGCGAACGCCTCGTGGTCCACCGGATCCCCCTCCACGACCACGTAGGCGTCGCCGCCCCAGGGCGCGGGCCGGTCCGGCTCCCATACCTCCGGCGCGAACCGGCCGCCCGTGACCACCCGCACACGGTCGACCCGCACCTCGCCGATCCAATCCCACGTGAGATTGCGTCCGCGCACCGCGCCGGAGCCGTCCCGCAGCACGGTGTCCGGGTCCTGCAACGGGTCCGCTACCCGCGTGGTGGGGACGGTCGTGGTCGTCGGTCCGAAGAGCATGGGCGTGCCGTGCGTGAGGGTGGCGGTGCTCGGCTTCCGGGTGGCGGCGGTCCAGTGGCCCGGGGCGCCGGTGGCCGGGTCGGGCAGGGCGAGGATGTGGAGCGGCACGCCGGGGCTGGTGTCGGTGAGCAGCATGGGTGCGCTGTAACCGTAGGCAGGGCGCCCCGTGTCCTGCGAGAACGTCTGTACCAGCTGCGGGCTCAGCGCCCCTGCACCGGTGGTCAGGAACAGCACCGGAATGCCCAGACCGACGCCGCGCATCGCCGGGCTCATGTCCAGCAGGGCGAGGAACTCGCGCTCGGGGACGGGGACGGTAGCGCGGCCCGGGAGGTGGAGGAGGATGGTGCCTGTCTGGTCGACCTCGATCAGGGTCAGCATGGGCATGGGTTTGCCCGGGCCGGTCCAGTCCGGCTCGACGGAGGTCAGGGCGGTCCCGTCGGGCCCGGAGGTCATCCGGCGTACGGTGCTCCAGTCGACCCCGGCGGGCGCGGGGGCCCCGGACCAGTTCACGCCCTGGATGTTGGGGCCCTGCCGCAGCAAGGCCGCCGGACCGAAGGCACCGGCTTCCTTCAGGTGGTAGGCGGCCAGCAGGTCGTGGTCGGTGACGTCCATGCCCTCGGCGATGGCCTTGGCGGTGACCGCCCACAGGGCTTCCTGCTGTGACCGGTCCCAGGTCGTGGTGCTGTCGAGGTGGAGGACCTTGCGGCCCATCGCCTCGCGGCCGGTGGGTGTCAGGAGACGGAAGATCTGGGCGGCGCGTGCCGTGGCCCACAGTGTGGACGCCACGTGCCGTGGGGTGACCACCGCCGAGGCGGACAGCGACTGCACATACCGGATCGCCTGCTCGCGCTTGTCCGCCAGCTGCCTGAGGGTGATCTGGAGAGCCGGTGACGGCACGACGTCCGTGAGCCGGGCGGTGGGGTCGGCCGCCAGCCGGGCCGCGGCGAAGTCGAGCAGGGCGAGGTACCCGGCCCGGTCCGGGGAGCGGCCGGTGTGTTCCTGGACGTAGAAGTCCAGCAGGTCCATGCGGAACGGGGTGAACGGACTGAGTGCCGGGTCGTTGGCCCGCATCCGTTCCAGCGCGGCGACGCCCTTCAGTACGCGCTCGTAGCGGCCGCCCGGCACGCCACGGTCGTCCTCGATCTCGTTGCCGAACACCCTGCGCAGCGCCCGCACCACCCGCAGGGCGGCATCCCGGACCTCCACCGGCACCGCGCCCGTGCCGTCGTGCAGGCCCACCTCCCGCGCCAACCGGTCCAGCTCGTGGTCCAGCGGCTCGGGGGGCTGCAGGGCCTGGCGGCCACGCTCACCGTTCGCCGCGTCGACCGTCGAGCGCCGGACGTCGTTGAAGCCGGTCGGCCGGGTGCTGCCGATCGTTCCCTTACGCGACAGGTTCGCCACGTACAGGTTGAGCGGGACCTCACCCAGCGGATCGTCCACATGGGGCACCGGAGCGGACGGAGCCTGTGGCCGCAACGGGTCGCCGTCCGACGCACTCCAGCAGAGCTCCAGGTGTATCCGGTGCCCCGGGGGCAGTTTCCGCACCTCCGGCAGCCCCGCGATGTACGCGGCCGCGTCCGGTGTGGCGAGGTCCACCGTCCTGCCGTCACGCAGCGGAAGCACCACCCCGCCGAGGAACGCATGCCCGGCGTACACGTAGACCGCCGCGTCCATGGAGACCGGCTCGGAGTCGCCCTCCTGGTACGACGCGCCGACGGGCGTCAAGTGCACCAGCTCCCGCATCCGGCGGAAGGTGCGGAAACGCCGCTCCACCCGTCGCAGTCCGTCCTGCCGCGACATGGCCAGCCGGCCGAACCGCTCGTGCTTCTCGTCCGCCAGCGGGCGGGTGTCCACGTCGCTGTCGCGGAACACCGTCCCGTCCAGCGCCGTCCACGTACGGTCCTCGTGCCGCACGGGCGCGGCCGGCGGGAGAACCTTCACCCACGCACCGACCGGCGCGTGCGGATCGGGGTCCATCAAAGCCGGTACATGTGCGTTCCCCGGCTCGTCGAGGGCCAGCCGCGCCACACCGCTGGCTCCCCACACCGTACGGCCCAGCCGGTGGGCGACCAGCAGCAGTGTCTCCTGGTACTGCTGTCCCGCGAACGGGACGGCCAGGACGACGGGAACGTCCTTCGGCAGCTTCGCCAGTTCCGGGTCGGCGGCCAGCACGGCGGCGAGGCCCTCGGCGTCCAGCACCCGGCCGTCCGGTAGGTCCACCCGCCCGTCCTCACCCGCCGCCGCCACGACGTAGGCGGTGGTCGGCCACGGCGCCGGCCCGGCCGAGACCACCCTCGGTGCCACACCCGGCCGGGCCTCGATGACCCGGACCGTCCCCAGCCGCACCCGGCCGACCCGTTCATCCGTCCAGTTGCGGCCCTGCGGACGCCCCGACGGCCCTGTGATCAGCGTCTCCGCCGACAGCAGGGAGTCGTCCGGCCCGGTCGACGTGTCCGGAGCCGCCGGGGGTTCGGGAGCGCTCTGCGCGGGGGTGGAGGCGTACGGCGGCGGGGCGGGTGACGCGGAAGACCCCGGCTCCGGCGCGAAGAACGTCATCTCTCCGTCCTGCGCCACCGCAGGGCCGACCGCCTCCCCCCAGGCCCGCACGCTGTGGTGCTGCGGAACGATCGAGAACCTCGACAGCTCCAGGTCCACACCCGTCGCACCTGCCGCCGACAGCAGCAGGAACTGCAGGCCCACCGGCAGCGAAGGCTCCGGCTGCCCGAAAGCCGCGAAGTGGGAACTCACCGCCGACCGCAGATCGCCCCAGGTGAGCGACGTCTGCACGCCATTGGCCGCGCGGGTCTGCTCCAGCGCCCAAAACCCCGTCAGAAGCGCCTCGAACGCGGCCGTGTCGTTCTCCAGCAACGGACCGTAGACCAGCCGGATCGCCCGCACCCACCGCCGCACCTGCGGCGCCCGGTCACGACGGCCCGTGATCTGCTCGGCCCAGCGACCCAGCTCGGCGGTCGACAGCCCAGGACGGAACCCGACCCACCAGTCACCCTCCGCCAACTGCCACCGCACGCCCGCCGACCCGTCCGCAGGGACCAGCACCGGCTCGGCACCACTGCCCGTCGCCCACACCCACCGGTCCAGACCATCGGCCAGAATCTCACCGGCCAAAGGCACCTCCAGCGGGTCACCCGCAGGCAACCCGGTGAGATCCGCCCCCACCACCAGCACCGGACGCTCCGGTGCCAGCGCCGTCAGGTGCCCGTCCACCGCGAACAGGAAGTCCACGACCCGCGCGTAGTCGAACACCCCGTCACTGCCGTCCGACAGAGGCAACGACGCGGCTGCCGGACCACCGCGCAGCCCGACCAGATAGGCGTCCGCGAACGGCAAGGTCTGCGCCGGGCTTTCCAGCGGAACCGGGCCCCGTCGCACGAAAGTGAACCCGACCACCTCGGGCATCAGGCCGTAGGCATGCCGGTGGGCGTCCTGCCAGTCCTCGACCGGGCGCGAGGACGTTCCCACCGGCCTGCCCTCCGCGTCCCGGTGCCCGACCACCAGCACCCGGTCCAGAGGAACCCGCGCCCCGTCCTGCGCGACCAGTTCCGAAGCCCACACCATCACCGGCGGCGTCCGCTCCGGATCGGCGAGGATCTCCAGAGCAGCCCGCGCGGAGCGGACCATGTCCTGCAGCTTCGACCGGTGCTGCGGGGGGACGGAGTCGACGGCCTCGGACGCCTCGTCGACAGCCGTGCGCAGCGCCCGGTGCACGGAGCCGTCTTCGGGCAGCGGGGTCCCCAGGGCGTACTCGCCCAGGGCGCGGGAGATCCGCTGGCTCTCCCCCACCGACATCAGCCGGCGGTAGCTGCCGCCGCTCTGCTGCGGCAGCCCGGACATCAGCACCGTCTGCACGAAGTGGGCGAGGCCTCGGACGGCGTCGTTGTCCAGGACCCGGGTGATGGCATCGCGCAGGACGTCCTCCGGCAGCGGGGCCCGGTGCGTGAGCGCCCGCCGGTAGACCTCGCGGCTGAGCTTCGACAACTCGGCCACGGCCAGCCGGATCTCCTCGGGCGTCATCAACTGCCCACCGTCGTAGGCGTAGTGCCGCAGTTCCGTGAGGACCAGTGGGACCTCCAGCCTGCCGTCGTCGGTGTCCAGGGTCGGGTACTGGTCGTCGTCCATGTCGACCGTCTGCTTCTGGGTGACGGTCTTGCCCCGGGAGGTGCGCCCCGTCAGCACGGAGGTCAGGTGCTCCCGGGGCGACGGCACATCGCCGATGGTGGCGTCGAAGTACCCCGGGAAGAGCGGCTTGTCCGGTGTGACGTTGCTCCGGTAGTACTCCAGCAGCCTCCCGAGCACGACGGCGAGCCTCGCGCTGATGCCGTCGTGGTGCTCGTCGAGGAATTTCCGGGAACGGGGCCGCAGCGCCCGCAGGATGCGGTCCAGCGCGTGACGGGACGCCACCGTCAGGCCGTTCTTGGTCATGAACCCGGTCTGGCTCTGGTTGAGGATTGTGCCGCCCGGCCTGGCGACGGTGTGGGCGTAGCCCAGCCGCAGGTAGCCCCACAGCTCGTCGATGTCCGGGATGGGCGACAGGAAGGGAACGACCGGGTCGGGAACGTCGCTCCGGCCGGTGAAGGCGCGCACGAAGTCCGCGGTGGCCGTCATCCCGAACTCCCTGCCCGACATCTCGACCGACCCGAGGACCCCGTGCGGCAGCCGGTCGACCGCCGCGTCGTAGAGCGCGCTCAAACCGAGGGCGGGCAGACCCGTGGTGGGCTGCACATAGGCGAGGTTCTTCTGGAGCGGTGACCGGCCGACCAGGGCCTTGTCGCCCAGCTCGGTGGTCTCCCAGCCGTCCAAGGCGGGGAGGAGATCGGAGAGGCTGATGTGCGGGGCGGCGCCCGGTGCGTCCCTGGCGTCCAGGGCCCGCTCCACCCGGTCCAGCCGAGCCAGCGCCTCCTCCTGGGACTGACGCTGCTCACCGGGGAGTACCGCCATCGGCTCCAGGACGACCTCGCCGATGAGGTAGGAGGCCCTCTGGGGGTGCGGCTCTCCTGGTACGGCCGCGGGCATGGTGAGGTGCATCCGCCCGTCGGCGGTCCGGAAGAGCGGGGCATGATCGGTGACGATCTTCACACCGGGCGCCACGGCCAGTACCTGCTTGGCCGGTACGTCGCCGATGCCGCTGATCACGAACCACTGACGCTTCTCGACCTCCAGGCCGAGCGCGCCGTACCCGTGCCCCGTCGCCGCGTCCAGCACCGCGTGTGCCGTGGACGACGACTGCGCGAACTCCGGCAGCGCACGCTCCACCGCCCGACCGGCGGGGTCGACGACGAGAGCCCGCGCGTCCGACGCCGCGACCGACGGCGGCAGCGCCGACACCTGCCGGCCCGCACCCGCCGACACGTCCACCCACACCACACCGTCGGAGCC